>CAZBJQ010000073.1:0-13756 GCA_964492235.1 uncultured Anaerolineaceae bacterium | reverse complement strand
CTCCATCCCGGCTAAGGCAGCGGGCAAGGCTCTACGCCTACCGTCCAATTCCTCTCTGCCAACCCCCGACGTACAATGGGCGGTATCCCTTTCGGCTTGCGAGGATCAGGATGGCGGATGTCCGAAAGCTCGCCAACTACGTCGCCGGGGAGTGGCATCGCCCGGAACCCTGCGAGTGGCTCGACGTGCCCGACCCGGCAACAACGGAGATCCTGGCACGGGTGCCGCTCACGCCGCCAGCTGAAGTGGATAGCGTCTGTCAGGCGGCGCATGCGGCCTTTCCCGCTTGGCGACGCACGCCAGCCGCCGAGCGCATCCAGGTGCTGTTTCGGATGAAGGCGCTGCTGGAGGAGCACTTCGAAGAGCTCTCACGCTCGATCACCATGGAAAACGGCAAGACGCTGGGCGAGGCCAGGGGCGAGATGCGCCGGGCCATCGAGAACATCGAAGTCGCCTGCGGCATCCCGGCCTTGATGCAGAGTGAGTTCTCCGAAGACATCGCCCCCGGCATCGACGAATACGTCATCCGCCAGCCGGTCGGAGTGTGCGCCATCGTCGCCCCCTTCAACTTCCCCGGGATGATCCCCTTCTGGTTCCTCCCCTATGCGCTGGCCTGCGGCAACACGGTCCTCGTCAAGCCCCCCGAACGCTGCCCGATTACGATGCAGCGGGTGGCCGAGCTGTTCGAGACGATCGACATTCCAGCCGGCGTGTTCAACCTGGTCAACGGCGGTCCGGAGACGGTCGACGCCCTGCTCGACCATCCGCTCATCCGGGCGATCAGCTTCGTCGGATCGACGCCGGTGGCACGCCACGTCTACAGCCGCGGCTCGGCTAGCGGCAAGCGTGTCCAGGCCCAGGGCGGCGCTAAGAATCCGGTGATCGTTCTCCCGGACGCCGACCTGGAAATGACGACGCGCATCGTCGCCGACAGCGTGTTCGGAAATGCTGGCCAGCGCTGCTTGGCGGCCTCAATGGCCGTGACCGTGGGCGGCATGCGCGATCCGTTCACCCAGGCTATCGTTCGGGCGGCGTCAGAGCGTGTCGTCGGGTACGGCCTGGACGACGGTGTGACGATGGGGCCGGTGATCACGCCCCAAAGCAAGCAGCGCATCGCGGGCCTGATCCAGCAGGGACTGGACGAGGGCGCGGAGATGGTCCTCGATGGACGCCGACTTGTCGTTCCACGCTACGAGAAAGGCAACTTCCTCGGGCCGAGCATCCTCAGCGATTGTCCGCCAGCGGGCAAGCTGGCAACCACGGAAGTCTTCGGGCCGGTGCTGGGCATGATGCATGTCGAGACGGTCGAGCAGGCGATCTCCCTGGTCAATCAGAGTGCCTTCGGCAACATGGCCTGCCTGTTCACCAGCAGCGGTGCTGCCGCCCGCAAGTTTCGTTACGAGGTCGAGGCGGGCAACATCGGGATCAACATCGGCGTCGCCGCCCCGATGGCCTTCTTTCCCTTCAGCGGGTGGAAGGAGTCCTTCTTTGGGACGCTGCACGGCCAGGCCCGGCATGCTGTCGAATTCTTCACCCAGACCAAGGTCGTGATCGAACGCTGGCCGAAGGAGTGGTCGCGGCAGTTCTGAAATCGGGGGAATGAAGCCGGCTGCCAGGCAGGTATTCCCCGGCGATGTGGCCCCGCCTGCTCATCCCTCCCCAGCCCTCGCCCGGCCATCGCCCGCGGCTGTCCTCGGCTACTTGCGGATCACCGGTTCCGACCTCGTTAACTTACGAGGCAGGGATCCACCGGGGATGTCCACCGGGATGGAGGTGTCCGGCAAGTGCCGGACGCCGGGCATCGGGTGCGCAAGGGATCCTGACCTACAAGCTGCCGGCCGGTGGCAGGGAGGACGGAGCTGGTGTGGAGGCGCCGGAACACGTAACCGGGGCATCGATGTGGACCCGATAACGTGAGAACAGCAACACGCCTTGCCTTCCCAGCATTCGTTCGGTCTCCCCGCCTTTCACGCACGATTGGATCACGGCTAGATCGTCGGCCCGCTCCGGCAGGAAGACCAGGCTGTAGTCACCTGCTTGGTCGAATTCAATCCGCCAGTCGTCGCCATCCTCCACGTCCTGAGCCGGAACCCCCGGGGCAAGGAGGAGCACCGTCTCCTGCCCGGCCAGGCCCATGCGCGACGAAACGAAGAGATAGACCCTGCGAACCCCTTCATCGTGCTGCAGAGACTCGGCGACCCGGAACGCGATCTCGGCGTTTGGGTCGCCAAATGCTTCCGCTGCTGAAGGCACGATGAAGTAGTGCCGGATCTCCCAGGCGGCGGCCGCCAGCAGAAGGAGGCCTGCCACCGTTGCGCGCCAGACGGCTGGATTCTTGGCGTTGCTGAGCCGGAGCCTGGCGACGAAATCGGCGACGCCCATCGCCACCAGAATCGCTGCGGCGGAGGAAGCCCCGGCGTAGCGTTGGGCTGCCGGGGGATGGGCGCTCAGGGCGACCGTTGCCATCGTCCCCCCCAGCCACAGAGCGATCCATAGGCGGTTGGGGTCACGAAGCCTACGCAGGACATGAATCCCCCCCACAAGGAAGAGCGCGGCGGCGACCGGTGTGAGCAGAGGTCCGCTGTAGAACTCGGTCAGGCCTGCTGTCATGAAACCCAGAGGAGCCTTGATCAATTGATCTGCAACAACCCACCAACCCGGATCGCCGTACTGGATCGTCTGAATATCCCACCAGTACCAGAACAGGCTCACCCGCCTCCAGGGCGCGAAAAACTCGTCCGGGTGTTGTGCATAGAGCACTGCCAGGGGCAGAGCGACAACGGCCGCTGCCCACAGAGCGGCGCCGATCTCCCCCAGACGTTTGCGGACCGGGCGCAGGTCGCGGCTGAAGGCGATGAGCACCCACAGTGGGAGGAGGCCGATAAACATGCGCCCTCCCACGTAGAAGAACTGCATCAGGCCAAGCACCACTCCCGCCAAGACGAATCTGCGGGCTTCACCGGTTTCCCAGGCATACGCTAATGCCGCGGCAAGCAGCACGGCCAGCAGGCTTTCCCAAACGTTGTTCAGTCCGAGCCGGCTGAAGTGGATATGGAAGCCCGAAACGGCGAGGAACGCGGCGGACGCCAGGCCCACGATTGGGCCGAAGGCTCTCTTGGCGTAGAGGTAGGTTGCGCCGACGGTCAGTGCGCCGACAAGCGTAGAGGAAACGCGAACGCCAAAGACCGTGGCACCGAACAGCCGCAGCGGCCAGGACTGGATGTAGGAGTACAGGGCGGGGAAGGACCACCAACCCAGACTGAACAGGTTGGTCCTCTCACCCCGCACGTATTCCATGGCCGAAAGACCGACTCCCGCCTCATTCCCGCTGAAGATGGCTGGAATCCCGGCCAGATCGACAATGCGCAGGATCCAGGCGAGAAGGAATATCCCGACAACGATCCACAATCCGGGGTGAACTCGGCGGGATGGGCGCCAGTCGCGCAGGCCGGTGATGACCAGAGCGAAAACCGCCGCCAGCCAGAGAAAGCTGGATAGCACGGGATAATGAGCCTTCGGGCCTCCACCTGCCGCCAGCCAGGCGGCAAGGCTCATCCCCGTCGCTGCAAGAAGTGCTCGGAGGTATCCTGCTGACACGCCCGACGCCTCCCTCTCCTCCGGACCAGCCTGGTGGCAGCGCCGATCAGGCTGTCGACCACTCTTCAGGATTCAACAGCCCCTGGCTGAATTCTAGCAGCACATATCGAGGGCGGATGCGGACGGCAGACGCGTCACATCCTGATTCTGAAGCCAAGGGCCTGCAGGATGGGCTCGACTCCCACCTGGGCAACTCTTAGAAACTGCGGGTGCAGAGCGCGGATGGGTTTTTCCGGACTTCCTGCGTCGCAGAATCACTCGGATCGGTCCCTGTCGCTGGGTTCGCCGCAACGGTGTGTCCCCGCCGCCCGTTACGAACCTTCCAAGGTCGGGCTGCACAGGCCTGCCAAGGCTGCTCATCCCAGGGAGGAGGAGAGTGACGCCGGAAGGCGGCCGATCGAGCCCCCAAGCCTCGCCTCGGGTAGCGTTAACTGGCGCTACACGCTTCCGCCACTGGCAGGTTCGATCGCTGGCCGTCTATCCCCAGCCTCTCAGCTGCCCGGCTGAGCAGGATCAAGCTCGTCTCACGGGTGGCATCACCAGAAGGGCGCCTTGCGATTCGTTGTTACGGGCCAGGCACGATGAGTCGGCAAAGCGCAGCCAGCGCCCTCAGGCCGGCTCATCGAATCACGCCAGCCTTGGATCGAAATGGAACGCTTGCTGCTCGCCGATGACCACCCGGGCGAAATCCGGGTGAAGAGGATTGAGCAGGTAGTTGCGTTCCATGGGCACAACGGCGCTCGGTACCTCAAGCACAGCCGATCTGGACTCCGCCAGCCACCGGTCGCCGATAGCCCGCAGGGATTGCGGCGGCGGGGAGTCTCTCCAGCCTGCCGCAAGAGTTGCGGCCGGCACGCGCTCCACCAGCCGCTCTTCGAAATCGCACTGGATGATGATGTAGGCGGACAGCGATCGGGCCGAGCCCAGGTGAACGAGCATTTCGAGGATCGCCAGTGACGCATGCTCGGCGGCGTAGACGACAGGCTGCCCGGGACTGGTCCAGCGCCCGCCGTAGCGCCGTGCGCCTTCCCCGCCGAACGCCTCGGGGGCATGGCGAGCCTTGACGATCCGCCAAGCCCCTTGCCTCACGTGAAGACCCCATGCTCCAGTCGGCCGATCACGTCCTCGACCTCACGCGCACCGACCTCCGTCCGGGCGAATTCCATCGGCTTGCGCCCTCCAAGCGCCGCCGCCGGGGAGCGCAGCCAAGTCAGGGCTGTAACCTTGTCCCCTTCGAATAGACTGACGGTGCCGTCGTAGATGCGCGAGGCCCGCACCAGTCGCTCGGATTCGTCGGGCTGCAGCCGGCCCTCGGTCTTGCGCCGGGCCAGCGTCCGGGCCGAGATCCCAACCAGCCCGGCCAGCTCCCGACTGCTGACACCCATCTCGGCCTGCAGCCGCTCGAACGCCCGATACGGCAACCCGCGGCTGATCGACTGGACGAGCTGCACGGCGTTCTCCGCCTTCAACCCCAACCGGTTGGCGTACGTCACCGACCCAGAACCCTCCACGTCACACCTCCGCCCGCAGGGGATCCGTTCATTGCCATCTGGCACGATCTTACAGGCCAGATGGCGAGCTGTCAATGCAGGCCCCTGCCCTCCTTGCTCAGATAGAACGTTTGTGCTAAGCTGGATCCATGGATCTGCCTGACAAGCTCCGCCTGGCCGTCCAGGGTGCCGCCGACGAAGCCGCGGACGAGTGGGATCGTCCCATCCCCGCGCCGGTTGCAGGCTGCACGGGGCCAGCCCCGAATGTCAATGCCTTCGATCTTCGCGGGCACGAAATCCCGATCTACCAATCGGCTGGGCCCGGGGGACGCCGCTTCCCCTTGCTCAAGGCGATGCTCACCACCGTCTGCGAGCGTGACTGCAATTACTGCTCGTTTCGCTCGGGGCGGGATATCCGGCGGGTGACTTTCCGTCCCGAGGAAATGGCGCGCGCCTTCGACGAGGCCCAGCGCCGCGGGCTGGTCCGGGGGCTGTTTCTCTCGGCGGGGATTGTGGCCGGCGGCGTCAACACCCAGGAGCGGCTGATCGCCACCGCCGAGATTCTGCGCCAACGCTTCGCCTTCCGCGGCTACATTCACCTCAAGGTCATGCCCGGCGCCGAGTGGGGCCAAGTGGCGCGAGCGATGCGCGTCGCCAGCCGGGTCTCGATCAACCTGGAGGCGCCGAATGCCCTGCGCCTGCCGGCACTAGCCCCCCACAAATCCTTCGACCAGGAGCTGTTTCCCCCACTGCGGTGGGCCGAGGACATCCGCCGGAGCACCTCCCCGGACACACGGCTCGCCAGCAGCGCCACTCAGTTTGTCGTCGGCGCCGCCGGCGAAACCGACGCCGAGATTCTTTCGACCGTGCAGCACGGCTACCGCTGCCTCGGCCTGGCCCGGGCCTTCTTCCAGTCCTTCAACCCGGTTCCGGATACTCCCCTGGCGGGCTTGCCGCCGGAGTCCCCCCTCCGACAGAATCGTCTGTACCAAGCTTCATACTTGCTGCGCGACTACGACTTCGATGTGGAGGAGCTGCCGTGGGGTCCTGACGGCAACCTGCCGCTGGATCGCGATCCAAAGGTCGCCTACGCCGACCTCTCCTTGGTGCATTCGCCGGTCGAAGTCAACACGGCAGATCGCAAGTTGCTCTTGCGCGTGCCGGGCGTCGGGCCGCGAAGCGTGGAGCTTATCCTGGCTGCTCGCGCAGACCGGGCGCTGCGGGATTTTGCACAGCTCCGTCGAATGGGGATCCTGGCCGACCGGGCCGCGCCCTACATCACCCTCAGCGGAAAGCGACCCGAGCGGCAACTGCGCCTATTCGAGGCACCACAGCCCCCTGGGTGAGAGGCTAGGGCGGTATGTGTTGGATGCGATCCCGACAACAACCTGGCGAAGAGAGAGATCGGAGCTGCTCTGAGATTCCTCTGCCACGAGAGGTGAACCCGATCTGCGGGCTTCTTCAGCTTCGTCGAGCTGCCCTTGGGACAGCTCCGCATTCCTCATGCACCAACAGGCCTATCGGACGGCCCCAGCTGCCTCAAAGCCCGACCGTTTCAGAAGCCGCGCTAGAACCTATCGAGTTCCCACCGCGCCGGCTTGGTCTACCCGGCGTGGGGATCGCTCCGTCCGGCGACGTAAGACTCGACGAGCAGCAGCCCGTTCGGGCCGGCCCGCTGAATCACCTTGAGCAGCGCCTCCATGGTCGTCACTTCCTCAAGCTGCTCATTGATGAACCAACGCAAGAAGTCCTGGGCCAGATAGTCGTTCTCCTTGACCGCCTGGTCCATCAGGGCCGTGATCTGACGTGTGACTTCGTTCTCCCAGTCGAGCGACAGCTTGGCCGCGTTCTCGGCCGAGCCGATGTCGTGGCGCGGGGCATCGACGGCCGGGATCATCACTGTGCCGCCGGCTTCGGTCACGTAGTGCACGAATTTCATAGCGTGCTCTATTTCTTCCTCCGCCTGGCGGTAGAAAAACTTCGCCAGCTGCTCGAGCGACTCGCGCTTAAAGTAGGTGGCGATGGCGACGTACTGGTTGGAGGCGGCGAACTCGCGTCCGACCTGGGCGCTCATCGCCGCCGTCAGTTTCTCACTGATCATCATGCTCCATCCCTCATCTGGTTACAGGAATTCGTACCGGTGCAGCAGCTCAATCATACCCAAAATCCGACTGGAATTGTGGGGTTCCTACCCACCGCCCAACACATAGTCGACCGCGTACTGGGCGTCCAGGTAGTTGGGATTGACCCCCAGTGCCGCCTGGAAGTCCTCCAGCGCCGCGCCCGCCTGGCCCAGGCGGTAGCGGGCCCAGCCCCGCCACAGCAGGGACTCCTCGGCCTTCTGCGTCCGGTACAGGGTGGCATCTGCCAGCTCGATCATGTCGTCAAACCGCCCTTGATGGAAATAGGCGATGTACGGGCCAAACTGGTAGCGGGTGAAGCGCCAGGGAAGGCCGAGGCGTAAGGCGGTGTCAAAGGCCTGGGTTGCTTCGCCGTAGCGCTCGAAGTACACCAGATTCGTGCCCAGGTTGAACCAGGCATAGGCATCGTCGGGGCTGCCGGCAACCTCCGCCTGGCTGGACTCCAGCGCCCGCTGGCGGTTGGCCTCGGGATCGGCGTCCGCCCCCATCAATCGGGCGACGGCCTCCGCCTGTTCCGGCGGGAACAGGACAATGTAAACATAGTTGAAGGCATGCCAGTTCTCACTCAGGTCGCCATAGGACGCGACCTGGTCGGCACCGTGATAGCTGTCCTGCGTGGTGAACCGCTGGGACCCGTCATCGTAGCCGGTGAGCAAGGTGTAGTGCGCCGCCCAGCCTCCACCGCCTTCCGACTCGGGCAGGATCAGGCTCTTCTCGATGATCACCGGGAAGCCGGCCGCCAGGAACCGCTTCAACGTCTCCAGGTCGGCGCCGACGCGGTACTCCGCATTCAGCCAACCGGCTCGGGTGCGCACGTAGTAGACCAGCTCCTCGACGTTGACGTTCTTGTCGCCACGATCCGGCTTGAGCAGGTCAGAGATGTCGTGCTGATCTCCCTCCCAGCCGTAGTAACGCAAGCCGAGCGCCAGCGTCGCCGGGCCGCAGTTGTTCCAGTCCTGCTTCTCCCAGCTGGGAGCAGGCAGACTGACTGCAGAAGGGAGGGGCGTGGGGACGGCGGTCGGGGTGGCCGCCGGATCGGCGGTCAGCGTCGCCCGCAGGGCGACCGTCGGCCAAGGGGTGGTCGTGGTCTGCGCCCCCACGCCGGCCGGCATGGGCAGCGTGTCGCCCGGGCGCAGCCAGCCGCGCACGATGCTGGTTGCTGCGTCCAATCGCCACTCCATCCGATACTTGACCGGCGGAAGCTGGTAGATCAACCAGACTCCGATGCCGGCCGCCAGCATCCCCACGAGAAACCAGGCCATCCATTGCAGACGATGGGACACGGCGGCGGGATTATAACAGCCAGCCTCGCGATTCCTGCTAGAATCGCTCCACACCTGTCATGGACACCACCTCGCTGATCATCTTCGGCGCCTCGGGCGACTTGACCCGCCGCAAGCTGGTGCCGGCCGTGTACAACGCCGGGCGCAAGGGACGGCTGCCGCCTGGGTTTCGCCTGGTGGGGATGTCCCGCTCGGTTCTGCCCACCCAGGACTTCCGAGGCGACATGCAGCAGGCGACCCTCCCCAGGTCCGACACGGCCGACCCTGATTGGCAGACCTTCGCCGAGCAGATCGAGACGCTTCGCGGCGATCCGACCTCCGCCGAAGATCTGGGTCAGCTCGACCAACTCCTGCGCAGGGCGGAAGCCCACAATGGCGGGCAGGCCAACCGCCTGTACTACCTGGCGACTCCCCCCCATGTGTACGCCGACGTAGTCGCCGGCCTCGGCGCACTAAAGATGACAGCCGAGGCGGATGGCTGGCGCAGATTGGTGGTCGAGAAGCCCTTTGGCAGCGACCTGCCCTCCGCCCACGCCCTCAACCAGGCCATCCATCAGGTGCTCGACGAATCGCAGGTCTATCGCATCGATCACTACCTGGGCAAGGAGACCGTGCAAAATGTGCTGGTCTTCCGCTTTGCCAACAGCATCTTCGAACCCCTTTGGAACCGCAGGTACATCGATCACGTGCAGATCACCGTGGCCGAGACCGTGGGCGTCGAGCACCGTGGCGACTTCTACGACCGCGTCGGGGTGCTGCGCGACGTGTTCCAGAACCACCTGATGCAGGTTCTATCGATGGTGGCGATGGAGCCGCCTTCATCTTTCGACGCCAATGCGCTGCGCGACGAGCGCAGCAAGGTCCTGCGCGCCGTGCGTCCCATCCCGGCTCAGGCTGTGTTGAGGGAGACGGCCCGCGCCCAGTACGAGGGCTACCGGCGGGAGCCGGGAGTAGCCGGCAACTCCACCACGCCCACCTACGCTGCGCTGCGCCTGTACGTCGATAACTGGCGCTGGCAGGGTGTCCCCTTCTACCTGCGCTCCGGCAAGGCCATGTCGGCCAAGACCACCGGCGTGCTCATTCAGTTCAAGTCGGTTCCACACCTGATGTTCCCGCTCCCGCCCGGCCGCAGCATTCGGCCGAACGCCCTCGAACTCTGCCTGCAGCCGGATGAGGGCATGCACCTGGTGTTCGAGGTTAAGGTTCCGGACACGATGAGCGAAATGCGCTCGGTCGACATGGACTTCCACTACGCCGACGCCTTTGGACCGGACGCCATCCCCGACGCGTACGAACGCCTGCTGCTCGACGCCCTGGCCGGCGACGCCTCTCTCTTCACCCGGGCCGACACCATCGAGCTCGCCTGGCAGTTGATCGACCCCATTCAACGGGCCTGGGACGCCTCCGGCGGCCTCGGATTGAACAGCTACCCGCAGGGAGCCTGGGGCCCGAGCGCCGCCGATGACCTGCTGGCGACAGATGGTCGCGGCTGGTCCAGCAGCTGCGTAGGCCACTCGGATGAACAGGCCGCCTAAGCACCCCTGCGCCTGCGACATCGGGCCAGGCCTTCGTAGGCATGAGGCAGGGTTCCAGAGAGATGCCTGACGAGTTGGCAGACCCGACCCCGATTCGAATCTACGGCACGGATTGGTGCGGCGACTGCCACCGGGCACGGGCCCTTTTCCAGCAGCGCCACATCCCCTACGAGTGGATCGATCCGGACAAGGAGTCCGATGCCGAGCAGTTCGTGCTGCGGGTCAACCACGGCTTGCGCAGCGTGCCGACCATCGTCTTCCCCGACGGCAGCATCCTGGTCGAGCCGTCGATGGCCGACCTGATCAGGAAGCTCGAGGCCTTCAGCCAGAACTGATGTTGAGAGCACGAGGAAGGACCGACGCATGTACCGAGACCTGAGGGATTACATCGCCGAGCTGGAGCGCCGCCAGGCACTGGTGCGCATTCGGACTCTGCTATCGCCGGCCCTGGAGATCAGCGAGGTCACGGACCGAGTCTGCAAGGGCCCGGCCGATGTCAACCGGGCGCTGCTCTTCGAGTCCGTGGCCGGCCACGACATGCCGGTCGCCACCAACCTGTTCGGGTCGGAGCTGCGCATGGCCCTGGCGCTGGGGGTAGAGCGGCTGGACGACTTGGGCGACCGGCTGGGGGGGCTGCTCGACTTCCGCCTGCCGCAGGGGTTGGGCGGCATGCTCGGCCGAGGCCAGGAGCTGCTCTCGGCGTTGCGAGCCATCGGCCTTGGCCCATCCAAGGTGCGATCTGGACCCGTGCACGAGATCATCGAGAAGGACACCGCCCGATTGTCGTCGCTCCCGGTGCTCACCTGCTGGCCCGAGGACGGTGGCCCGTTCATCACCCTCCCCCAGGTGATCACGCGAGACCCCGAAACAGGGGCGCGCAACGTCGGCTTGTACCGGCTGCAGGTGGTTGACGACCGGCGGCTCCTGATGCACTGGCAGCGCCACAAGGGTGGCGCCGAGCATGAGCGCGTGGCCAAGGAAAAGGCCAAGCCAACCATCCCTGCCGCCATCGTCCTCGGCGGCGACCCGGCATCGATGTGGTGCGCCTCGGCGCCGCTGCCGCCGAACATCGACGAGTACCTGCTCGCCGGCTGGATTCGCGGCAAGCCAGTCGAGTTTGTTGAATGCCAGACGATCCCTCTCGAAGTGCCGGCCCAGGCCGAGATCGTCATCGAGGGCTACGCCGACCCCAATGAATACCTGCCCGAGGGACCGTTCGGCGATCACACCGGGTACTACACACCGGTCGAGCCCTTCCCGGTGTTCCATGTCACCGCTATCACTCGGCGGCGCGACGCCATCTACCCGGCCTCACTGGTCGGCATCCCGCCGATGGAAGACGTATGGATGGGCAAGGCTACCGAGCGGTTGTTCCTGCCGCTGATCCGTGTGTTCCTGCCCGAGATTGTCGACGTCAGCATGCCAGCCCAGGGCGTGTTCCATAACCTGGTGCTGGTTTCCATCCAGAAGCGCTACCCGGGTCACGCCCGTAAGGTGATGCACGGATTGTGGGGGCTCGGCCTGCTGATGCTGGCCAAGGCAATCGTCGTCTTCGACGGGTGGGTGGACGTCCAGAACCCGAGCCAGGCCGCCTGGCAGGCGCTGGGGAACGTCGACTGGTCGAGGGATGCCGTGATCAGCGACGGCCCGGTCGATCAGCTTGACCACGCCTCCTACCATCCGCTGTTCGGGGGCAAGATCGGGATCGATGCCACCGCCAAGCTCCCCGAAGAGGGGTACACCCGCGGCTGGCCCAAGCCTTTGAGTATGAGCCCGGAGGTCAAGGCGCACATCGACACACTCTGGGCCGATCTCGGCCTGTCGTCACCCGGCTGAGTTGACAGGCGGGCTTTGGAGCCGTCGGTCACCCCACCCGGCGGTTGGCGGCGCGGCCTGAGCTTCATCTTCAGGGGCCTGCGGCGCCACAACGTGATGTGATCGTCGAGCGCGCCCCGCATCCTTCGAGCGCGCGCTGAGCCGCGCCCATGACATCGTGACCACATTTATGGAAGGGTCGACTGCCGTCCTTTGGGGCCGTTGCTGTCGCCATCCGGTTGGGTGGCGACCACCACCACCCCCACGCATTGACCCGCCGAGCTAGAACAGGCCCATCGCGCTCATTTCGGGAAAGCCCCCCGTAGCGGCGAACCAGACCGCGAAGAGGAGGACAGCGAAGGCATAACCCAGGAAGAAGAACCCAAGCAGGTTGTGGGATCGCAGCTGACGGCGGCGTGTGAGGAGCAAGGCAAGAACAATGAGGATCGCCGCCGGAAGCCCCATCGGAACGGTAGCGCCCTCGTCGACAGCCGCAAAATAGGTGAACCCGTACAGGAAGGCCGACGGGACGATCACACCCCACCTCATGGGGGCGACTTTCGACCCCAACTCCAGCGGCGCAAACGACAGCAGGATCGAGAGACCGACAATACCGATGTGCCACAGGTAGTGCGAGAGAACTTCATCGTAGAAGTGGATCAGGCCGTGGACCTCGGTCGTCCCTGCTCCCAACAGGTTGCTGACGGAGTTCGCCGAGAGATGCATCCCCTGGCCTTCGGTCCACAGCGCAGCCAGCGCCACGAAGGCAATGATGAGCCTCAGGCCTCGGAAGATCCGGCCCGCGTCTGTGAACAGAAGCCAGTAGAGGGGGATGAGTACCAGGGGCGTGATCACATCCAGGACATCCGCCCAGTGCACGGATGGGTAGGCGCCAAGCGGCACTCCCAAAAAGGGCGGCGCCAGGATAAAGAATGTGAAGGCGAGGGCGAAGACAAGGATGAGCGACGATTTTGTGACCATGCGTCACCTCCATGCGCGCCTACGGATGGCCGTCTGAGTGCGATCCTGTCCGCGGGACCAGATTCTCCTGAACGCCCATCCGATGTTCGACATCCGCTAGCCACATCGGCGTGCGGTCTGGCCTTTGGTTTCGTCGTGAACCCTCGAGGAGCGGCCTTGTCGGCCGGGTGCCTGAGGCCCGGCTGATCCACATCTCCTCAGGCTCCAGCCTTGCACCGCCGTGTGATCCCATCCCACCTCGGGCTAGGATTGGCGCATGACGAAAGCGCCGTCCTTCGTCCCGGGAGGTCGCCTGCGTGGGAAGGGTGCGTTTCCCCAGGAACCGGATCTGGGCCCGCTTCCATCGGGGGTGGCCCGTGTTCTGCCCCCTGCGGGGTCTCCTGGCGGCTGGGGTCCGGGTCCGCCGCACGCCACTCCAGACGGCCGATGGCGATGGCTGGCATGTAATTGCCGATGGCGCCGGCTCCAAGCTCCCAAACTTCCGGGGAGACGGCGTAGGTCGCTTCAATGGTCAAGCCAACCCGAGGATCTGCGTCAAGACCCAGCGCGCTGGCCAAGTTGACCCCTACCCCGTCGACCGGCGCAAACAGGTAGACGCATTCCACCCCTTGGCGGATCAGGTATTCGCTGATGGAACCTCCGTGTCGCAGCACGTCTAGGATGTCCTTGTTGACATAGCCGAAGATGTCCAGGATCGGCTGGCTCGCGAAGTACCGCAGAGGACCAAGGTCCGTTGTGGCGACCGGTGAACGCGGGTCGCAATTTGACTGCACGTAGTCGACGGCCGGGAGACGCACCGATTTCATGTAGGTGATGTTCGCTCCGTAGACCTGGTGCCAGTAGATGACACTGCTTAGAAAGACGAAGCCGACCATACACGCCAGCGCCCCGCGAATCAATCGGCGGCGGCTTGT
>CAZBJQ010000072.1:0-13786 GCA_964492235.1 uncultured Anaerolineaceae bacterium | reverse complement strand
CCACAGCCACGCCGCCCACAGTGCCGAGAGAGTCCAGAAGGCCTGATTGGGGCGCGGCGGAATCGTGAACACCAGGTCCGGCTTCACTCTGACCAGATCCTGGGAGAGGGCGCGTGCCGGGCCGGGATAGATGGCGACGGATCCAGGGGACGGAGGGTTGGCGGGATCCCAGGTATCGACCCGAACTCCGGTCTCAGGGAGAGACCACTCCTCGACCGCTTGCTCGAGGGCGCGCCACAAGTTGTTCTCGCGATAGCGCTGGGAAGCGAGCAGTTGTCTCGGCCGGCTTCGCCCCTCCGGGTGGCCCCAAAGCGAGTTGCCAGAGTCCATGGCTGACAGCAGGAGCGCCTGCGCCGCCGGCTGCTGCACGGCGGCGAGCTCGAGCTGACCGACCTTGTTGATCAGGGTAACCAGGGCGTACAAGGCGCGAGCAGGATACACGCTGAGCGCCGCCTCGGCGTGCTCCCGGTCCGGGTCCTGCGCTGGTGCGACCTGCTCGAGCGCCAACGCATGCTGCAGACCGCGCCGGGTGTGCACCTGTGCCCGGCTGCGATCGAGGTCCGTCGCCGGATCCTCGCCGGCATGTTGGCAGTGGGGGCACACCACTCCCTTGCCCATCATCTGCCCGCCGTCCCGATCCCAGACAAAGAACTCGGCCGAAACCTGGAGCCCGCATTGAGGACACTCTGTGGCGTACAGGTCGAGGAGGAAGCGCTCCAGACGGCTGTGGTCTTTTGGGATCGTGGCCAGCTTGGCCAGCGCCGACTGCAGCTCGTGCAGCGGAAGTGGGTCCAGCGTGTGCTCCAGCACGAAACGGGTGACGGGATTGTTGCAGGCGACCAGCACAGACCAACCAGCCTGGGCGGCCTCGAGCACCAGGCGCGGGCTGCTTCCGAATGGATCAAAGGCAAGACCAGGTGCCTGGCCGAGGTCGGCCAGCGCCCGGGTTGTCATTTGCGGCTCCAACGGGGGCAGGAAACGACCCAGCGGCCCGGGGCGCAGCAGTCGCTCGGCGGCCGGGAAGGGGATGTCCATCGAAGCCAGTATACGGCAGGGTTCCAACCCGGCGCTCGGCAGGCCCAGGTCGGGGTCAGGCACGAAGGGCGTTAGGGAATCGCTTCCTCAACCTGGTCCAGCGCCTGGAGCAGGTCGTCGAAGTCGTTCATCCACGCCATTCTGCGCAGGAAGGCTGTGGGCGACTCACTCAAGTCCCACAGTCGGCGCACGGCGGATCCGACCGGGTCGTCGCCGGCAGCGCCGCCAGGCTCATCGCCGTAGGCGCCGTGGAAGGCGAAGTACGCCTGGTTCAGTTTGCGTATGTTGTACCCTTGCTGAACGAAGAGTTGCCGCTGCGCCTCCATGAAGGCCTCGGCCTCAGCGATCCTCCCCTCTCCCAGGAGGTGATCGACCGTCAGCCGCGTCTCCCGCATCTTGGCACGGAAGTCGAAGGCCGGAGGCGAGGGCGGCGGAGCCGCTTCGGCAGGCATCGACGCCGAAGGCGGGGGTGGAGCCAGATCAGAGTAGTAACGCTGCAGGACCCGGATTCCGACTTCCCCGCCCCAGAGCGACGCCGCTGTCTCATTCATCGTGCGCGTCTCGGGCGTGGCGTCGTAGTTCAGGCCCAGCGGTCGGAGGGTCAGGTAGTTGTGCGCCCATTCGTGGGCCACCACGTCCACCAGCCAACTCACCGCGCCGGATTCCATCACCATCGTCGGATAGGTCCCTATCCCCCCGACCGGGACAATCAGCGCCGAGACTTCCAGGCCCTGCTCGACGCGATCCTCGAGGGCGATACGCTCTGGAATGCCCAGGTTGGCGTCAACCTGGATGTTGGCCTCCTGGCGGATGACGTCGCGCGGGGAGACGATCAGTGCCAGCGGCAGTTCCGTGAACCGGAAGGCGACCGGCGGCGAGACCAGGCCGCCGGCGCCCAAGGCAAGATCGGCGAGCACAACGGCCACCTGCTGCTGCAGGATCGACTCGACCAGCGGCTGCAGTCGGGCCATCTGCTCCCGGGTCTGCGTCAGCTCATCTCGCATCGCCTGCGCCTCGTCATCCAGAGAGGCATCCGGGCCGGAGAGCCGCACGGCGAGGTCCGTCTGCAAGAGCGACGCCCGGTCCACCAGAGCGGCGTAGTCCCGCACCGTTTGGGCACGGTCCGGCTCGCCCATGTAGTCGGTCACGGCCAGGCTGCTCGCCGCCAGCTTGGCCCAGGCCGCGCCGGCGGTCCAGCCGGCGAAATCGAACTCGAGCGGGCGGGTGAACTGACGTACGCGCTCGCCCGGTTGACGCGCCGAGGGCATGCTCTGCGTGAGCAGGAAGATGGCGCCCAATCCCACCAGCAGCAGCCAGGCACGGCCTTGCAGGGATCGTCTCGGCGGACGCATGGCGGCATGATACCAGCCGGAATGAGCGTGTCAACGCACAACGCGGCGGATGCTATAATCGCCTCTCCCGGACCCAGCCCGGGCAAAGCATGGAGCAAGTCGACAGCACATGAACTTTCTGGTCACTGGTGCGGCGGGATTCCTGGGATCGGCCCTGGCCAACCGGCTGGCACGAGAAGGTCACCAGGTGCGCGGGATCGACGACCTCTCCGCCGGCGACCCGGATCGGCTGGATCCCGGCGTCCTGTTCAGCCGCGGCGACATCATCGACCGTCCGAAGCTGTGGACCATGCTGCAGGAAGTCGATTGCGTCTACCACCTGGCGGCGCGTGTCGCCGTGCCCGAGTCGATCCTCTACCCGCGGGAATACAACACCACCAACGTCGGGGGCACAGTCAGCGTCATGGAGGCCATGCGCGACGTCGGCGTGAAGCGCGTCGTGTTCACCTCCTCGGGCGCGGTGTACGGCGACCAGCGCAAGATCCCGCTTGCCGAGAGCCTCTCCCCCGACCCTCGCTCTCCCTACGCCGTGTCCAAACTGGCGGCGGAGTACTACGTCCGCACGATCGGTGCACCGTGGGGGATCGAGACCGTGATCCTGCGTGTATTCAACGCCTACGGTCCGGGACAGCCACTTCCCGCCGCCCATCCTCCGGTCGTTCCCCACTTCCTGCGCCAGGCGATTCGCGGCGGTTCGCTGATCCTGCATGGGAACGGCGAGCAGACGCGGGACTTCGTGTATGTGGATGATGTGGTCGAGGCGATGGTGGCTGCCGCCACCGCCCCCTCGATCGACCGCCTGACCATCAACGTCGGCAGCGGTATCGAGACCAGCCTCAAGACCCTTGCTCAACAGGTGCTCGAGGTCTCGAACAGCACGGCTGAGTGGATCATCGTGGAAGACCAGGATCCAGGTCCCTCGCGCATGGCCGCCGACATCCGCCTGGCTCGCAGCAAGCTCGGCTACCGACCTCACGTCACGCTTCAGGAAGGCCTGCGCCGAATGCTGACACGCGACCCTCGCTTCCTGCCCCCGAATGGGGTCGTTCCCGCCTGAGCCGCCTCATCTGGCCTTGCCATTGCCGGGGTCGGCCCCGCCCGGAGCTTTGTCTGCCCTGGCAAGCCTCCCACCCAGCATCATGCTGCTGGCACCCGCGGCCAGCGCCAGGGCGATCTCCCCCTACCAGGGTGCGGAAACATAGGAGAGACGTCGGGCCCCCACCCGTCCAAGATTCCGTCCCCTCGCGACACCTGCATCCTGGAAGGCTCTCCGCGTAGCCCGCTTGGGGAGGAGCCCCTCCGCACCGCGGAGATAGGGTGAGGCCGGAAGCAAGTCTGGCCTGCTGCCCAGGGATGGGTTCGCCTCCCGCCACACCGTCCCGGTGTCCTGCCGGGATGGCAGGTGGCGATTGCCGCGTGTCACATATGGCCCGAACCCATACAATCATCTCGCTCATCGCCGGCGGTTGGGACGGCGGCGCCTGGTGATGATTCGAGTATCGATCTCGACCCCCCGGGGTTGGACATCCAGGCGGTACAATCGGACGCATGGCGGAACGGCTTGGGCGCGCCTTCTTCGCCCGCCCCACCCTCGAAGTAGCCCGCCAACTCCTCGGCCAGCGCCTGGTCCGGGTCGACCGAGGCGGGCAACGACTGAGCGGGTGGATCGTGGAAGCGGAGGCTTATGTGGGCCAGGCCGACCAGGGGTGCCATGCCCGATCGGGTCGGACCGAGCGCAACGCCTCGATGTGGGGTCCCCCGGGTCATGCTTACGTCTACTTCACCTACGGCATGCACTGGATGCTCAACATGGTGACAGAGGAGGTGGATCTCCCGGCTGCCGTTTTGATCCGGGCGATCCAGCCGGCGGAAGGCGAGCGCCGCATGCAGGCGCGGCGCAGGCTGCGCACCCAGGAGAATCTGACGAATGGCCCCGCCAAGCTGTGCCAGGCCTTGGCGATTGACCGCCGCCTGGACGGACACGACCTGTGTGGTCGGCGGTCCTTATTGTTTGTCGAGCGGGCCGCGCCCGTGGCGGAGCGATACGTAACCCTGGGGCCGAGGGTTGGGTTAGACCATGTACCGGAGCCGTGGAAGAGCCTGCCCTGGCGCTTCCGGGCCTCGGCGGCGGGGCTACCAGGCTGACCTGGCGCTGAAGGAGGAGGAAGCGCGATGAAACTTCTCGAGGGCAAGACGGCATTGGTGTTCGGGGTTGCCAACGATCACTCGATTGCCTGGGGCATCGCCCAGGCCATGCACCAACATGGAGCGAGGCTTGCCTTCTCCTACGCCGGGGAGGTATTGGAGCGGCGCGTGCGTCCGCTGGCGGAGTCGGTCGGGGCCGCCTTCGTCGAGCCGTGCGATGTTTCAAGCGATGAGGAGACTTCCGCATTGTTCGAGCGCGCCGGGAAGGCGCTGGGGAACATCGATATCCTGGTGCACTCGATCGCCTTCGCCGGCCGGGACGAACTCTCCCGTCCGTATTTCGAGACCAGTCGCCAGGGCTTCCTGACCGCCATGGAGATCAGTGTCTACTCCTTCACCGCTCTGGCTCGCGCCGCCCTGCCGCTGATGCCCAAGGGGGGCAGCATGCTGACGTTGACCTACTACGGCAGCGAGAAGGTAATGCCCAACTACAACGTGATGGGCGTGGCCAAGGCGGCACTCGAGGCCTCGACCCGCTACCTGGCTTCGGACCTGGGCCCGCGCGGCATCCGAGTCAACGCGATCTCGGCCGGACCGGTGCGGACACTGTCCGCCGCCGGCGTCAGCGGCTTCAAACAACTGTACAAGCACTTCGCCGAAATCGCCCCTCTGCGGCGGAACGTCACCCCCCAGGACGTGGCCGGCGCCGCCGTGTGGTTGGCCTCTGACTTGGCGCAGGCTGTCACCGGCGGAGTGATCTTCGTCGATTCGGGCTACAATATCCTCGGCATCCCGACCTCGGCTGAAGCTGAAGGATAGGCACGGAGTCGCAGACGCCCGCCCATGCCGCCCCACCTTGAATGGGACCTGAACCCCCGGCTCAATCCGGTTGAGCTTCGCTTCCGCCAGCGGGTAACCCGGGCGGTGTTGGTCGTCGCCACCATCTTCCTGGTCCTTTGGCTTGGCGTTGACTTGCTAGCCTGGCAGGTCATCCGCCCCACAGCCGATCATGCCTATCCGTTTGACATGGCGGCGATGGCCGTCTTCGGCGCAGTCCTGTTGGCATGCAATACCCTTCAACGGAAGCGACGCGTCATCGCCGCCGGCTATCTACTCGCCACCTGCACCTTCCTCTACCCTCTGCTCAACACCCTGTTCGCACCCCGCGATCTGTATTTGGTCACCCCGGCCTACCTGATCGCGGTCCTTCTGGCCGGAACGCTGGTCAGCGGTCCGGCGGCCTACCTCTTCGCCGGCGCCACCATCGCCGCCAACGCCGTGACCTGGACCCTTGTCCGGGGGATGGCTGAATCCTGGTTGTTGCCGACGGATCCGGCCGCGGGGGTGGTCTTCGTCCTAGGCAGCGGGCTGGTGTCATTGTCCGCCGCCGCCCTGATGAGTTCGCTGGCCTCGCACGCCAAGGACAGCCTCGACATGATTTCGACCCAAGCCGAGCAAATGGCGACGCTGGCAAACACCGACCCTCTGACGGGGCTCGCCAACCGCCGCCGGCTGATGGAGCAGTTCGAGCGCGAATTCCGCCGGGCGGTGCGCTATGGCCGCCCGCTCAGCCTGATCTACCTCGACCTCGACGGCTTCAAGACGATCAATGACCACTTCGGCCACATGTTTGGCGACGATGTGCTGCAGGGCGTCGGCAAATCCATGCTGGCTGTCCTGCGCACCACCGACCTGCTGGCCCGTGTCGGCGGCGAGGAATTCGCGTTGCTGTTGCCCGAGACCGGCCTGGACGGCGCCGATAACGTTGCCAACAAGCTCCGCCGCGCCCTCAACGCCTATTCCCTGCAGTTGGGACCGGCCGTCCCGCCCCTGACTTTCTCAGCCGGGATCAGCCGCCTGCATGATTCGGATTCCTCGTTCGAAGATATGCTGGCCCGCGCCGACGCCGCCCAGTACCTCGCCAAGTCGACGGGAAAGGCACACGCCCGTAAGGAAGATGAGCTGGCCGGGGCTGAGGCTTACCCTGCCTAGCCTGTCCTGCAACCCACTCATTCGTCCGCTCATCACCCACATCCCCTCAAAGGAAAACCGCCATGGTCCATAACCAGATCCTCAGCCTGTCGACGCGCGGGCACGCTGACCTGCATGACATCACCGGCAGCGTCGAGGCCGTCGTGCAACACAGCGGCGTAAAGGACGGGATCGCCTGCGTGTTCACGCCCTCCTCCACCAGCGCTTTGACCACCATCGAGTTTGAACCGGGGGCGCTGGAAGACCTGCGCCGGGCCCTCGACCGGATCGCGCCTCCGGACATCGAGTACCGCCACAACCTGCGCTGGGGTGACGGCAACGGCCACGCGCATCTGCGCGCCGCTCTGCTCGGGCCATCGCTTTGCATCCCGGTCGTGGAAGGCCGCCCCATCCTGGGCACCTGGCAGCAGATCGTCTTCATCGACTTCGACGTACGGCCGCGCCAACGGGAGGTCCAGGTTCAGGTGGTCGGCGAAGACAGCTGACGTGGTATCATGCCGCTCCCATGACACCAGGCACCAAGGATCCCTCCCTGCGCCTGCTGGCCATCTTCGCCCATCCCGATGATGAGAGCTTCGGTCCGGGGGGCACACTGGCCCTGTATGCCCAGCGGGCGGTGGCCGTCCACCTGATCTGCGCCACGCGTGGCGAAGTCGGCGCCGCACCCCCCGACCTGTTGGCAGACCACGCCGACGTCGGCAGCATGCGCGAGGCTGAACTGGTTTGCGCCGCCGGCCATCTCGGCCTGACCGGCGTCCACTTCCTTGGCTACCGGGACTCGGGCATGCCGGGCTCCGACGACAACCAACATCCACAGGCGCTGGCCGCGGCCTCGATCGAGGAGGTCGCCCAGCGGCTGGTATGGTGGATTCGCCGGATCCGACCGCAGGTTGTGATCACCTTTGATCCCATCGGCGGGTACCGCCACCCGGACCACGTGGCCATCCACCAAGCGACCGTCCGAGCCTTCATGGACGCCGGGGATCCCAAAGTGATGGCCGAAGCCGGCAAGGCCTATCGGCCGCAGAAACTGTACTTCTCAACCTTCCCGCGCCGGTGGCTCCGGTGGATGGTCCGCCTGATGCCCTGGCTGCGGCGCGACCCGCGCCGCTTCGGCCAGAACCGAGACATCGATCTGGTCGATATTGCCTCCCAGACTTTCCCCATCCATGCGCGCATCGACGTCCGCTCCGTGGCGCGGTTGAAGGAGAAAGCCAGTGCCTGCCATGCCAGCCAGGGCGGGCTGCCCCGGACCGGCATCATCGGCTGGTTGGTACGCCAGGCCTCCGGATCGGAGAACTTCATGCGGGCCGTGCCTCCGGCGGCATCCGCCTTGCGAGAGTCCGACCTGTTTGCCGGGGTCTCCGTCGATGGCTAAGCCGCGGCGGCAGACGTTGCACACCGGCAGCCCCATGGTAAGATTGCCCGGCCCACGCACGCCTTCGATGTGACCTCACCCATGGACAACTCAGGCCGCCCTGGACCTCTCCCCCCAGCCATTCCGCGCGAGTTCAACCTGCCGCGACGGCTTAGGCGCTTGCCGGAACTGGCCTACAACCTGTGGTGGACCTGGAATCCCGAGGCGGACCGCCTGTTCCGCCGGATGGACTCCGCCGCCTGGGAGCGGGCCGGCCACAACCCCGTCCATTTCTTGCAGCACGTTCCGCGCCGGGCGTTGACGGAGGCGACGAAGAGCCGGGGAGTGCTCGACCGCTATGACCGCATCCTGCGCACCTTTGACGGTTATCTCGAACCCGGCCAGCCAACCTGGTACGCTGAGCACTATCCCGAACACGTCAACCACCCCATAGCCTATTTCTCGACCGAGTTTGGCCTGCACGAATCGCTTCCTTTCTACGCCGGCGGGCTGGGCGTCCTCTCCGGTGACCACCTCAAGGAGGCCAGCGACCTCGGCCTGCCTCTGGTCGCCATCGGATTTCTCTACACACAGGGCTACTTCAAGCAGCGCATCACCGAAGACGGCTGGCAGGAGGCGCACTACGCTTCGCTGGCTTTCACCGATCTGCCGGTGATTCCCGTGCTGGCTCGCGATAGCACGCCGCTGACAGTCAGCGTGGACCTGCCGGGCCGCCAGGTTCACGCCCGTATCTGGGAAATCCAGGTCGGCCGTGTCCCGCTCTTCCTGCTCGACAGTGACATCCCGGAGAACCAACCGGCCGATCGGACCCTGACCTCCCGGCTGTACACCAACGACCTGGAACTCCGCATCTCACAGGAGCTCATCCTCGGCCTGGGAGGCGTGCGAGCTTTGCGGGCGCTCGGCTACAACCCGGCCGCCTGGCACATGAACGAAGGCCACTCCGCCTTTCTTTCCCTGGAACGTCTCCGCGAGATGGTCGCCGCCGGGCACGAATTCGAGCCGGCGATCGAGAAGATCCGCAGAGCGACCATCTTCACCACGCACACGCCTGTCCCGGCCGGCCATGACGAGTTCCCCTTATGGCTGATGGACAAGTACTTCAGCTCGTTCTGGCCAGAGCTCGGAGTCGATCGGGAACGGTTCATCGATCTGGCGCGCCACAAGCACCCGTGGGGTGAGACCTTCAGCATGGCGATCCTGGCCATCCGCCTATCCGGCAAGTGCAACGGTGTCTCGGAGCTGCACGGCGCCGTCTCGCGCAAGATGTGGTCGTTCCTTTGGCCGGATCGACCGGTCGAGGAAGTCCCCATCGGGCACATCACCAACGGCATCCACACCGGGAGCTGGCTTGCCCGCCGCCTGGGCATCCTGTACGACCGCTATCTCCATCCAGAGTGGCGGGAGCATTTCGATGACCCGGAGATATGGCAAGCTCTCGACCGTATTCCCGACGAAGAGCTGTGGGCGATTCGACGCCATCTCAAGCGCAAGCTGGTGGCGTACGTGCGGGAACGAGCGCGCCAGCGCTGGAAGGACGGGCTCTTCCACCCGGTGCAGGCCATCGCCAGCGGCGTGCTGCTCGACCCCTACGCCTTGACCGTCGGCTTCGCCCGTCGGTTCGCCACGTACAAGCGGGCAAGCCTGCTGCTGCAGGATGTCGACTGCCTGCTGGCCATGGTCAATCATCCGTCGCGCCCGCTCCAGGTGATCTTCGCCGGCAAGGCTCATCCGGCCGATGAACCGGGCAAGCTGCTGATCCAGGAGGTATACCGGCAAGTCAAGCGTGCTGAATACGGCGGCCGGCTGGTCTTCCTGGACGACTACGACATCAACCTGGCGCGCTATCTGGTGCAGGGCGTGGACGTGTGGCTGAACACGCCCCGGCGGCCGAATGAGGCCTCGGGCACCTCGGGGCAGAAGGCGGCGCTAAACGGTGCCCTCAACCTGTCGATCCTGGACGGATGGTGGCGGGAGGCCTACAACGGCCGCAACGGCTGGGCCATCGGGAACGGGTCGGAGGATCCGACCACGGACGGGGACGACCAAGCAGATGCCGGTGCCCTGTACGACATCCTCGAGAAAGAAGTGATTCCCCTGTACTACATCGAGCGCTCGGCC
Organism: uncultured Anaerolineaceae bacterium; assembly: GCA_964492235.1. Classification (GTDB taxonomy): domain Bacteria; phylum Chloroflexota; class Anaerolineae; order Anaerolineales; family E44-bin32; genus PFL42. The sequence continues at coordinate 3,763 of CAZBJQ010000072.1, read as the reverse complement.
GACAACCTTCCGGGGGAGTGGATCGGCTGGATGAAGGAGTCCATGCGCAGTCTCTCGCCCCAGTTCAGCATGCGCCGCATGGTCAAGGAATACGCCCGCGATATGTATCTGGCCGGTTCGCCCGAGGCGCTGCCCACCTTGGTGGCGTCCTGACCTTGAGGCGCATCCCTTCGAGGCACGGAAGAAGCCATGCTTGATTTGCTCGCCATCTCTCCCGCTGTGATGCCGTTCGCCATCTTTGCCCTGCGCGTGACGGACATGACCCTCGACACGCTGCGGGTGCTTTTCGTGATCCGGGGTCGCAAGACCCAGGCGTGGGTGTTCGGCTTCCTGCAATCCGCCATCTGGGTCGTGGCCATCACCAGCGTGCTGGCCAATCTCAACAACCCGTGGAACATCGTCGGCTACGCTGCCGGCTTCGCCACGGGGAATGTGGTGGGGATGGCGATCGAGGAACGCCTGGCCATCGGCCACGGACACATGCGCATCATGAGCGCCACGCTGGCCAGCGCCATCGCCGCCGCCATCCGCCAGGCCGGATACGCCGCCACCGAGATGTCCGGGCGAGGCAAGGACGGCACCGTCGGCGTGATCACCTGCAGTGTCAGACGCCGAGACATCGATCGCGTCCGCAAGGAGGTCTTGAGGATCGATCCGGGGGCGTTCGTCACCGTGGAAGAGGTCCGGCCGCTGCATCGCGGCTTCTGGCGAGCCTGATCGAGGTTTAGACCAACGATGCCTTCCCTGGTTCCGTGGCTGGAGAGCCTGCTCGCCCAAGCGCACTGGCTGACATTAGTGCCGGCAGTTCCGGCTTGGACGCAGCTTCACCCGGCGCTGGTCGGATTGATCGTGTTCACCCTGCGCACCGTCGATCTGACTCTGGATACGGTGCGGGTGACCGGTGTGGCGCGAGGACGCCGCGGGCTGGTATGGGCCGTCGGTTTCGTCGAAGCGCTGATCTTCGTGGTGGTCATCGCCGGTGTGCTGGCAACCCTCGGCAACCCGGTGAACGTTGCGGCCTACGCCGCCGGCTTCGGCACCGGCACCGTGCTGGGCATCGCCATCGAGGAACGGCTGGCACCCGGACACAGCCTGGTCCGCATCGTCAGCCCGACGCTCGCCCTGGCCATCCAGTCGCGGCTGCACGCTCAGGGTGTCGGGGCGACCTACATGGCGGGTAAGGGTCAGCAGGGCAGCATCGGTCTGATCCTCTGCAACGTCCCCCGACGCAAGGTTGACCAAGTCAAGAACCTGGTCCTGGCTGCCGATTCGTCGGCGTTCATCACCGTTGAGCACGTCCGGCTTCTGAGCGGAGGCTGGAAGCCCTAGCCGGTCACCGAAACGCGCCTCTTCGGAGGAGCAGTCACGCATCTGTGGGGCTGGAGGCTGTGCCCGAACCCCCACCGATGCGTTTTCTGTCTCACTTTCCGGCTTCGCCGGCGGGTTCCCAGCACGGCACAGGCGTGTCGCCAGCCCCCGCCGGACGGACGGGAAGGGCGAGTCCCTGCATCGCCTCCCGCTTGGTCCACGGCACGAGCATTGCATCGGAGTCCTTCCGGGTTGGCGGGCGCCTGTCTCGAGGCGCGAGTTTCCATGCGCCGCGCATGTTGGGTATAATGCCCGCCACCCCAGGGCGTGCTCCGGGGAGAGGCTCAGAGAGGCCTGCATGGCACTCAAGGGCAATCTGCGCGATTTCAGCGTCACCCAACTCTTCAACTTAGTCAGCCTAGCCCGCAAGACCGGAACACTGACCGTCGAAGGGCCAAACGAGGCCGCCTGGGTCACGTTCAAAGAGGGCAAGCTGATCAATGCCCAACTCGGGAATGAAGATGGAACGCTCACCGGCATCCTGACCAAGGCCGGGCGCATTACCCCCAAGCAGGCACAGGTCATCCGCACGCACGCACCTGACAAGGGCGACAAGGAACTGGGGCTGCTGCTCATCAACGCCGGCTACCTGTCGCAGCAGGAAATCCTGGGCGCCATCCGCCAGACCGTCCTGGACATCGTCTATCAGCTGTTCACTTGGGTCGACGGGTTCTTCCGCTTCGACAACGACGTCCTCCCACCGGAGGATCGCATTGTCGTTCGCCTGGATATGGAGAACATCATCATCGAGGGCTCGCGCCGGATGCGGGAATGGGAGCAGCTGCAGGAGGAAATCCCGAACCTGGACATGGCGCTCAAGTTCGTCGAGCGGCCCGGAACCGATATCAAGAACCTGAACTTGAATGTCAAGGAGTGGAAGGTCGTCTCCTTCATCAATCCCAAGAACTCGATCCGTCAGATCGCCAAGGCCAACAAGATGAACGAACTGGAGATGCGCCGCGTGGTCTTTGGCCTTCTCCAGGCTGGATTGGTCGAGATCATCAGACCGGAAGGAATGCCGCTCCCGCCGCAAGCGCAGAAGCTGCCGCCCGTCGATCCCAAGCAGCAGTCATCTCTGGTGAATCGCTTGATCGACAGGATCCGGACCCTCTGATCGAGGATCAGCCATGCAAACCGTCAAGATGGTGGTCACAGGTCCCTTCTCTGCCGGCAAGACGGCCTTCATCCGTTCGGTGAGCGAGATCGACGTCGTCTCGACCGAACGCAAGATCTCGACCGAGGCCGAGCGCATCAAGGAGACCACGACGGTGGCGATGGATTTCGGCCGGATCACCGTCGATGATGATCTGGTGCTGTACCTGTTCGGCACCCCGGGCCAGAAGCGCTTTGACTTCATGTGGGAGATCCTCTCGGAAGGAATGCTCGGCTTCATCGTCATGGTCGACAGCACGCGGCCGGAGACGTTCCGCGAGGCAAAGGGAATCCTGCAGACCTTCCGCGCCTACGCACCAACGCCGTATGTTGTGGCCGCCAACAAGCAGGACATCAAGGATGCCTGGACGGTCGAGGACTTGAGGATCGCCCTCAAACTCGACAGCAGCATCAAGATGCTTCCCTGTGTGGCCAGCGACCGCGAGTCGGTCAAGAAAATCCTGCTGGAGCTGCTGTACAGTATTCTCGAGGAAATGGAGAAGAAGTAGGCCGGCGGCGCTGCCGGCCGGCCCGGCCCCGGGCCCGTGTCGGGGTCGAACGGCCAGAGGCGCACCCCGGAACGATCCATGCCTGAGGCCGTCGGCTCCTCCACCTACTATCTGCCCAACAGCATCAGCCGCAGTCTGCTGCTGTCGCTCGAGGAGGTGATTGGGCATACCGGCCTGACGGCCGTGCTCAACACGGCCGGACTGCGCCATCTGGTCAACAACCTTCCCCCGAGCAACCTCGATCCGGAGTTTCCCTTTGAAGACCTGGGGCGACTGCACCAGGGCCTGGAGAACATGTACGGGCCACGCGGTGGACGCGGCCTGGCGCTGCGAGCCGGGCGCGTGTCTTTCCGATACAGCCTGCGCGAGTTCGGGCCACGTCTCGGGCTGACCGACCTGGCCTTCCGGCTGCTGCCCCTGCCCATGAAGCTCAAGGCCAGCGTCGAGGGCTTCGCCAGCGTGTTCAACCAGTACGCCGACGAAGTCGTCGAGCTGGAAGAACGGCCTACCGCCTTCTACTGGCACCTGCGCCGATGCCCCTTCTGCTGGGGGCGGCACACCGAGGGCGCTTGTTGCCACATGGCCGTCGGGCTGCTCCAGGAAACGCTGTACTGGATCAGCGGCGGCAAGAACTTCCTGGTCGAAGAGACCAGCTGCCTCGCCCGCGGCGACACCAGTTGCCGCATCCAGATCGATCGCCAGCCGCTCGACTGAGCCGTCTGGCCCCTGCTTTC
>CAZBJQ010000071.1:0-13863 GCA_964492235.1 uncultured Anaerolineaceae bacterium | reverse complement strand
GGGGACCGTTGGATGGCCGATGCTTCTGACAGCATGGAATATTTGCTCGCCCACTCTGATGCGGTGAGCATGCCCCGGCGAGGTGATGTGCTTGATGGCATCGTCATCGGCAAGGGCCAGAACGGCTTGGTGCTCGACTTGGGATTGAAGTGGGACGGTGTCGTCCCCTTTCAGGACATTAACAACCTTCCCCCAACCGAACCCGCTCTGAAGGTCGGCAGCCGGGTCAAGGCGATGATCGTCAACCCGGTGGATCCGGAGGGCAACCTGATTGTCTCCCTGGCGCTGGCCCGCGAAAGCGACGACTGGCAGGCAGCGCAGAAGATGATGGAGACCGAGTCCGTGTTCGAAGGAGTTCCGTGTGCCGCCAACCGCGGCGGCCTGGTCGTGCCCTTCGGGCGGATCCGCGGCTTTGCCCCGGCCTCCCATTTGGCCGATCTGCCGCGCGGCCTCGACGAGGACACACGGATGGAGCAGCTTCGCCGTCTGGTGGGGCAGGCGCGGCCGTTCAAGGTGATCGAGGTCGACCCCCAACGACAGCGGCTTGTGCTCTCGGAGCGCAAGGCCATACGCCAGTGGCGCCAGCAGCGCAAGGCGGACGTGCTTGCCGGTTTGCGAGAGGGCGAAACTCGCAAGGGCGTGGTCACCAGCCTGCGCGAGTTCGGTGCGTTCGTCGACATTGGCGGGGCCGACGGCCTGATCCACATCTCTGAACTGGCCTGGCGCCGGGTAGAAGACCCGGGTGAGATTCTGCAGGTCGGACAGGAGGTCGAAACTCTGGTGGTTCGGGTCGATCCGCAGGCCAACCGCATCGGCCTGAGTCTGAAGCGGTTGCAGCCGAACCCGTGGACGCTGGCGGCCTCGGCGTTGCAGGTCGGCAGCCACCTGGTCGGGGAAGTGGTCCGCTCCAGCGGCAGCGCCGTACACGTACACACCGAGCACGGCGTGGAGGGCAAGCTGCAGGTGACCGAGTCTGTGCGGATGTTGACGGTCGGAACGACCGTCCAAGCAAGCGTGGTCGCGTTTGATCCCCTGGCCGAGCACCTGGAGTTGGCGCTGGTCGGCGAGATGGAACCGGCCGGCTGAGTCAAGTCTTGGATCGAAGGGAGGTGAGATGGTATGACGGTAGTCTTGCGGCCGAATGAGTCCCAGGACATGTTGCTCAAGCGCTTTCGCAAGAAAGTCGCCAAGAGCGGCATCCTGAGCACGGTTCGTCGAAAGCGCTGGTTCGTCTCGAAAAGCGAGCTGCGCCGAATCCAACGCAAGAAGGCCATCCGCCGGTTGAAGCGAAGGCAGCGCAAGGCTGCTTCGAGTCGACCTGAGGCGTAGACCGGCTCCCTTCGAAAGGGGCCGGTGGAGCGAACGGCATCGACCACGGGAGGTTGCTCGGCAGTCCCGCCGTTGCCGCCAGAGGTGCGCATGACGAAACAGACGGACAAGATTGAAGTCGACGGTCGGATCACCGAGGCCTTGCCTTCGACGCAATTCCGGGTCGAGCTGGACAACGGCCACACGGTCCTGGCGTACCTCTCGGGCAAGATGCGGAGATACTACATTCGGATCCTGCTGGGTGACCGGGTGCGGGTAGAGTTGTCCCCCTACGACCTGACCCGTGGACGGATCACGTATCGCTACCGCCAGCGCGGCACGGAGCCGGCAGAGACGCCGACCTAACCCCGGTCGCTGCCTGTCCGGCTCGGTCGGTTTCGCCGCCACCCGAGAAGCGGCCCGACGCAATCAAGATCGGGAACAAGCTGGCCAAAAGGCCCGCTGCACCAGAGGAGAACTCGCCATGTGGGGTTACCCCACATGGCGCGATCTTTCCCTTCGCCAAGCCTCTTTCAGGACAGGCTCGTCGGGCAAGGGCCCACCCGCAAACACCGCTCAGTCGAGCCCCGTTGCCTTGCTAAAGACCGGTGTGCGCCAATCTTCGGACTGCAAAATCTCGACCAACTCGAGCGACGAAGCGGCGGCCTGGTCCAGGATCCGAGGCAGTTGCTCGGCGAGGATCCCGGACAAGACCACGATGCCCCCGTCCGTCACCGCCTGCCCCAGACCCTGGTCGAGCATGTCCGACAGGACGGGAGCCAGGATGTTGGCGATCAGCAGATCGGCTGGGGGGTAAGCCCGGTCGAGCAGATAGGCGAGGGATCCCGCCTCGACCTGCACCTGATCTGCCACGCCGTTCCTGTGGCAGTTGTCGCGCGTGGCCTCAACTGCCAACGGGTCGATATCCAGAGCGAGCACGTTACCCGCTCCGAGTTTGACGGCGGCGATCGCCAGGATGCCCGAGCCACAGCCAAGGTCGATCAGGCGCGCTCCGGGCCGGAGATGTTTCTCCATCGCCAGCAGACACATCTGCGTGCTGGGGTGTGTCCCAGTGCCGAACGCCATTCCGGGTTCGAGCAGCAGCGGAAGGCGGGCTGACGCCGGTGGTTCCAGCCAGGACGGGACGATGATCAACCGATCGCCGATAGGGATCGGGCGATAGCGTTCCCTCCAGGTCTCAGCCCAATCCTGCGAATCGACGATATCGAACCGGGCGGATGGGATAGGCACGATCTGGGCGAGGTGCCACAGGCCTTCCTCGATCGCCCTGCGGCGCCCTGCGGCAAGTTCATCCAGCGGGAGGTAGGCGGTGACCTGAGCCCGGCCCGGCGCGGGCAGACCTGGCAGATCGGGCTGGGGGGCCTCTACGGCCACGCCGCCCGGAGCGTAGCGCCCGAGGACTTCGGCGACGGCCTCCGCCAACTCCCCGCTGGTGTCCAGCGAGATGCGCAGCCAGCTCACCGACTAGCTCCCGAAGAAGTCCTTCAATCCGTCGAGGAAGCTCTTCTCCATGGGCTTGGCTTCCGTGCCAAGCGCTTCGCCGAGCTCGCCGAACAGCCGGCGCTGGTCCGGATTGAGCTTTCTGGGGATCTCCACCTCTACCAGTACCAGCTGATCGCCGCGACCATTCCGCCGCAAGCGTGGGACCCCCTTACCCTTCATCCGCAGGACCGTCCCCGACTGGGTCCCGGCGGGGATGGCAAGCTCTTCCTCTCCGTCGACGGTCGGCATCTGGATATGTGAACCGAGGGCGGCTTGCGCCACATTGATGCTGACGTCGATCAGAATGTCGTCATTGCGACGGCGGAAGAACTTGTGCGCTTGGACATGGATGATGATATACAGGTCGCCGCGCGGGCCCCCCAGCGCTCCTGGTTCGCCTTCGCCCGCCAAACGCACCTGCGTCCCGTCGTCCACGCCGGCCGGGATCGGGACCACCCGCTTGATCTCCCGCTGGACGTAGCCGACGCCGCTGCACCTGCGGCACGGCGTGGCAATCGTCTCGCCTTCACCGCGGCACTGCGGGCAGGTCGTGACATTGACCATCGACCCCAGGAAGGTCTGCCGGACCTGGCGCACTTCACCGGCGCCATTGCAGGTGGCGCAGCGTACCGGTGACGTGCCAGGCTCAGCGCGGCTACCGCCGCAGGCCTGGCAGCTCTCGTGGCGCGTGAAGCCGATCTCGCGTTCGACCCCGAAGACGGCCTCCTCGAAGTTGACCGTGATGTCGAGGCGCAGATCGGATCCGCGGCGCGGGGCGCGTCGTCGGGCACGGCCGGACCCCATGCCGAACCCGAAGAACTCCTCGAAGATGTCGGCGAAACCGAATCCGAAGTCGGTGGGGAGGCCTTGCACCCCGGCATGACCGAACCTGTCGTAGGCGGAACGGCGTTCCTCATCCGAGAGGACAGCATAGGCTTCGTTGATTTCCTTGAAGCGTTCCTCGGCTCCGGCACTTCGGTTTACATCCGGGTGATACTGCTTGGCCAGACGGCGGTAGGCGCGCCGCAGATCGTCGGCGGTCGCCTGCCGGCCCACCTCGAGCACTTCGTAGTAGTCCTGCTTGTCTGCCATGGGCGGTTTGGGGTGCTGGCGCCGACCTGTCGCCGGCCGGGCGCAGGCGACGACGTACGGCTAGCCCTCTTTGAACTCGCCGTCGATCACGTCCTGTGCCCCTCCGGACGGCTTGCCGGATTTCGGCCCGCTTCCCCCCGAGCCGGCGGCGGCTCCGCCGGGGCCGATGTTGTCGGCGCTACCCTGATAAGCGGCCGTGCCGATCTCCTGCATCGCCTGCAACAGCTCACTGCTCGCCTGCCGGATCGTTTCGGTGAGGTTCGAGTCGAGGGCGGAGCGGGTGGCCTGCATCTTGGTCTGCACGCGCGAGCGCACGTCCGGCGGTACCTTGTCGCCGAGGTCGCGCAGGGCCTTCTCCGCAGCATACACGGCGTTGTCGGCAGTGTTGCGGGCCTCGACCAAGTCCCGCCGCTTGCGATCGTCATCGGCATGCGACTCGGCGTCGCGCCGCATCTTCTCCACCTCGCCCTCGGACAAGCCGGAGGAGGCGGTGATCGTGATGTGCTGGCTGCGACCGGTCGCCTTGTCGGTTGCGCTCACCTTGAGAATGCCGTCGGCGTCGATGTCGAATGTGACTTCGATCTGGGGAATGCCGCGCGGGGCAGGCGGGATGCCATCCAGGGTGAACTTGCCCAGCGACTTGTTGTCGGCTGCCATTGGGCGCTCCCCCTGCACGACGTGGATCTCGACCTCGCGCTGGCTGTCGGAGGCGGTCGAGAAGACCTGGCTCTTGCGTGTCGGGATGGTCGTGTTGCGTTCGATCAGGCCGGTGGAAACGCCGCCCAGCGTCTCGATGGACAGCGTCAGAGGTGTGACGTCGAGCAGCAGGATGTCTTTGACTTCGCCTCCCAGCACGCCGGCCTGGATGGCGGCGCCGATGGCGACAACCTCGTCCGGGTTGACGCCCTTGTGAGGGTCCCGGCCGAAGATCTTGCGCACCGCCTCCTGCACGGAAGGCATGCGCGTCATGCCGCCCACCAGGACGACCTCATCTATGTCACTGGCCTTGAGTCCCGAGTCCTGCAAGGCCTGGCGGCAAGGGGCGATCGATCTCTCGATCAAGTCCTCGGTCAACTGCTCCAGCTTGGCGCGGGTCAGCGTGACGTTGAGGTGCTTGGGCCCGCTGGCGTCGGCGGTGACGAACGGCAGGTTGAGCTCGGTCTGCATCACAGTCGAGAGCTCGATCTTGGCCTTCTCGGCGGCCTCCTTCAGGCGCTGCAATGCCTGGCGGTCGGCCCGCAGGTCGATGCCCTGCTCGCGCTGGAACTCGGAGGCGATCCAGTCGATGATGCGTTGATCGAAGTCGTCGCCGCCCAGGTAGGTGTCGCCGTTGGTCGCCTTGACCTCGAACACGCCCTCGCCCACGTCCAGGATCGAGATGTCGAAAGTCCCGCCGCCCAGGTCGTAGACGACGATCGTCTGCTCGGCCTTCTTATCCATCCCGTAGGCCAAGGAAGAGGCGGTGGGCTCGTTAATGATGCGCAGCACTTCGAGGCCGGCGATCTTGCCGGAGTCCTTGGTGGCATTGCGCTGCGAGTCGTTGAAGTAGGCGGGGACGGTAATCACAGCCTGGACGATCGACTCCCCGGTGTAGGCCTCGGCGTCTGCCTTGAGCTTGGCCAGAATCATGGCCGAGACTTCGGGCGGAGAGTACTCCTTGCCGCCCATGTGGACGCGCACGTCGCCGTTGGGTGCGGCGCTGACGCGGTATGGAACGACCTCGAGCGCTCGCTGCACTTCCAGATCTGAGAACTTTCGGCCCATGAAGCGCTTGATCGAGAACACGGTGTTCTCGGGGTTGACGATCGCCTGTCGTCGGGCGACCTGTCCCACCATCCGCTCACCGGTCTTGGGGTTGACGGCCACCACCGACGGGACCAGGCGTCCGCCCTCGGACGAGGAAACCACGGTCGGCTCGCCGCCTTCCATGATGGCGACCACGGAGTTGGTTGTCCCCAGGTCGATCCCGATGATCTTGCCCACAACTGCCTCCTATTTGGCCACCCGCACCAGGGCGGGTCGCAGCACGCGGTCGCCGAGCCGGTAGCCCTGCTGAATTACGTCGATCACCGTGCCCTCGGAGTGCTCCCCGGTTTCTTCGAGCGTAAGGGCCTCGTGCACGGTGGGGTCGAAGCGCTCACCCTTGGCCGGGATAGCTTCGATGCCCTCCGCTTCAAGCAATGCGCCGAGCTTGCGGTAGATCAGCTCGATGCCTTCCGCCCAGCGGGCGCCTTCGCCCTCTGCGGGTCGGTCCTTCAACGCCCGTTCCAGATCGTCCAGGATGGGCAGGTAGCGGGTGATCGTCTCCGCCGTGATGCGCGCCCGGGCGTCTTCTGCTTCCTTCTCGAGGCGTTTCTTGTAGTTGGCGAACTCGGCTCGAGACCGCTGCCAACCCTCGAGGTACTCTGCCGCCTGTGCCTGGAGCAGGGTGAGGTCGGCGGTGAAGATCTCGGCCTCGGACGCCGGGAGTTCCTGCAGAACGGCGGGCGGGATCTCGACGTGGCCCGTCGGTGCCGGCTCCCGCGCCTCTTCGGCCCGGGTGACTTCGGCTGCGGCAGGTGCGGCTTCTTCGGTCTCGTCTTGCCTGTGCCTGTGTGCCTTGTGTCTTGTCACTCGATGCTTCCTCAATCGCATCCTGGCTGGTCAGCCTAGCCCACCAGGCTCTCCGTCACGAGATCGCTCATCAGGCCGGCGACGTAGCGCACGCATGAGATCGAATGCCCGTAGGACATCCGCGTCGGGCCGACCACGCCAACGGCGCCGGTGGCGAACCCGGGTGCCCCGTAGCGCGCCAGCACCACCGACCAGTTGCGCAATTCGGACCAGGCACCCTCGCCACCGATCACCACCTGTACCCCTCCGATGGCCGGTTGAAGCGCCTTGGTTACCACATCTTCCAGGAAGGCCTGCTCTTGCAGCAGCCGCAAGGCATCCTGTGCGCTCCCCGGCTCGGCAAACTCCGGCTGGGCCAACACGTTGGTCAACCCGTCTTTGTACACTTCGCCGGCGGGAAGCGTGTCCGCCTGACTCATCAGTCCGGCGACCAGGGCCATGACTTCTGCCGCGAGACCGGAAGCCAGGCTGGACTGGGAGCGAACGCCGCGGCCGGTCTGCCCCCCACACGCCCGTGTCACCTGATCGGCCACCATGCTCAGGTGATCCTGATCCATGCCTTCCTGGAGCATCAGCAACTGCTGTCGAACCTCGCCACCCTGCAGAACCAGCACCAGCAACGCCTGGTTGGTGCGGGTGGAGATCAGCTCGAGGTGCTTGAGGACGGCGTGTTCGGGGCGAGGGGCCGTTACCAGCGACAGCGCCCGAGAATGATGGGCCAGCACCGACGCCGCCAGCCGCATCCACTCCTCGACCTGCGGCCGGGCCTGGTGGAACTGGTGGCTGATCATCCGCTTCTCATCGGCGGGCAGGTCGGTGTCGCCCAGCAGCCTGCGGACGAAATAGCGGTAGCCTTCCTCCGTCGGCACTCGGCCCGCCGAGGTATGTGGCTGACGCAGCAGTCCAGCATCGGTCAGCGCCATCATCTCGTTGCGGACCGTCGCCGAACTCACCCCCAGTGTGTACTTCTCCACCAGGGACTTGGAGCCAACGGGCTCGGCCGTGTCAATGTACTCGTGAACCACCAGCGCCAGGATAGTCTCCTGGCGCTCCGTCATGTTCTGCATGAAGCGCACCCATTCGTTAGCACTCTGCGGGCGAGAGTGCTAACGACCTGGGCAAGATGATAACATGTGGAAATAGGCCAGTCAAGCCCGTCGGCTTGGCAGATACAGTGGCCCGCACTCAGGGGTGCCACCCCTCAGGCCCTGTCGGCGCGCCGGAGCCTCCCTGTCCTCGGATGCCGCCGGCGCACCTTTCTGCACTCACCGCCTGGCCATTTCCGAACCCCTGGCCTGGCTGATTCACTGGCTTCCTGCCGCAGGGGCGTGGCTTGGCGCCAAGTTGGAGCCGTGATTGCGGTCAGAGGTCCGCGTACCAGCCGGGGCGCTCTCTTCGAGGCCACCGGCGCATTGGACCCGGACCCGCCGCGCGACATTGGAATCGACTACAATCCTGCCCTCTGCTCCAATTTGGCCCTGGTGCCAGGCGGACAACGCATGAGCCGGAAGCTCGGTGGGACGATCCTCCATCCGTTTTTTTTCGCCAGCTATCCTGTCTTGGCGCTTCTGGCGACAAATGCCAGCCAGATGCGCCCGATCGTGGGTTTCCGGCCGTTGTTGCTCTCGCTGATGGCAGCCATGCTGCTCTTGATTGCCTTCCGCCTTCTGTTCAGAAGCGGCCATCGGGCGGCGCTCGCCACCACCTTCCTGCTTGTGCTCCTCTTCTCCTATGGCCACGTCTACGATGCACTCAAGGCTGCCCTGCCTTCCATGGCTGCTCTCGTTCGCCACAGGCATCTCCTGCCGGCGGTGGCCGCTGCGACGCTCCTGGCCGGCTATTTCATCGCAATCGCCCGAGCCCCCGAGAGAGCGACGCCAATCCTCAACCTGGTGGCGGCAGTGGCGATCGCATTTCCGCTGGTTCGGTTGGTATCCGCAGAGGCCGCATACCTTCGGAGCCGCGACCCCCGTGCGCAGGTTCTGGCAGAATGTACTCTAACCCCCGCACCGGATGCTCCTCTCCCTGACATCTACCTCATTATCATGGATGCCTACGAGAGGGATGACGTGCTGCGAGAGATGCATGGGTTTGACAACTCCCCGTTCCTGCACGATCTGGAGGCCCGGGGCTTCTACGTCGCGCGAGGCAGCTTGAGCAACTACCGCCACACTGAGCTTTCACTGGCTTCGCTTCTCAACCTAGACTACATTCAATCCTTCAAGGATGTGTATTCTCCCGAGCGGATCTCCACGTGGGGCATCATTCAGAAGATCACCCGGAATCGGCTGAGGCAGGAGCTGGAGTGCCTGGGCTACCATTCGGTCGCCTTCGAGACCGGGGCGTTCTGGACCGAATGGCGGGATGCGGATTACTTCTACGAAATGGACGCAGGACCCTTCGCCGACCTGGGCCTGATGGGCGCTGCGTCGAGATTCGAGGCGAGGCTGCTGGACACCACGTTGGCCAGAGCCGGGTTGGACGCCGTGCGACAATCGCAGGCGTCAAGTCAAGCCTCGGTGATCGACCCCCTGGCAGAGCATCGCCAGCGAATACTCTTCGCATTTGACCAACTCAACCACGTTGCATCGCTTCCCTCGCCCAAACTTGTCTTCGTCCATATCCTCTCTCCGCATCCGCCTATGGTGTTTGGACCGAATGGCGAGTTCGTCAATTATGGCGAATTCGAGACAACCATGGCTGCCGGGGCCGGGGAGGTCGACATCCTTGGCGCCTACAGCGATCAGGTTCAGTACTTGAACACACGCCTCTTGCAGGCAGTGGATGCAATCCTGGCGCAATCTGAAGTATCGCCGGTCATTGTCATCCAGGGGGACCATGGGTGGGCGGACAGGGATCATGAGGACAAGCTTTCCATTCTGAACGCCTACCATCTGCCTGGTGGCGACACCGGCAGCTTGTATCCCACGATTACTCCGGTCAACAGCTACCGGCTGATCCTGGATGATTACTTCGGGGGGAACTTCGGTTTGCTCCAGGACATCAGCTACTTCTCGCACGAGATAGACATATTCAAGTTTGAGCTTGTCCCCAACACCTGGTCGGCGGCGGATCCGTGACGCAAGGCGCTGGTCCCCTCCCGGGGACTTCGGCTGCGGGCTTGTCCGGTTCCGAGCCCTCGGCGGGGGCCGCTATGGCCAGGCGACTCGCACGAATGGAGATCGACCAGGGAAGACAGCATCCACACGGTACTCCCTCGGCTTGACATCCTTCGCCCCAGCCGATAGCATATCCGCCGTGGCTTATGGGGGTTGAGGTGCATGGCCGTGGCGGACCTACCAAGCGTAAGTGATGACTCCTTCGAGCGGGAGGTCCTGCAAAGCCAGCTGCCGGTGCTGGTGGACTTCGGCGCGGCCTGGTGCCATCCCTGCCGCCAGCTGGATCCTGTCGTCGAGGAGCTGGCCGAGGACTGGCAAGGGAAGCTCAAGGTCGCCAAGTTGGACATCGACGCCAACCTCCAGACAACCACCCGCTACGGTGTGATGAGCGTTCCGACGCTGATTCTGTTCGTCGCAGGCGAGCCTAAGGAACGTAGCAGCGGGTACCAGCCCAAGAAGAAGCTGGTCGATCGCTTCAGCCCCCATCTGGGCGTCTAGAGCCTCCATTCCGAACGCGACTCCTCGAGGCAGCCTTCCCGGAACTTACGGACGGATGGCAGTGACCCGTCCCCCTCCCCAAGGGTTGTGGATCCTTCCCGCCCTCGCCGCTTCCGGCGGCCGTGGAGCAGAACCATGGACACACAGCGAGAGCGTATCCTGACCGGCGATCGCCCTACGGGACGCATGCACCTGGGCCACTATGTTGGGTCCCTGGCCAACCGCGTCCGGCTGCAGGATAGCCACGAGTGTTTCTTCATCGTGGCCGACCTGCACACGCTGACCACTCGCCCTGAGAAAGCCAGCCTGCTGCAGGTGGGTGAGAACGTACGCGACATGGTCATCGACTATCTTGCAGTGGGAATCGATCCGGAACGAAGCTCGATCTTCCTGCAGTCCGGCGTGCCGCAGACTTTCGAGCTCAACCTGTACTTCCAGATGTTGGTGAGCGTCCCGCGGCTGGAGAGGGTTCCGTCGCTCAAGGAGATGGCATTGGCGGCGCGCCAGGAGGCGATATCCTATGGCTTGCTGGGCTACCCCGTCCTGCAGGCGGCGGACATCATGCTGCCTCGCGCCACACTGGTTCCGGTAGGCAAGGACAACGAGGCCCATGTCGAGGTGGCGCGCGAGATTGCCCGGCGGTTCAATCACCTGTATGGGGAGACTTTCCCGATCCCGGACCTGCTGCTGGGAGATGTGCCGACACTCCCTGGCATCGACGGGCAGGCCAAGATGAGCAAGTCCCTGGACAACGCCATCTACCTCTCGGACACGCCGGAAGCAGTGGCCTCGAAAGTGAAGCGGATGTACACGGATCCCCAGCGCCTGCGGGCGGACATCCCCGGTCGCGTCGAAGGCAATTCGGTCTTCATCTACCTGGATGCTTTCGATGCGAATCGGAAGGAGGTCGACGAGCTGAAGGCTCGCTACCGGAAAGGCGGGGTGGGAGATGTCGAAGTCAAACACCGCCTGATACTGGCGTTGGAGGGACTGCTCGAGCCGATTCGCGAGCGTCGCCGGCAGCTGGCCGGACGGAGCGGGTTGGTCGAGGACGTGCTGGCGGATGGGACGCGCCGGGCGCGCCTCGAGGCCGAGGCGACAATGGCCGCAGTTCGGGAGGCCATGGGAATGTACCGATTTAGCCGGCTCTGAGTCGACGCGGGCTGCAGTGATTGCCGGTGTATAATCTCCTGGTCCGCGCGGAGCGTTCCACCGGATGGCGCCACCTTTGCGAGTGTTGATTGCCAAGCCCGGCCTGGATGGGCATGATCGGGGGGCCAAAGTCATTGCCCGCGCGCTGCGGGATGCCGGGATGGAGGTCATCTACACCGGGCTGCGCCAGACGCCGGAGATGATCGCCGAGGCGGCCCTGCATGAGGATGTGCACGCGGTCGGACTATCTGTGCTGTCCGGCGCGCACATGGCGCTCGTCCCCCGCACGCTCGAACTCCTCAAACAGCAGGGGCAGGCGCATGTCCCGCTGCTCATCGGTGGGATTATCCCGGATGATGACGTCCCGGTTCTGAAGTCCCTCGGTGTGGCCGCCATCTTTGGCCCGGGAACCAGCACCCAAGATGTGATCGAGGCCTTCCAGCAAGCTGTCACTCAACGTTCTACCACCGGCTGAGGGCCTTCCGTGGCATGGACCTCGCAGAGGCTGTTCTCCACGGGGACCGACTGGCGCTTGCCCGCCTCCTGACCGCAATCGAGAACGAAGATCCGGATGGCCTGAGGGCCCTCTCGGCGCTGTACCCGCATGGCGGCAAGGCCGACCGGATCGGCATCACCGGTCCCCCCGGCAGCGGCAAGTCCTCACTGGTGGCACGGTTGGTGGCCTTCATCCGCCGCAACGGACTGCGGCCGGGCCCGACGGGCGAGCTGCCCAAGGTTGCGGTCGTCGCGGTCGATCCCAGCAGCCCCTTTACCGGCGGCGCCATCCTGGGAGACCGCATCCGCATGCGGGATCTCGCCGGAGATACCGGGGTATTCATCCGCAGTATGGCCAGTCGTGGCGCCTTGGGCGGGTTGGCGCGGGCCACCGCCGGCACTGTCCAGGCCCTGGACGCCGCCGGATTCCAGGTGATCTTGATTGAAACCGTCGGCGCGGGTCAGGCGGAGGTCGAAATCGCCGGCGCGGCACACACCACGGTGGTTGTCGAGGCGCCCGGAATGGGAGACGACGTCCAGGCCATCAAGGCGGGTATTCTGGAAATCGCCGACATCCTGGTTGTGAACAAGGCCGACCTCCCGGGGGCGGACAACGCCGTGAGCCATCTGAGGGCTGCGCTGGCACTCGGTTACCCTGACCGCACAAGCGACGTCGGCGTGCACCATCGACAGGACCAGCGACTGGCGAGGCGCGAGGCCCCGACCATCCCTGATTCTCGGGGGTGGACACCCCAAGTGCTTGCCACGAGCGCTGTCAAAGACACAGGCATCCCGGACCTGGTCCAGGCCGTTGCCGGGCATCTTCAGTTCCTCGATGCAAGTGGAGGCCGCCAATCCCTCGAGGCGCAGCGCGTCCGTCGCGAGATGGAGGACCTGCTTCAGACCCGGCTGATCCACTGGTTCCATTCTCACTTGGCGGCCGACGGATACAATGACACAGTCGGCCGGGTGGTCCGACGGGAGCTCTCACCCCAGGAGGCGGTCGAGATACTGACGAAGGGACTGGCGGGATGATCTTGGGAGATCGTGTCCGTCTCAGGGCGATCGAGAAAGACGATTTGCCGCGCTTTGTCCAGTGGCTGAATGACCCCGAGGTCCGGCGCGGCCTCGCCCGCTACTTGCCGCTGAGCCTGGAGGAAGAGCAGAAGTGGTTTGAAAGCATGCTGCAGGCGGCTGCCGACGAACGCCCGTTGGCCGTCGACGTTCTCCAGGGGGACAGCTGGCAGCATGTGGGCGGGACCGGGTTGATGCATATCGATCCCCGGGGCCGGCATGCTGAGGTGGGGATCCACATCGGCGACACCCGTTTCTGGAACCAGGGGCACGGGACCGAGGCCTTGCGCTTGATCCTGCGCCATGCTTTCGAGACCCTCAACCTCAACCGCGTCTACCTCAGGGTCTACGAAGACAACCCACGTGCGATCGCCGTTTACCGGCGGGTCGGATTCCGTGAGGAGGGCAGGCTTCGGCAGGATCGCTTCCTTGAAGGGCGCTACTGGGATACTCTGGTGATGGGCATTCTGAAGAGCGAATGGCAGGACACAGAGAAGGGCAGGAGATAGCATGGGGAAGATGTTTGGCTACGGGGACATCAAGCTGTTCGCGGGATCGGCCAGTCTCGAGCTCGCCCAGGAGATCAGTGCCTACCTCAAGGTGCCCTTGAGTGGATACGACCTGGTGGAGTTCTCGAACGAAAACCTCTTTGTCCGTCTGCACGGAAGCGTGCGCGGGCAGGATGTCTATGTCATCCAGTCGATGGGCACTCCGCTGCACCGCAATATCATGGAGCTCCTGATCATGATCGACTGCCTGAAACGCGACTCTGCCGGCCGCATCACCGCCGTCATCCCGTACATGGCGTACGCCCGGTCAGACAAGAAGGATCAGCCGCGGGTCGCGATCGCGGCCCGACTGCTCTCGGACATGATCGAGGTGGCTGGCGCCGACCGCTACATGACGGTGGACCTGCATGCGGGCCAGATCCAGGGGTTCTACTCCATTCCCGGGGACGTGCTCACTGCCTTCCACTTGTTGAGCGACTACTTCGTTGCCAAGAAACTGA
>CAZBJQ010000070.1:0-14150 GCA_964492235.1 uncultured Anaerolineaceae bacterium | reverse complement strand
TACCGCAACCTTTCGGAGGAGCGCAAGGTGCGTATCCGACAGCTGGTGATCGCCGGGAAACCCAAGGAAATCGTGATGGTTCAGTTCTCGATCACCCGGCAGACACTTGGGCGGGTTCTGAGCGACATTGGCTGGCAATGGTCCGCCCGAAGCGAGGCTATTTGATGAGCAAGTATCGCCGCATATATGACCGGAGCAGAGTCCATCGTCCGAGCAGAAGGCGAGTGTCCTAATGGGTCTGAGATTGTCATCGAATACAGTAATGAGGCCCTCGCAATGGTTCGGCCACCCGCTGCACGTGGCTGACCTGCAAAGTGGTCCTCCCAGATTCCACCCGCGCACGGCGGCTGAGACGGCCGCGGCGCGGGCAGGCTCGCGGGAGGACCAGGCACAAGAGCGGGAGCGCAAGTGGTTCGTGTGCGGCGCGGCCACTGCGAACTGCTGTGAGGCCCTCGCGTTGCGGTCTGACCTCCTGCCCATGACTCGTGTGCGGGCCCGGTAGTGGTGTCGGCTTGAAGGTCATCTAAGAGAAACATGGGTGATACGGGGCACGGTTTCCCAAAGTGTGGTTCTCATACCCGGCCAGGGATGATGATCGAGCGCCGGTTCGAACCGCTCGCGCCGGACGAACTCGCCGCGCGGCTTCGCGAGATCTTCGCCCCTTGGATGTTGCCCGATGCATCGGAAGTCCCTACAATGCAGCCTTCAGAACCAACTGCGGCAGGTGACCATGCGACAGGCCGGAGCGATCATCCGAGTCAGCACTTCAAAGCAGCTTGAGGGAACGTCTCCCGAGAAGCAATTGGAGGCCATCCGCGCGTGTGCCGCGGAACAGGCCTACGAGGTTGACCCATCCCGCCCCTGGATCCTTGCCGAGTCGGGCAACTCCCGAGATAGAGCGGGATTCTCCGAAGCGCTTCGAGCGGTCCGTGCTGGCGAGGTCGAGCGCGTCTACGTCTTCAACGTCGACCGCCTCGGCCGGAATCTCCTCGAGATGCTACTCTTCCTGCGTGAGCTCGAGGACGCAGGGGTGGAGTGCTGGGAGGCGGAGAGGGGCCGGCGGCTAGTCTGGGATGACTTCATGCTCCAGATCGAGGGAGCAGTCGCCGGAAAGGAGCGGCAGGAGATCCTGAGGCGCACGCAGGACGGGCTTCGACGTGCGATTCGGGCAGGGAAGTACTCGGGCGGGATCGTTGCCTACGGCTATCAACTCAATCCGGACACGAAACGACTCGAGATCGACGAGGCAGAGGCCAGTGTCGTCCGGCTAATATTCGAATGGTGCTGCGAGGAAGGCTTGACTACTGTCCAGATCGCCGACCGCCTCAACGGCCTGGGGATCCCAACGCGCTACACGAAGCTTGAGGCCACGAGGAGCGAGCGGGGGAAGCGCTCGAGAGCCAAGACAGCCGGCATCTGGCGGGCGGGTCGCATCCGCAACATGCTTCGCAATCCGGCTTATTCCGGCCAGTGGGAGTGGGGAAAGCGGTCCAAGAAGCGCAGTGAGCGCATTGCCTCCTCCTGCCCCCCGATCGTTTCCACAGAAGCGTTGGCGATCGTTGCGCGGGTCTTGGCGAGCAACCGCTGGCCCCCTGCGGGCGCCGCAACGCGGCAGAACCTCTTGCGGGGCCGGATCCGCTGCGGAGACTGCGGCCTGATGTATGTCGGCTCCGTCTCCCGGGTGGCTGCCGGCGAGAAGCGCTACTACCGTTGCAACGGGTCAACGCAGTGGCGCAAGCTCGGTAGGCCGAAGTGTTCATCGGCAAGTCTGAGCGCGGACGAGATCGAGGCCGTGGTCTGGGGGGACGTCAAGGCCTTCATTCAAGCGCCCGATGTGGCGATCAACCAACTGAAGGCGCAGAGAGCCCCCGTCGACACGACGCTTGGGGAGAGCCTGGCTCAAACTGAGAGCCAGCTCGAGGAATTGCGCCGACGAGAGCGGAATCTGCTCCGGGCGGCATCACAGGCTGCCCAGCTCGACGTGGCGGCCCTGAATGACGTCCTTAGGGAGATTCGTACGGGCGAGACGTCACTGAAGGCCTACAGGGACTCCCTGGCGGCCCGCCTGAAAGCCGGCGAAGCCCTTGAACAGGAGCTCTTCGGAGTGGCCACGCGGCTGGGGGCACTCAACGACAAGATCGACCAAGCAAGCTTCGAGGAACGCCGGCTCGCCGTTAGGCAGCTCGTGAAGGGGATCGAGGTCAGGACGAAGACAATCGGGGGGAAACGGATCCCCCATTTGTCGATCACCTACCACTTCCACGACGCGGGTCTGGCCGACGTGTCCCCCTTCGGCCTGTTCACCTATGGCGACGACCGCACGGGTGCCCGTGCGGCTACTTTGGGGACCAGTTGAAGGAATGCAGCTGCACGCCGGCCAATGTCACCCGGTACCAGAAACGTATCTCGGGCCCGCTGCTTGATCGCATCGACATCCATGCCGAAGTGCCGCGCGTCGAGTTCGACAAGCTTTCCAGCGACCGGCTGGGGGAGGCCTCGCAGGAGATCCGGGCCCGGGTCGAAGCGGCGCGCCGAACCCAGCGGGAGCGATTCTCCGCCAGCGGCCTGGCCTGCAACGCCGAGATGGGGCCGGCCGACGTGCGCCAGCAGTGCGCGCTGGATGAGGCCGGAAAGGCGCTGATCCGTCAGGCGATGACGCAGCTGCAATTGTCAGCCCGTGCCTATCATCGCGTGCTGAAGGTCGCCCGATCGATCGCAGATCTGGCCGAGGAGGAGCGCATCCTGCCGATGCACCTGGCGGAGGCGCTGCAGTACCGGCCGAGGCGGTGGGCCTGATCCTCTGGCGCCAGACTCGCTTGCGCCGGCGGTCGGTCCGCGTCGTCACGACTCCCGTTGCTCAGGCGGATGTCACCCGTAGCTGGACATCGAAGCCGCGCCGGGCGGCGTCTCGCACGAAATCAGCGCCGCTCATCGCCAGCTCGACCGGGATCACGCCGTGCGGGACGCGTTCGGCGGCGATGGCCTCGAGCAGGATGGCGGCGTGCCAGCCGGTGCCCTGCTCCATCGCCGTGAACCCGGTTTGCTTGTCTGCGTAGTGCAGCAGATCCACCCAGACGTCGGTAGGTTTCCCCGCCCGGCGCCCCTTGGCCAGGATTCGAATGATGATCAGATCCTCGATATCGGGGTCGGCCCGGATCTGTGGTTCCCACAATGTGTGAAGCACCTGGCGGGGGATGACCGGCTTTCCCTGGACCAAGCGCGGTTCGAGATCGAGCAGGCCGAGTTGCTGGATCGTCTTGAGCTGGACGAAGTTGCCAGGGTAGCGCAGGGTCTTGTTCTGCAGCGTCTTGAGCCGCCCGGCGAAGGTGCGGGCGGCGGTCGTCAGACCGCCGGCGGTGGTAAACGCCTCGAGCTTCCCTATCGGAGATGGGAATTCGACGACTTCGAACTCCTCCAGCGTGGGAAGCCGGACTGTCTTGCCCTGGCGGATGTAGAGGCACTCGCCATCGTATTCGTTGGTCAGGCCGTCGATGGCGAAGGTGAGGCGGTAGTTCCACGGGGGCTCGGGATGAGCTGGCAGGCCGCAGTCCCACATGAAGACCTCGGACGGCTCATCCAGCTGTTCCAGGGCATAGACAACGAGCGACGTCCCCATCCCTGGGACTTGTCCGCAATCGGGGACGACCCCGATACCCGCCTCTCGGGCGCCGTCGCTGAGTTCGAGCTGGGCGAATACGACGTCGGAGTTGCCGCCCAGGTCCGTCATGCCGGCGCCGGCCTGGATGGCGGCATGCGTCAGCCCGAGGTTAAAGTAGTACGGGACAGCGCTGACAAAGGCCGAGACGTGTTGAACCCGAAGCCATTCAGCGACACCGTGGGGATCGCTGGCGTCGAGCGAGGCTGCGGTAGCGAGACGCGAGCCGAGCAGAGCATTCACCCGATCGGCGGCTCGTTCCGCCTGCCCTCGGTCCGCGTCGGCCATCCAGACACATTCGGCGTCACCATGGCGGCCGAGGTCATAAGCGGCGGCGGTGCCCTGGCGGCCAGCGCCGATCACAGCATAGCGAATCCCCATCAGGCTTCCCTCCGAGGCGCAGCTTGCGCCGCCGCGCCGGGTTTCCCCTTGGCCAAGTATCGCATCAATGGCCCGGCGCTGGAAACGCCATATCCGCTTCCCATTAACTGCGGGCAAATCGGCGCCTGGGCCCGACCGCCGGCGGCTCGGCGACAAGATGAGGGTCTAGCGAGGGAGGCGGTCAGACCGGAGGAGCCGAGAATGGGAGCTCGACGAGTTGCGCCTGCAGGCGCAGCGTCCCGACGCCTACGATTCCTGACTCCGTCGCCAGGGCAGCCGGCCGGACAAGCGCCAGCGCAATCCAGCCGTGCAGCGGGGAGCGGGCGACACTGGTGATTTCCCCGATCGGCTGACCGCTCTGCACAAGGGTTGTGCCCGGCGCCGCGGTTTCGACCAACCGGACGCCGACCAGACGCCGCGCCAGACGGTCGCGAGCAGTCATTCGAGCGATGATCTCCTGGCCGATGTAACAGCCCTTGGTGAAGCTTATGGCGTCGGCGAGTCCCACCTCGAGCGGGATGCGATCTCCTGTGACCTCGCGGCCGGCGGTGGGCAATCCGGACTCGATGCGCAGGATCTCGTACAGTTCAGCGGCCAGGTCGTCGGGCTCGGCCGCCTCCCCTAGCGCCGGGGATGAGCCCTCGACGGCCAGGATGGCCAAACCGCCGGGCGCGGGCCGCTCGACGCTCCAGATCCATTGGTCGCCGTTGTCCAGCCATTGCTGTGGCGAAAGCTCCCCGGGTCCTGGCCAGACGTTGGACGCCCAGGCCGCACTGGAGGGGCCGAGGACCAGCCAGGCCGCTCTCGGCGCAGGATCGAGCCGGAGTGTGACATCGTCCTGGAAGAAGACATACCGCCTCAGCCACTGCAGCACCGCCTGGCCGAGGCCTTGCGAGGTGAGCAGCAACAGGTGGTCGTCCTGGGCGCACACCTGCAGGACATCAACGATCCGAGCCAGGGGCGTGGTCAGAACGGTGGCCCGATGGGACCCGGGCGGCAACTCGGCAAAATCGTTGGTGGACATCCGCTGCAGGAAGTCCAGACGCGTCGAGCCCCCCATGACAATGACGTCGGGGGCGGGCCGCCGGAGTATGACGTGATCTGCCAGGACTTTGCGGTAGGCTGCCAGCAGTCGCGCCGCCGGGTCGGGATCGATCATGGCTCTTGGTTCCTCACCACCCCCGATTGTACCGAAGGCCTGCGCAGAGCGGGGAGAGGGACGACACGGCGGTCGGATGGAGGCCGAAGGTATAATCCTTGCGATGGCACACCTCTTGCAAGCCATGTAGATCGCCTGTTCCAGGTGCATGCGATGGGCAAGGATCGACGGCCCGCTGAGGACCTGTCAATTGAGGAGTTGGAGCGAGTGCTGGCCAGAAAGCGGATGGATGCCCGCCAGGCCAGGCTGCAGCGATTCCGTACGACGGGACGCGCGCTGGAGCTACCGGGACAGCAGGAGAGCGAGGACGAAACCGAACGTGCATCGCCTGCAATCCGGCGGTGGGCGGCGACCGCCGGGGAGCCGGAGCAGCGAAGAGGCAGGCGGGTCTTCAATCGGGCGCTGTTGGTGGTTGAGGTGACGGCCCTGATGGGCTTCGCCTTCGTCCTGTTCAGCGGCTTCGGCGTCCTACAAGACCTCAACCAAGAGGTCGCCGAGGCGCTAGCCGGGCCGACCCCGGCGCCGACTCCGATCATTACCGCCGTGGTCCTGCCGTCCGGCCACACCCCGCCTACCTCCCCGGGCGGCGCCCGCCCCAATGAGGACGAGATCCCGGCCCACCTTCGGCCGCTGGTCCAGTCTGTTGGGGAGGTCGACATCCCGACCCCCAGTCCGGAACAGGCACGCAGCCTGTGGATCCCGGCTCTGTGGAGCCAGCCGGCGCCGGTCGTGCAGGGGGACGGGTGGGAGCAGTTGAAGAAGGGGATCGGCCAGCACCTTGGCACGGCTAACCCGGGCGAGGCGGGGAACGTAGTCGTTTCCGCCCACAACGACATCTTCGGCGAGCTCTTTCGCGAGCTTGATCGCCTTCAGCCCGGCGACGAGGTTTACGTCAGCACATCGTCGCGGGAGTATCTGTACCGCGTGACCGGTCTGGAGATCGTCGGGCCGACGGACGTCAGCGTTATGGAGCCGACAGCCCGGCCTACGATCACACTGATTTCTTGCTACCCGTACCTGGTCGACAATCAGAGAATCGTCGTGTTCGCCGAGTTGGTGGATGCATAACCGAACCGGCCGAGACAAGCTCGGTCATCGAGGAGCATGTGAGTGAGCAGACGCAGCAAAGACAAGAAGGCCGTGGTCAGTAGCCAGGGGGTGGCAGCGGCCCATGCGCCAACCCAGGGCCGAAGTGTGACGGAATTCTCGCCGGACTACTCGTTTGTGAAGAGGGACCTGCGGCGGATCGCGCTGATCGGCGGTGGGATCTTCGCCGTACTGATCCTGCTGGCCCTGGTCATCAGCTGAGATTCTCCCGGAAGGGGAGTGAGCGTGCAGCCGCCTCGCGTCCGCTTCAGCCTGCGCTGGAAGATCGCCATTCCGTTCATGATCCTGGCGATGGCGCTGGGCTTCGGTGTGGTCGCGCTGATCGGGCGTAGCTTGAGCGGGAGCGCAGAGGAAAGGCTGGCGCGTCAGCTAGCCAGCAGCGGCCGCCAGGCCGTCGATTCCCTCGTCATGCTGGAAACCGACCTGCTCCAACTCGAGCGCCTGGTGGCTAACACCGAGGGCATCGCCACCGGCGTGACCCAGGCCGATGCCGAATCGCTGCGTTCGATCGTCCTGCCTATCGTCTTGAATGTCAACTCCGACTTCGTGTCTGTGGTCAATCGCGAAGGGACCAGCATGCTGACCGTCCGGCGGCCTCCGCAGGCGCAAGTCGGCGAGCTCGAGACGCTGCGCGGCGAGGCCTTCTATGCCGACTGGGCACCGCTGCAGCAAGCACTGGCCGCCACCAGTGCCGAAGGGCAGGTCGACAAGAGCACCGGGCTGGAGCTGATCGTGGTGGGGGATCAGCTGGTTCCGGTGCTGGTGATTGCCGGCCCACTGCGCGATTCGAGCTCGCGGGTCGTAGGTGCCGTCCTGGTCGGGGAGTATCTGGGTGACATCGTCCATCGACTGGGTGAAACCGCCGAGGCGGGTGTGGCGGTTTATGATCCATCCAGCGGAGGACTGCTCGACACCACCCTCGCTCCGAAGGATCCGGGATCGCTGGCGCTCTCGGCGACGGACCTGCAGGCCGGGCTCTCTCTCGACAGCGAGACCACGCAGCTGCGCAGGTTGACCGTCAACGGCCTGCCTTACCAGGAAGCGCTGACGGCGATGGTCGTCGGTCCGAGCGGTCAAGCGCTGGGCGTTCTTGGGGTGTCCCTCCCTGAGCTGGGGCTGACGGCCTCCGTCGACACGGCGATGCAGGAGATCGCCTTGTTTGCCGCGGCGGGCATGGCGCTGACGGTGCTCCTCGGTTTGTTGGTTATCAACTACGCCACGCGGCCGCTTGTGCGGGCAGCAGCGGCCTCATCCCAGCTCAGCTCAGGCAACCTGGAGGTCCAGGTGCCAGAGGGCGGAGCCGATGAAGTGGCGGTGCTGGCGCATTCGGTCAACACCATGGCCCAGGTCATCCGGAGTGCGAGCCAGGTCATGGCCGCCCCAGCACGGCTGCGACCGGGCCTGGGATCCACGTTGCCACTAGAGGCGGCCTTTGCCCCGCCGCCGACGGTCATCGCCCGTGCCCGGGCCACGGTCCTGGCGGCGGAACTCGCGGGCTATCCCCTGGAGTCGACGCGGGTTTCTGCGGAAACCACGATGTCCAACTTGACCGAGCTGTATGCGGCACTGGAGAAGATCATCCGAGAGCACAGCGGGCAGATCGAGGGATTCGACGGGCGTGAGTTGCGCGCCTCCTTTGGAATCCAACCGCGCCGGTTGCCGACGGCTGTCGCTGCTCTGCAAGCCGTCCATGCCGGCCTCGCCCTGCAGGAAATGGTCGAGAGTTGGCGGAAGCTCCGCACCCCGGCCGGCAGCCAGCCGACGCGGATCTCGATGGGCATCGCCACCGGAGAGATCCTGACCGGTACCGTTGGGGATTCGGGCCGGACGCACACTGCCATGCTGGGCAGTGCCAACGAGACGGCTGGGCATCTGCGGCAAATCGCCCGCGAAATCCCCGAGAGCCGGGTCCTGATCAGCGAAACCACCCACACCTTTCTGGCCGGAGCTCGGCGGCACTTCCTCTTCGGCAGGACCGGGGAGGCCCCGGTGCGAGGCCGAGATATGCGGGTCACGCTGTACGAAGTCCTGGGGCGGAACCTGCGGCTGATCGAGGCCAAGACCAGCCAGAAATAGCAGGTTGGTGGAACAAGCCTGTGTCAGAGAAGGGAACCGCGCATATGGCGGTTGGGGCAAGGCACCATCCACCATATGTGTGAATTGCCCTCAGGCAGGATGCCTTTCTTATCATTCTCCCAGGAGTGGTTGGACTGCCTGGGGCGGCGATCCTCCTACGGGGTAGGAACTCCGGTTGAGTTGAAGACCGGCCAAAGGCAACGTATGCTCTTAGCAGGGACGGGTGGGCGTCACCCGCCTGGCGGGGTAGAGAGGTAGCCGGTATGAAACCGGGTCCTGGTAGGCGCTGGCTGGTAGGCGCCGTAGCCTTGTTCTTATTCTTGTTTGTCCTTTGGGTTCTGGCCGCGTTCCAGCTGACGCCGGCCGCGGCCGGGGCAGGCCCGCTCCAGCTCCGTCTGCGTTCGAACCTGGCGGCCGACTACGCGGCCGCTCCCATGCTGCGCATGATCCGTTCGTTGCGATTGACCGTCATGGAGGACGTGCTGCGCGACATGGGGATGACCGACGAGGAAGTTACGACCGAAATGCGGGCGATGCAGGAGCTGATGGAGTCGCCGGTGCCGACGGCCACGGCTCGCAGCCTGGTGGGCGAGGCGCCGTTCACTGCCACGCCGACCAAGACCCCGGTCCCAACCGATACGGTGGTTCCAACCGAGACCGCCACCCGCCGGCCGCCCCCGACTTGGACCGACACGCCCAAGCCGACCAAGAAACCGAAGACCGCGACCCCGGCGGCTCCGAGTCCCACGCCCGGCCCAGGCCCAAGCACGGACTCGACCGCACCCGACATCTGCTGCACCGTAGTTGACATACCGCCTGGGCCGCTGGCAACGTGCACAATCGAGTTCCTCCAGGTGGATGTCTTCGACCCTGCCTTTTCTGACGGGGTGGACGAGTCGGACGTCTACGGCCGCTACGAGATTGGCAGCGACACAGGTCACCAGAACCTGAGCGGCTCGGGGAGTTTCGCCTCCGGCCCGGGGTCAGACTGGAGCGGGACGTTCTCCGGATCGTTGACTCTCCACGATGGCGAAGTCGGGGAGGCTGTGACCGTATACGCCAAGGCCATGGACTTGGCCGGGAACGGATACACGTACGGCGCTGAGTTCGACTACACTCTCACTATCGACTGCCCATAGTACGGTTCTCCGAACGGGCCGGCGGCACCTGCCTTGGAAGAAAGGTGCCGCCGGCTGCGCTGTGCCCCTGACTGTCCTCCTCGGGTCGAGGTCGGCGGCCTGAGGCGGCGCAGCCGATGGGTTGGCCTGAGCCTGTCGTGTTCATGGAGGATGGGCGCATCTAACCCGGTCCACCTACGCCCATTTCGCTAGCGCACAGCAGAGCCTCGCCACCAACTGCCGGGGGGGCTCATCGCACCCCGACGGCACTTATCCATCGGTATCACACCCCTCGCCGCGAGAGGACCGATGAGGCTCCTTCGTGGTAGAATGAATTCACCCTCCCACAGCAGCCGTGGGAGGTTCGTGTGTGAAGCAGGTGAGCGATGCACGACAAGCTGGAAGGAATTGAACATCGCTTCCAGGCCATCGATGAGGAGCTCGCCCGGCCGGGCGTGGATTACTCGCACGTGGCCGAGCTGGCGCGCGAGCGGGCAGAGCTCGAGCCGATCGTCACCGCCTACCGCAGCTTGCGCCAGCTGGAAGACCGGCGAGAGCAGGCGCGACAGGTGATGCAGGGCCCGGAGCCGGAGCTAGCGGAACTGGCGGCGGCGGAGCTGGAGGAGATCGGACCGCAGATGGAGGCCCTGGAGGCCCGGCTGAAATCTCTGCTGCTGCCGAAAGACCCGCGCGACGAGCGCAACGTCATCCTCGAGATCCGTGCCGGCACCGGTGGGGAGGAAGCCGCCTTGTTCGCCGCCGATCTGTTCCGGATGTATACGCGCCACGCCGAGACCAAGGGCTGGAACGTCGAGCTCTTGTCCCAGAGCGACACCGGTATCGGCGGCTTCAAGGAAGTGATCGCCATGGTCAAGGGCAGGGGGGCATTCTCCCGCCTGAAGTACGAGAGCGGCGTGCACCGGGTGCAGCGCGTGCCGCAGACCGAAGCCCAGGGGCGGATCCATACATCGACGGCGACCGTGGCCGTGCTGGCCGAGGCCGATGAAGTCGAGATCGATATCCCGGACCGGGATATCAAGATGGATGTCTACCGCTCGGCAGGCGCCGGCGGCCAGAATGTGCAGAAGAACTCAACCGCCGTCCGGCTGACCCACCTCCCGACGGGCATCGTCGTCCAGTGCCAGGATGAGCGCTCCCAGTTGCAGAACCGGATGCGCGCCATGAGCATCCTGCGCGCCCGGCTGTATGAGATCGCGCTGGAGGAACAGCAGGCGCAGGAGGATGCCTCACGCAAGCTGCAAGTGGGATCCGCTGAGCGCTCGGAGAAGATCCGCACCTACAACTATCCCCAGTCACGCGTGACAGACCACCGCATCGGTGTGTCCTCTCACAACCTGCCGGCGGTGATGAACGGCGAGATCGACCTGTTCATCGACGAGCTCGCCACCCAGGACGAAGCCGACCGGCTCAAGGCCTCCGCTAACTGACCGACACCTCTCCCCATCGAGCTGCGGGATGATCGCCGTGAAGGCTAACGCAACGACCGTCGAGAAGGGGATCCAGCGCGCCAGGTCGATGCTGGGTCACATCAGCGACCAGCCGGATCTCGAGGGTCAGGTGCTGCTGTCCGACGTGCTCGGGGTCGAGAAGGCGTGGCTCCTCGCCCACGGCGAGGCGGCGCTCACGGCGGACCAGGAAACCCGGTTCCAGGCACGGCTGGAGCAGCGGCGCACTGGTGTGCCTCTGCCGTATGTCCTTGGCTGGTGGGAGTTCTATAGCCGACGCTTTGTGGTCGGTCCGTCCGTCCTGATCCCCCGTCCGGAAACCGAGTGCCTGGTCGACGTGGCGCTGGATCGCCTGCTGGGACACGCGGAGCCGCCGCGGGTGCTGGATGTGGGAACCGGAAGCGGATGTATCGGTATCACGATAGCCGCCGAATCCGCCTCAAGCCTCGTAGTCGGCACGGATCGGTCCCTGGCTGCTCTGGAAGTGGCGGGCAGGAACGCCGCGCAGTTGGGTGTCCACAGCAGGGTGCGCCTGGTTTGCGCCGACCTTGCGCTCGGCCTGAGGCTGCGGTTCGATGTCGTGTGCGCCAACCTACCCTACATCCCAACTGGCGACCTGCCGGACTGGGATGTCAGTCGTTGGGAACCCGACGAAGCGTTGGACGGTGGCCCCGAAGGCTTGACCTGCATCGGGAGGCTCCTGACACGCCTCCCGGAGTTGCTCGTGCCGGAGGGCCTAGCCCTGATCGAGATCGGTGCCAGGCAGGCGGAGGCTGCACTGCAGCTGGCCGGGGAGGCGCTGCCGGGATGGAAGGCCAGGGTGCATCCGGACCTGGCGGGCGTGCCGCGGGTGTTGCAGATCCGGCCGGGGCGCGACCGATGACGACTCGCATCGCCTGGGAAAGCGAAGGGGCGCTGGAGCGGACACTCGCGATTCTGTCGGGGGGTGGAGTGGTCGCCTTCCCTACGGACACGCTGTATGGTCTGGGGGCTTTGATCCACGACGCGGCGGCGATCGAACGGCTGTTCCTCGCCAAGGATCGCCAGACGGGCAAGGCCATTCCTGTATTGATCGCCTCGGTGGACCAGCTGGCACGCGTCGCGGCTGACGTGTCGGAGCAGGTCGCCACGCTGGCCCGGGCCTTCTGGCCAGGGCCGCTAACGCTGATCGTCCCTCGCCGGGAGGACCTGCCGGCGATTCTCGGGCCCGATCCGACCGTTGGGGTGCGGGTGCCCGACCATCCCGTCACGTTGGCGCTGCTCGAGCGAGCCGGCCCGATGGCCGTCACCTCGGCCAACCGATCCGGAGAGCCTGGGTGCCGAACGGCCGAGGAGGTCGAGCGTGCCCTCGCAGGCAGGGTCGACTTGGTCTTAGACGGAGGCCGCACACCCGGGGGAATCGCCTCCACTGTCGCCAACTGCGCGCACGGGGATCTGGAAATCCTGCGCCAAGGCCCGATCTCACTGGAGACCCTGCGGGCGGCTCTGACCGCTCCCCTCTCATGAGACCCTAAGCGCGAATTCACGCTGGGCTTAGCGGCCGGAGGATAATCAAGGTCGCATTCTCCTCAACCCGCGCAATGGGGCCCTGAGCCAGCTCCGGAGCGCGGTTCCCTTTAAGGTAGGGGAGAGCCCGGCCCCTGGTCGTGGCGCCGCAAGGCCCTAGCAGGCTGCAGAAAGACCCTCAGACGAGTAGAGGAATTGGCGCATGATGGGGTTTGGGTGATTCCCGGGTCCCAACGCGTCTTGCTGTGCTCTTGTTGGGCGCTTACCCGCCAGCGCCTTGCCGGCTGCGAAAGAACCCACGCACGGAGGAGGAGTCAGGTATCTATGGGGGTGAGGGCGCAGCCCGCACCGCGATGGATACGTTTCTTTTCCACCCTCCCGTCCTTTTTCCGCAAGCTCCTAGGGGAGAGCCATTTCGCGCCAGGGCGTCACATACCAGGCAAAGTACTCGGGGAGATGCTCGGCCCAGTAGGCTTCAGTGTGTTCGCCTGGGTTCACCTCAAGAGCGGCGCTGATCCCAAGTTCATCCAGGGTTTGCTCCAGCGCCACCGCCTCGGGTCGGAGGCCGTCGCGTTGACCGATGTCGATCCACACCCGCGGCGTGCCTTTGGGCGTGAGGCCCTCGGCCCAAGCCGAGAGCCAGAACAGATCCGGCGAGATCACCGCCGGACTGTGCAGTCCGATGGCGCCGAAGGTCCAAGGATGTCGCAGACCGATCCGAAGCGCCCAACCCCCGCCGCGGGAAAGCCCGCCGATGGCGCGGAGCCGGCTCCCGGCTCCGGCAGGATACGTCGTCTCGATATACGGAAGCAGGACGTCGGTGATTGCCAGATCCATGTCCAGTCCTGTCCGCTCCCACGGCATGACCATAAGGAACGGGGGCGCCTCTCCGGCGGCGATCATCTGGTCGGCCAGGGCCGGGGCGCCGAGGCGATCCCATTGGCCGTCGTCGTAGGTCAGCCCGTGGAGCAGGTACAGCGCCGGAAGCCGTTCGAAACCAGGCTTGCCGGCGCAAGCCGGAAGGTAGATTCGGAAGGGCACCGCTCGCACGAGCCGCCCGTCGCGGACCTCGCCCTTCTCCATCCGCCCCGGCTGGGTGAGGCAGGCCGGGCGGGGAGTGGCGGTGGGCGAGGGGTTCGGGGTTGAGGAAGGTAGGGGGAATGCAGGAGAAGATTCGGAGGCGGTCGGCCGAGGGGAGACGGCAGGCCGGAGCGTTCCAGCGGATCGAACGCCGCAGGCAGCGAGGGTGATGAACAGTGGGATCGAGGCGGTTCGTACGTTCATGGACTGAAAAGCCCCGCCGGCCTGGGGATGATCCGCCAGGTCGACGGGGGCGCCTGTTGTGGTCAGTCTACGCCCATCATGCGGCATCGTCAAGCGAGTGTATGGACTCGGGCCCTCCGAGATACGCTGCCATCGCCACCCGCACTGGCAGGAGACGAGCTCACCCATGGGTAACGGGAAGGACCTGCTTCCGGCCTCACCCCCTTGCCCCTCGCGACACCTGCACCCCATTCGGGCCGCGAGCCACGGCCCGCCGTGGCGAGACGGCCTGCGGCGCACAGCAGGTGCGGTGCAGGTGAGCAGCCCTGTGGGCCTCTCCGCGGTGCGGAGGGGCTCCTCCCCAAGCGGGCCATGCGGAGAGCCCTTTCAGGCTGCTTCGCAAGGGGATGGAGACCCGG
>CAZBJQ010000069.1:0-14494 GCA_964492235.1 uncultured Anaerolineaceae bacterium | reverse complement strand
GCCGGTAACAAGATGCCCGAGCGCGGCGCGGTGGCCACTGCCGTGCGCGCCCTGCAGGACTATCCCGGCATCACCGGCACGATCAACTTCAACTCGATCGGCGACCTGACGACCGCCAAGTACTTCGTGATCCAGGTGGTGTCGCCCGATCCGGCGAAGTGGAACGACAACCCGGTGACCGAGACCCTGGATATCGCACCGCCACAGTAGGCTAGCAACGGTTCCTCCGGCCCCCTCGGCAAGAGGGGGCCGGATCCTTCCCCCGGGTGCCACAATGTTGCGACGCTTCGGGTCTGTCTACCTGCGTGAGATCCTGCGCCCCCTTGGGCAGATGCTCGTCTTCGTCCTTGGCAGCGGCGCCGTCCTCTCTGCGGTGATGGTCGTCCTGGCGCTCGTGATGCGCGGCTCGGCGGCCGACAAGGCGCTGCTGGCGCGCAATGGCACGGACCTCCTGACGTTCACGCTGTCCAACTTGCCTCAAGTGCTGATCGACAGCGTCACCCTTGGCTTTGTCTATGCCGCCATCGCCCTCGGCTACTCGATGGTCTATGGCGTTCTCGAGTTCATCAATTTCGCCCACAGCGAGATCTTCGCCACGGGAGCCTTCATCGGCGTCGAGTTCCTGATCATCCTAGAAGGGGCCGGGCGCCTGGATGGGATCGGAAACCTGCTGGCGTATACGTGGCTGGTGGTGGCCATCATCCTGGGGATGCTGGGCGCCGGCGTCCTGGCGACCGGCGTCGAACGGATTGCCTACCGCCCGCTGCGAGGCGCCCCGCGCCTCGTCCCGCTAATTTCCGCCATCGGCGTCTCCTTCTTCCTGCAGGACGCGATCCGGATGATCGAGAGCCTGACCACGGGGCAGTTCCACCGCATCATCCCCACCTTCGGCAACTTCGACCAGCGCATCATGCTGGGGAACATCCCGCTCTCGACCGGTGCCCTCGAGATTGGCATCCAGGTCAAGTCGGTGATCGTGATCGTGGCCGCCATGCTGATGTTGATCGGGCTGAACTTCCTGGTTAACGCCACGAAGGTTGGCAAAGCCATCCGGGCTGTGGCGCAGGATCGGCCGACGGCCAGCCTGATGGGGATCAACGTCAACCGCATCATCTCGCTGACCTTCCTCGTCGGCGGCGCACTGGGCGGCGCGGCCGGGGTGCTGTACGCGCTCAAGTTCACCCGGATCGATCCCTTCGTCGGTTTCTTTCCCGGCTTGAAGGCCTTCACCGCCGCCGTCCTGGGCGGCATCGGGAATCTGACCGGCGCCCTCCTGGGCGGGATCGTGCTCGGCATGCTGGAGAACTTCGCCGGCGCCTATCTCTCGGCCTTCACCATGGGCGCTGCCGGCGCCGAGTACAAGGACATCCTCGCTTTCGCCATCCTGATCCTGGTGCTGATCTTCCGGCCGTCCGGGCTTCTCGGCGAACAGGTTGGGCAGAAGGCTTAGCATGAAGACGCCGTCTCGCCTCTCCCGCTCCATCCAGAGCCTCCTAATCCGGCTTACCCAGGGTCCGGGAGCCTACGCGCTGGCGATTGTGTGGCTGGCCATCGGCGTGACCCTGGTCTATCTCAGCCCTCGATCGCTGATCGCGTTTCTGATCTTCATCTCCTCGGCGCTGCTGATCTCCTACCTTAAGTTCAGCAACCGGGCCAAGCTCTCGCTGGCGATCTTGATAGCCGTCGTGCTGCTGCCGATCGTGGGCGTGCGCAACATTTTCTACCTGGAGGTCGCCTTCCAGATCAGCGTCTTCGCGGCGCTGGCCCTCGGCCTGAACATCGTGGTCGGCTTCGCCGGCCTGCTCGACCTGGGGTACGTCGCCTTCTACGCCGTCGGGGCGTATCTGTGGGCCTTTTTCGGCTCGCAGCAGCCCTCGCTGCTGCACGCTATCCCCGGCACGGCGCCGCCCGGCGCGCACTTCCTTCTGTCCGGCAACATGTTCTATCTGTTCGTAATCCTGGGCCTGGCGGTGGGCGCGCTCACAGGCATTGTGCTAGGCCTGCCGGTGCTTCGCCTGCGGGGTGACTATCTGGCGATCGTCACCCTCGGCTTCGGCGAGGTCATCCGCGTCTTGGCCAACAACCTCGACAAGCCGCTTAACCTGACCAACGGCCCGCAGGGGATCACGCCCATCCAGCGCCCGACGCTTCCAGCTCCGCTGCTCGATGCCATCCGCGTTGTTCTAGACCCGCTGGTGGGGCGCCGCGTGACTGACCCGGAGTTCTACAACCTCTTCTTCTATTTCGCCGCGCTGGTGGTGATCATCGTGGTTATCACCGTCGCACGCCGGTTGGACGACTCGAAGATCGGGCGCGCTTGGACGGCCATCCGCGAGGACGAGGTAGCGGCGATTGCCATGGGCGTGCCGCTGGTACGGATGAAGCTCTACGCCTTCGCGGCCGGCGCCTCCTTCGCCGGGGCGATGGGCGTGCTGTTCGCCGCCAGTCGTACCTTCGTCAGCCCGGAGTCGTTCTCCTTCATGCAGTCCATCGGCGTCCTGTCCATGGTCATCCTGGGCGGGATCGGGAGCATCCCGGGGGTGATCGTCGGCGCGGCCGTCGTGATCATCCTCAACCTACAGGTCCTGCAAGGTCTGTCACTCTACCTCAGCCAGCTGCGACAGAGCGACGCCGTCATCCCGATCATCAACTTCGCCTGGAAGGACCTTTCCAACCAGCTCGATCCGGCGAGGTACCAGCGCATGCTCTTCGGCATCATCCTGGTTGTCATGATGATCTATAGGCCGGCCGGGTTGATCCCCGCCGCCCGGCGGAAGAGCGAGCTGACCAAAGAGGACACCGCGGAACCGATGGACAAGAACGGACAAGTGAACGATGGCACTGCTTGAAGCCAAACACGTCACCAAGCGATTCGGCGGGCTGACAGCCGTCAGCCGCATGGACTTCGTCCTTGACGAGGGGCGGATCGTCAGCATCATCGGCCCGAACGGCGCCGGCAAGACGACCTTTTTCAACAGCCTTACCGGGATTTATCGTCCGGAAGAAGGAGAAATCCACTTCGGCGGTAAATCACTCGTCGGCCTGCGTTCCGACCAGATCGCGGCACGGGGGATCTCCCGCACCTTCCAGAACATCCGCCTGTTCGGCAACATGACCGTCATCGAGAACATCCTGGTCGGCATGCACGCGCGGCTGCGGCAGGGGATGGTGCAGGCCTTGAGCCGCCGCCGGTCCTTCCGTGAGGAGGAGGAGAAGGCGAAGGAGAAGGCACGGGAACTCATGGACTTCGTCAGCCTCTCCGCCGTCGGCGACGAACTGGCCCGCAATCTGCCCTACGGACTGCAGCGGCGAGTTGAGATCGCCCGGGCACTGGCCGCCCAGCCTCGACTGCTCTTGCTGGACGAACCGACGGCAGGTATGAACCCCAACGAGACTGACGAAGCCGTCAGCCTGTTCCGAAGGGTGCGGGATGAGCTGGGAGTCACCCTGCTGCTGATCGAACACGACATGCGCGTGGTCATGGGCATCTCCGAACGCATCACGGTCATGGATTACGGCGAGGTGATCGCCGAGGGCCTGCCGGCCGAGATCCGCAACAACCCGCGCGTCGTCGAAGCCTACCTCGGCCGCGGCGTCGCCGAGCAGACTGCCGCCTAGGAGACCGCCGTGAGTCTGTTGGCACTCGACAACGTCCACTCCTATTACGGCCGCATCCACGCCTTGCGCGGGATCTCGCTTCATGTCAACGAGGGCGAGATCGTCACGCTCATCGGCGCCAACGGCGCCGGGAAGAGCACGACCCTGCGCAACATCTCCGGCCTGGTCCACCCGCGCTCCGGCAAGATCCACCTGAAGGAGCGCGACATCACCGGCCTGCCGGCGCATGAGATCGTGGCCGCCGGCGTGGGCCACGTCCCCGAAGGGCGCGGCATCTTCCCCCGCCTGTCCGTGCGGGAGAACCTGGAGATGGGCGCCTTCACCGTGTCCAACCCTGCGGAGGTCCGGCGCCGACTGGAGTTCGCCTTCGAGCTGTTCCCGCGCCTGCGCGAACGAATCGATCAGAAGGGCGGCACGCTTTCCGGCGGGGAGCAGCAAATGCTCGCCACGGCGCGGGGCTTGATGCTCAAGCCGCGCATCCTGCTGATGGACGAGCCATCGATGGGCTTGGCCCCCGTCCTGGTGGAAGCCATCTTCAAAGTTATCCGTGAGCTCAACCAGAACGAAGGTACGACCATTCTCCTGGTCGAGCAGAACGCTCACATGGCGCTGCGGGTCGCGCATCGCGGTTACGTGCTGCAGACCGGTGCCATCGTGCTGGAAGATACCGCCGCCAATCTGCGGGCGAACGCCATGGTTCGGCAAGCGTACCTCGGCGAAGACTGACTCGCACCTGCCCCGTCGTACGCCCGGCCGCCTGACAGGGCGGCCGTTCGATTCATCCCTGCGGCATGGTTGAGGGTACAATCCCCTTTGATTGTGTCCGCAAGAGCAGAGATCATCACCATCGGGACTGAGCTCCTTCTCGGCGACATCGTCGACACGAATGCCGCCGCAATCGGGCGCGCCTTGCGTGCGATCGGCCTCGACCTGTACCGCACTACGAGCGTTGGGGACAACGCCGATCGGATCGCCGCCGCCGTCGCCGAAGCCTGCGGCCGGGCGCAGGTCATCCTGACCACCGGTGGACTTGGACCGACAGTCGACGATGCCACTCGCGACGGGATCGCTCGGGCGCTGGGAAGAGACTCCGTTTTCCACCCCGAGCTCTGGGACCAGATCGTACGCAAGTTCGCACAGTACGGCCGCACGCCAACCGAGAACAACCGCCGCCAGGCCTTCCTGCCGGAGGGGGCCCAGGCAATTGAGAATCCCGTGGGTACGGCCCCGGCCTTCCTCGTCGAAACGGCCACCTGCGTGATCATCGCTCTCCCGGGTGTACCGGGCGAGATGCAGTCGCTGCTCCAACAGACGGTCCTGCCGTATCTCCGCCACCGGCTGGGCACCACGGCCTTGATCAAGTCGCTGACCGTGCGAACCGCCGGGGCAGGTGAATCCTGGATCGACGACCGGATACAAGACCTGGAGCAGCAGGTGAATCCCACCGTGGGTCTGGCAGCCCATCCAGGACGCGTGGACATCCGCATCACGGCCAAGGCGGATTCGGAGCAGGAAGTGGACTCAATGCTGGCTGGGGTTGAGGCCGAGCTGCGATCCAGGCTCGGCCCGGCTGTCTACGGGACCGATGACGACCGACTGGCGGGCGTGGTCGCCACGCTTCTCGGCCACCGAGGCTGGGGGCTGAGCGGCGTGGAGGCCGGAACCGGGGGGAAATTGGCCGCGCAGTTGGCCGATGCCGGCGGCACCGTCCTGGGGATCCTGGTGCAGCCGGTCGCTCTGGAATCCGCCGCCCTGGAGGCCGCCATGAAGGCCATGCAGGACCGGACGGGGGCAAAGGCCAGCCTCGGCCTGTCCCTGCAGGCCGCCTCAGATCGCCAACGGGCGATCCTGATCGTGTCTACACCCGATGGCTCAAGCCAGGTCGAGCGCACCTATGGTGGTCCACCCAAGAGCGCGCCCGCCTGGGCCGCCAGCCTTCTCTTGGACAGCCTGCGGCGACGCCTTACTGAGCAGGGTCAGACAGATACGAGACCCTGAGACCAACACTTCCCTTTCTGTGGGCGGCCCGGTTTGAATGCGTCGAACCTCCACCCCCGCCCCTCTCGACATCTGCATCCCCTGGCACCGCCCGCACGGGCAGGTGTGCGGTGCAGGTGTCGCGAGGGGCAAGGGGGTGAGGCCGGAATCAAGCCAATCCTGTTACCCAAAGGTGAGCTCGCCTCCCGCCACACCGTCCCGGTGTCCTGCCGGGATGGCAGATGGCGATTGCAGCCTGTCTCGCATGTCCTGAGCTCTGACACTTGCTTGACATCCGTTTCGCGGCTTCTTATAATGCCCTCGCCTTCGCGGGTGTCGCCAAGTGGTAAGGCAGTACCTTCCCAAGGTACCATTCGTGGGTTCGAATCCCATCACCCGCTCCACACGAAGCCCCGGCGCGGCCGGGGCTTCGTGTTCTCCCGACCGCTCTTCCCGGTGAGGGCGGCAGCTTTCAAGCGAGCGGCGACCCAAGTCTACCCAGCGACGCGGTCCGGTTCGGCGCTGAGCCCTCCGGACCGATCTCCCGACACGAGGGGACGGAAGGAGCCCCTCCCCCTGCCAATTGGCACTTCCTCGCCGGAGGATCTCTGGGCGAGAATCCTGGTGCTGGGGCTGACGGCCCCATGCTGCCCATTCGCGCCTTGCCGGCGGTTGCGCATCAGACCGTGAGCAACCCACCGCCCAACGGGGGATTCGCAGCTGGGGGCGGGGTGAGGATGACCGTGAACCCGCAGCTCCACCCGGTTGCACCCCCAGCTTG
Organism: uncultured Anaerolineaceae bacterium; assembly: GCA_964492235.1. Taxonomy (GTDB): domain Bacteria; phylum Chloroflexota; class Anaerolineae; order Anaerolineales; family E44-bin32; genus PFL42. Next base: position 8,118 of record CAZBJQ010000069.1, on the reverse strand, counting down.
GCTTGCAGGAGGCAACAACCAGAGATGAATATCGGGATCCCGAAAGAGCGCAGGCCGTTCGAGTTTCGCGTGGGACTGCCCCCCGAGGGCGCAGAGATGTTGGTCTCACATGGTCACGCGGTCTACACAGAGAAGGGCGCCGGCAACGGCGCCGGTTTCTCCGATGTGGACTACGAGAAGGCGGGAGCACGGATTGTCTACAGCCCCGAGGAGGTGTTCGGCCGCGCCGACTTGCTGCTGAAATTCGCCCGGCCGCTCAAAGAAGAGCTGGAGATGATGATCCCCGGCCAGACGTTGGCGGGTTTCCTTCACCTGGCTGCCACGCGCCAGGACAAGATCGAAATGCTGCTGGAGAAGAAGATCACCTCCATCGCCTACGAACAGGTCGAAGCGCCGGCTGGCCACCGCCCGATCCTGGGCCCGATGAGCCAGATCGGCGGCCGGATGGCCGTCTCCATCGCCTCCCGCCTGCTGCAGAATGACCAGGGAGGCCGGGGGGTGCTCTTGGGCGGAATCGTGGGCGTGCCCAGGGCGCAGGTAGTGATCGTAGGCGCCGGGGTCGTCGGCGGCACGGCGGCCGGCGCCTTCGCCGAAGTCGGCGCCGCGGTGACCGTTATCGATATCGATTTGCACCGTCTGCAGGAATTGCAGCAGCGCTTCCCCAACTCTGTCGAGACGGTCTTCTCCACTCCCTATAACATCGCCAAGGCCTGCGCCCGAGCGGATATCCTGGTCGGCGCGATTCTCGTCCCCGGCGAGCGCCCGCCGATCGTCGTCACCCGCAAGATGGTGGCGTCGATGCAGCCCCGCTCCATCATCATCGACATGAGCATCGACCAGGGCGGTTGTGTGGAAACCTCCCGGCCGACAACCTATGCCTCCCCGGCGTACGTCGAGGAGGGCGTGCTCCATTTCTGTGTCCCCAATATTGCCGGGGTTCTGGGCAGGACGGGCAGCCTGGCCCTGTACAACGGTACCTTTCCGTTCCTCCAAGTGGTCGCCAAGAGCGGCGTGGAGGAAGCGATCCGCACCGTCGCCGGGATGGAACTTGGCCTGGTCACCCGCGAAGGGAAGGTACTGCACTTGAGTCGGTTTGGCGGGGTCGGAGGCAGAGGGCGATGACCTGGATCTCCCAGTTTGAATCCAAGATCACCACGGCGGAAGAAGCGGTCAAAGTCATTCAGTCGGGGATGCGCGTCTTTCTGACAGGCAACTGCTCCGTCCCGCAAAAACTGCTCGGCGCCCTAGTCGCCCGCGCACCGGAGCTCACCGCCGTTGAGATCGCCCAGGTTCTGACCATCGGCGAGGCGGCGCATGCCTCTCCCGAGATGGAAGGGCATCTCAACATCAACACGCTCTTCATCAGCGACAACGTGCGGGCGGCGGTCCATGAGGGCCGGGCGGACTTTACTCCCTGCTTCCTGTCCGAGGTCCCTCTCCTCTTCCGCAACGGCCAGCTGCCGCTCGATGTCGCCCTGATCCATGTCAGTCCGCCGGACGAGCACGGGTTCTGCAGCCTGGGGCTTGAAGCCGGTTTGGTCAAGACCCCTTCCCAAGTGGCGCGCCACGTCATCGCCGAGGTGAACGAGCAGATGCCCAGGACCCTTGGTGACTCGTTCATCCACGTCTCAAAGATCGGCCATGCGATTCCCGTCAACTATCCCCTGGCCGAGCTATCCATGGGCGACAGCAATGAGCTGAGCATGAACATCGGCCGCCACATTGCCGAGTACATCGAAGACGGCTCGACACTCCAGTTGGGGATCGGGGCGATCCCCAACGCAGTGCTTGGCTTCCTGGAGTCCAAGCGCGATCTGGGTATCCACACCGAGCTCTTCTCCGACGGCGTGATGACCCTGGTCAACCGCGGCGTGATCACCAATGAGCGCAAGACGCTGCATCAAGGCAAGATCGTGGCCGGGTTCATCATCGGAACCCGCAAGTTGTATTCCTTCGTCGACGACAATCCCATCGTCGAGCTTCACCCGACGGAGTATGTCAACGATCCGTTCGTCATCGCTCAGAACGACCGCATGGTCTCGATCAACTCGGCCATCGAGGTGGACCTTACCGGGCAGGTGTGCGCTGACAGCATCGGCCCCAAGCTGTATTCGGGCGTCGGCGGACAAGTCGACTTCGTCTACGGCGCCTCGCGTAGCAAGGGCGGGCGCCCGATCATCGCCCTGCCTTCTACCGCCACGCTGCGCGACGGCACTGTGATCAGTCGCGTCGTCCCGATGCTCAAGGAAGGCGCCGGGGTGGTCACGACCCGCAATCATGTCCATTTCATCGCCACCGAGTTTGGCGTCGCCTCACTCCATGGGCGCACCATCCGCCAGCGGGCGCGGGCCTTGATCGATATCGCCCATCCGGCCTTCCGTGACCAGCTGGAAGGCCAGGCACGTCAGCTGCGCTACCTCTAGATACGCAACCCGCTTGGATGAAACGCCATGCGGCGGGAGGTCAGCTCTCGCCGCGCTGCCGGCCAATGCCGCAGTATGAAACGCGCCTAACCGAACATGCCGCTGGGGCGTGGCTCCGAGTGGCCACTCGCCCCGGAGGCCCCTTCCCCGGCCGCCGGCGGCAAAGCCCGTCTCCGACGGCGGGTGAGGACCCGGGCCATCACCAGCATGCCGACGCCCACGACGAGGGACAGCAGGCCGGCCAGGATTTGCCTGGACATGATCTCGCCCGCCAGCCCTTGCAGAACACCGTTCACCGCCCTAACCAGCAGCTCCATCCCTGAGTCCGTGGACAGGCGCCCGAGCAGCACCCCCCAGGCCCAACCTCCCCACAACACACTGCCCAGGGTCAACAGCCCGGCTCCCATCAGGGGCCATCCCCACCACCGCCCCCAGGCAGGCAGCGATCGCACGACCAGCCCAAGGATCAGGAGAAGAAGGCAGACGGGGACCATCCACGCCCAACGGCCCAGCGCACGGGCTGCCCTCAGATCCTGTTTGAGGGCGAGCATTTCCTGAGGCCGCTCCCCTCCGGGGGTGAATGTGACCTCCGGCGGAAGTGCCTGCACCGTCTCCTTCAAGGATGTGATCAGGAGCCCGGAGAGCAGGCTTCCCAGCGCTCCTGGCGGCGAACAGTAGATCATCTCAGGCGCGCCGGATAGTAGGCCTCCAGCAAAGGAGGCGAGCTGGTTGCCTGTGCAGTCCGGCCAGGAGTCAACCACCGTCACGATGGAAGCTTGGACTGCGCTGTCGAGTAGGTGGAGTTTGATCGGCTGAACGTCCAGTGTGATCGTCGGGAAGGGATCCTGGTTGTCCAGCCAGGCGTAGGACTGGCTAACAACCATATCGATCTGATCCTCTGCCCAGCGCCGCGGTATCAAGGTCTCCAGCACTGCCTGTTGTTCTTGTGGGGTCAGGTATGACAGCGCCTGCGCCATGTCCAGTGCGCCGCTGTCGCCTCCTTCGGGTCCCAGCAGGGCGCTGAACACCGGACGCCGCAGGTCTTCGGCCAAAGACAATTGCGTGGTGAGGACCGATACGACAACGTCCGGCGAGAACAACACGGCGGCCATGCTCCGTGCCAGCAGTGTGACCGGCATCAGCGCGACGAACGCCATCGCCAGCAGCGTCGCCACAACTCTAGCCAGAGCCCGTTTCCAGTTCGGCCTATCAGTCATGGCCCCCTCCCCGTGGGAGATCGCGGGCTGGGGTCTGCCAGCCCCGCCCGCTGTTGTGCCGCCGCGGGGCGTGAGGCCAGGAGCAGTCCAACGGTGATCAGCGCCGCCCCGAGCCAGAAGGCACCGCGGAGCTCCTCGCCGAGAAGCCACGCCCCAAGCGCGACCCCGACAACCGGCTGGGCGAAGAACAGCAGCGACACGACGCCGGCTTCCAGCAGTTGCAGCGACTTGTTCCAAAGGAACATGGCCAGCGCCGTGGAGACGATGCCTAGGTAGAGAACTCCGGCCGCCACCAGCGGGGTCACCTCACCGGTTGGGATTCGAGTGTGCTCAGCCAGAGCCAGGGAGACCGCGATGGGGAGCCCGCCGACGAATGAGATCAGGCTGACGTCGACCGTCCGGGCCGATTGGCTGACCCGCCGGATGAGCACCGAATACAGCCCCCAGGTCACTGCCGCCAAGAGGAGGGCCAGGTTGCCAGCCAGAGACTGGTCCGGCCGGGCCGGCAGGCGCGGGTCGACCACCGCCAGCACCCCGAGGAACGCCAGGATAAGCGCCACCGCGCGCAGCACGCTTGCCCTCTCGCCAAGGAGTAGCACCCCGAACAGCATGATGAAAACGGGCGAGACCGAGGTGACGAGGGCGGCGTTGGCGGCGCCGGTCAGTCGGGTGCCGACGAATTGAAGGCCGACGGAGATCCCATAGCCAAGCACCCCGACCAACAGGATCGTTCTCACCTGCCCTCGCCGAACCTGGAAGCCCCCGGCCAAAAGGACGACGATTCCCAGGCAGGCGATGCCGAGCAGGAGGCGCAGGGCAAGCAGCGTGAATGGTGGTACGACGTCGAGCACGACCTTGCTGACGACGTACATTCCACCCCAGATCCCCGAGGCGAGCAGCCCGGCGGCGATCCCCCACCGGCTCATCCGGCAACCATCGTAGCCGCCGATTATACCTGCGGCAGGACGGCCCCGGCGCGGGGCCGACCGGGTCTCAGCCTGCGGCCGGGCACGAAGACCGCAGCCGCAGGTGTTTTAGCGGAACTCGGCGTTGAGGCTCTCCAGCGTGCCTGCCGCCGGCCGCAGGACATCGTCCGGCAGCATCGATAGGGGCATAGCCGCCAGGTTGCCAATGTCGACCAGGGAGGGCTGCTTTGGGTTAAAGTACAACAGCCCGGTGACCAGCTCGTTGTTCTGCCGGGCGTCCTCCATCAGCAGGACCGCCGCCTTGCGATCTGTCGGGTCATAGTCCCGCCCCAGCTTCTTCAGGACCAGGCGCGACCCGTCGTGCATCTCGACGGTTGTCGCTTCGCCGGGTTCGTACTCGACCTCGATCTCCTCCCGGATGGGGATGACCGTCATGTCATGGATCGGGTCTTCGTGCTGTTTCCCCCAGGCATAGCTCTTGGTCGACTCGTCGCGGTTGTTGAAGGTGACACAGGGGCTGATAATGTCTAAGACGGAAGTGCCTTCGAAGCTCAAGGCCGCTTTGATCAGTTCTTTCACCTGGCGCGGATCGCCGGCAAAGGACCGAGCGACGAATCCACAATTCGCCGCCACTGCCTCGGCGCAGATGTCGACCGGGTGGAATGGGTTGGCCTCGCCCTTCTTCAACATGGCCCCTTTGTCGGCCGTGGCGGAGAACTGGCCTTTCGTCAGGCCGTACACGCCGTTGTTCTCGACGATGTAGATGAGAGGCACATTGCGCCGAAGAAGGTGGATGAACTGTCCAATCCCGATGCTCGCCGTGTCACCGTCCCCGCTGACTCCGATGCCCTTGACGGACCGGTTCGCCAGCAACGCGCCCGTTGCCAGTGAAGGCATGCGCCCGTGGAGCCCATTGAAGCCGAAGGAGCGATTCAGGAAATAGGCCGGGCTCTTGCTCGAGCAGCCGATGCCGGAGAACTTGACGATCCGTTCGGGCTGGACCGACATCTCATAGCAGGCAGCAATGATCTGACTTGAGATCGAGTTGTGTCCGCATCCCTGGCAGAGGGTCGTGGGCAGGCCCTTGTAATCGCTGCGCTCGAGCCCGATCAGATTGACGTTGGCTGCACGCGGTAATGTGGTCCCGATGGTTGTCGCCACGTTATCCCTCCCGGACTGGCTGGATCTTTCCGGCGATCCAGCGCGCGCTCAATGGAAGACCCGAGTTGTTCGCAAGCGAGTGGATCTTGGCTGCATGCTCCGGGGCCTCGAGTTGAAGGAGCTGGCGCATCTGGCCGTCGGTGTTCATCTCGACGACATAGATCTGTTCGTGCTCTTCGATGAATTCACGCACGTCGGATGTGAACGGCACCGCTCTCAGCCGCAGGTAGTCGGTCGGCACGCCGCCCGCCATCAGCCGGTCACGGGCCTCCTGGATCGCCGGGTCGGGACTGCCGTAGCCGATGAGGCCGATGCGGGCTCCGGAATGGCGGAAGATGATCGGCCGCGGCACAAACTCTTCCGCCGTCTCCAGCTTCCGCCACAGCCGCTCCATGTTGCCGGCCCAATCTTCCGCCCGCTCACTGTATTGTGCGTTCTCGTTGTGGCCGGTTCCGCGGGCAAACCAGGCGGCCAACGGATGCTCGTTTCCCGGCAGGGTGCGGTAGGGGATGCCGTCTCCATCGACGTCGCGGTAGCGGCCGAAGGTCCCGATCTGCGCCAGGTCGTCGGCTGTCAGGATCTTGCCGCGGTCCATCGGCTCACTGGGGTAGGTCAAAGGCTCCGTCATCCAGTAGTTCATCCCGAGGTCGAGGTCGGACATGACGAACACCGGCGTCTGCAGGCGTTCCGCCAGGTCGAATGCCCTCCAACCGAACTCAAAGCACTCCGTGGGCGTCGCCGGCAGGAGCATCACATGCTTGGTGTCGCCATGCCCCAGGAAACGGACGAACATGATGTCACCTTGGGAGGTGCGCGTTGGCAGGCCAGTTCCCGGACCCATGCGCTGGACGTCCCAGATCACGATTGGCACTTCAACGAAGAACGCCAGTCCGACGTACTCCGCCATCAGGGAGAGCCCCGGGCCGGAGGTCGAGGTCATGCTGCGGGCACCCATCCAGCCCGCGCCCACGGCCATTCCGGCGGCGGCGATTTCGTCCTCGGCCTGCACGACAGCGTAAGTGGCCTTGCCGGTGTCCTTCTCCTTGCGCAGCTTCGGAAGATACTCGGTTAGCGATTCAGCCAGGCTGGAGGCAGGGGTGATCGGATACCAGGCGGCGAAACTGACCCCGCCGTAGATCGCGCCGAGGGCGCCGGCGGTGTTGCCGTCCATCAGGATCATGCCCTCGGTCTGGTTGTCTCGCCGAACGACGTAAGGATCGCGCTTGGTCAAGTTAGCTTCCGCCCAGGCGTGGGCCTTGCTGATCATGGCCATGTTGGATTCGACCGCCCTTTCCTTGCCGCGGAAGTGGGTGGTGAGGGCATTGCGAATCTCCGCCAGGTCGATGCCGAGCACGCTGGTCACTACGCCGACGTAGGCCATGTTGGCGATGTACTCACGCAACTCCTTGGGGGGGTCGAGTTCCTTGACCAGGGACTGGACCGGCATCGGATAGCAGACCAGCCGCTCCGGGTCCTTCGGGGCGGGGAAATGGTCGGGGTAGAAGCACACCCCACCCGGGACCAGCGTCGCCAGGTCCTCCTGGTAGGTGGCGGGATTCATGGCGACCACGATCTCGACTTTCTCGCGGCGAGCGGTGTACCCCATCGAGCTAGCGCGGATCGTGAACCAAGTCGGCAGGCCTTGGATGTTGGATGGGAAGAGGTTCTTGCCGCTGACTGGGACCCCCATTCGGAACAGCGCGCGGATCAGGGCCATGTTGGACGTCTGGCTGCCCGACCCGTTCACCGTCGCCACGACCATCGAGAAATCGTTGACGATCTGCGCATCGTCGACGGGCCGCCTGGCGGCGAGCCTGGCTTCCAAAGGCTGTGAACTCATTCTGCCTCTCTAGTTCGTCGCTCCGGCCTCGGCTTGGGCCGGCGGCGCCTGCCATCGCAGGCCGAGAAGTTCCGGTCTTTCGTGGAGCAGACTGGCATGTTCGATCTGGATCCTGTAACCCAGGTCGTAGTCCTCGGCCAGGATGGCGTCTACCATCCGTTCGTGATACTCCCACACTCGCTTCAGGTAGGCGTAGTCGGCGTAGACGTTGAGCCCGATCGCCTCGTACGCCTCCCAATAGGTCTCGAGCACACCCCGCACGAAGGTGTTGTCAAAGCGGGAAAACATCGTCAGGTGAAGCGCCCGATGCTCCGGGTGTGGGATTTGGATCGGTTCACCACGCAGCTTTTCCCACGCCCGCTCCACCAGGCGGCGGAGATACAAACGATCCTCGGGGAGCAGGAGCTGGGCCGCCTGTTTCCAGAAGACCACCTCAAGTGCATTGCGCAGATCGCCAAACTGCTCGAAGTAGGACGGATCAATCGTCACAGCGTAGTTGAGCGCCAGGCGCAGGCTGGGCAGGAGGGTGAAGGGGAGACGCCGGATGCCGG
>CAZBJQ010000068.1:0-14545 GCA_964492235.1 uncultured Anaerolineaceae bacterium | reverse complement strand
CGGACCTGGACGACCGGTTCGCCGCTCTCCTGCCGACCGGCAAGGCTGACCTTACCTTCGAGCTCTCGGGAGATCCGCACGCCCTCGACCAAGCGCTTTCGATCACCGGCTTCGCCGGACGCGTGGTTCTCGGTTCATGGTACGGTACCCGGCGTGTAAGCCTGGATCTCGGTGGAGAGTTCCACCGCAGCCGCATCCAGATCAAGAGCAGCCAGGTCAGCACGATCGATCCGGAGCTCAGCGGCCGCTGGACCAAGCGGCGGCGGCTGCAGGCCGTGCTGGATTTCTTGCCCTCGATCGCACCCCGGCGGTGGATCACTCACACCTTCGATTTCGAGAATGCAGCCCAGGCCTACGACCTGCTGGAGGCGCAGCCCGAGCATACGCTGCAGGTCGTTTTCCGACACCCGGATGCGCTCTGAAGGAGAGGCAGCTGCCATGTATCAGCTCTGCATCCAGCGCCAATTCGAGGCCTTCCACTACCTGGTAGGGGGCGACTGGGGAGAGGAGAATGAGCTTCATCCCCACCGCTACCGGGTCGAAGTCGTGCTGGAGGGTTCGCAGTTGGACGAGCACGGATACCTGGTGGACATCCTGAACCTGGAGACGCGTCTCCAGATGCTGATCGACAGGTACCGCGGCGAGACTCTGAATGCCCTGCCCGGTTTCCAAGGACTGAACCCCAGCCTGGAGCACTTCAGTCGCATCCTCTGCCATGAGCTCTCGGCCGGTCTGAAGGCGCCCAATATCCATGCCCTCCTCCTGCGCCTATGGGAGAGCGATAGCGCCTGGGCCGCCTACCGCCTGGAGCGCGCTTGAACGTCGGCCTGGTCATCTACGGACGCCTCGACCAGATGACCGGCGGCTACTTGTACGACTGCCAGCTGGTCGAGCACCTGCGCCAGCATGGCGACCGGGTTGAAGTCTTCTCTCTCCCCTGGCGGTCTTACCTCGTCCACCTCAGCCACAACCTATCCCACCGGTTGGATCGTTGGGTCGAATCCCGCGGTCTCGATTTGCTCCTCCAGGATGAGCTCAACCATCCCTCGCTGGTCCTGACGAATCGCCGCCTCCGCCGCCACGCTCTGCCATTGGTGGCCATCGTGCATCACCTGCGGTCGAGTGAGCCGTGGGGACCGGCCTCCTCGCTGCTCTACCGAGCCGTCGAAGGGGCTTACCTGCGGACCGTCGATGCCCTGGTGTGCAACAGCCGGCCGACGCTGCACGCCGTGCAAGAGCTCGCTGGCCGCCGAAGGCCGAGTGTCATCGCCTGGCCGGGTGCCGACCGGTTGCCGTCGGAACTCTCGCCCGAGCAGGTGGGCGCTCGCGCCCGTGAGCCAGGTCCACTGCGCCTGCTGTACGTCGGCGCCCTGGTGCGACGGAAGGGATTGGACATTCTGCTGCGGGCAATGGCCCGGCTCTCCCCCGACACCTGCACGCTGACCGTCGTCGGGGAGGATCAGCGCGACCCCAAGTACGCACAGCAGGTGCACCGCTTGATGCAGGACCTGGCTCTCGGCAAGCGGGTTGACATCCGCGGCCCGGTCGACGACGCCGTGCTTCAAGCATTGATGGTGACCCGTCAGGTGCTGGCGATCCCTTCTCGTCACGAGGGCTTCGGGATCGGTTATCTCGAAGGCATGGGTCATGGCTTGGTTTGCCTGGCGTCGGCCTCCGGTGGCGCCTCCGACCTGATTGAGGACGGCGTGCACGGCTACCTGATCCCGGCCGACCAGGAGGCGTTGTTGGTAGCCCGGCTGGCCGAGCTTCACTCCAACCGTGACCGGCTCTCCCAGATGGGGCAGGCCGCCCTCGATCGCGCCCGCCGCCACCCTACATGGGAGACGTCCGCCCATCAGATCCGTCAGTTCCTGGAGCAATGCGTCCGCCAGACCGCATCGGTTGGGGCGTCCACGGGTTGGTAAGTCTGACATGCGTCGACACAACTTCATGCATGGGAGGGTAGACCGATGAACCAGAGAACACTGCGCACTGTCATCACTGTCACCGCTGTTCTGACCGCCGTCATCCACCTGTACTACGCGCTCTTCCTGGTCGGGCCGACCGAGACTTTGGGGATCTTGTTCATTTTCAACTTCATCGGGTACATGGCGCTGCTGCTGGCCTACCTGGGCAAGCTCGGCTTTCTGCGCCTGTCCCACAGCCTGATCACCTGGGCCTTCATCGCCTTCACCGCCGTCACCATCCTGGCCTGGATAGCGATGGGCGAGCGCTCGATGCTGGCCTACTTCACCAAGCTGGACGAACTGGTCCTGCTGGTGGCGCTGTTCCTGGGGCGCCGCGCCTCGGCCTGAGGAAGGCTCGCTCCCTTCGGAACGAAGATTGGCGCCAGCCGCCTTGGGAGGGATGGCCCCAGAGGCGGGGAACTTCCCCGCCTCTTGCGTGATCCTTCCGACCTGAGGGAGGTCGGCCACGCCAAGGTTCTGCTGACTGCGGAGACGGCATGGCCCCGTACCGGTTCTATTCCCGGCGCTACCTGGCGGCGAAGACGACCATCGACGATCGGTCGCTCAACGCGCAGGTTTGGTCGACAATGGCTGCGGCGATGGCTCAACGCCAGGCGGCGGCTGAGGTGCAGGTCATTGAAGTCGGCGCCGGGATTGGGAGCATGCTGCAGCGCCTGCTCGGCAGCGGGGTTCTGTGGCGGGCCTCCTACACCGGGATCGATTCGGATCCAGCCAGTATTGCCTACGCCGGCCGTTCGCTTGCAGGCTGGGGGCGGCAGCACGCATGGCAGATCTATTCCCGGCGCGGGGTCCAGCGGCTGACGAGAGATCGGGCGACCGTGGCAGCGCGGTTTTCGTGCAGCGACTACGCCGCCTTCGCCCGCAGGAGATCTCGCCGCCCGGCCTGCGATGCTGTCTTGGCCCACGCTTTCCTCGATCTGGTGCCGATCGAGACCGCCATCCCTTTGTTGTTGGGCCTGCTGCGGCCGAGAGGGCTCTTCTACTTCAGCCTTAACTTCGATGGCGAGACGATCCTGCTTCCCGAGATCGAGCCGGCATTCGATCGGGAAGTGATTCAGGCCTATCACCGCACGATGGACGAACGCACGGTGGACGGAAAGCGCTCGGGCCACAGTCGGACCGGAAGATATCTACTTGCCCGGCTTCCCTCGCTCGGGGGCACGATCCTTGCGGCTGGTAGCTCCGACTGGGTGGTCGTCCCGCGTGATGGAGGCTACCCTGCCGACGAAGCCTACTTCCTTCACTTCATCTGCCACAACCTCTGGATGTCACTGCGCAACAGCCGGGACATCGACCCACAGCGGCTGCGTCCGTGGATCGACCGCCGCCAGCGCCAGATCGAGCAAGGAGAGTTGGTGTACGTGGCCCATCAGCTGGATGTCGTCGGCGAGCGCCGGCGAACCAGGCCCGGGCGCCAACGGTAGGCCGCGGCACGAAGTTGTATTGTTTTGAGTTGTCCAAGACCGGATGGCCGCGGGCAAAGCAGACTTCATGCCTTCCCAGATACCCTCCATGACAAGACGAAGGACCGGCATTGGGGTTTGGGCTGTGCCCAACCGCCCAGATCGCGATTCCGCACATCGCCGGGCCGTCCTCCGGCGACTCCGTTGTCCACCCAACGCAGACAGGCCAACCTAGCCGCCCAGGCCCTGACGAGTCCAACGCCCGCCGAGCAGCAGACCCAGCCCACCGAACGCCAGATCCCGCACCCGAATCAGCAGGCCGAGGCTGATACCAAGGGCGGCCTCGTAGCCGAGCGCCTGCAGAGCGAAGACCTGGCTGGCCTCCAGCACACCCAGCCCGCCCGGAATCGGCAGCAGCAGCGCCAGCCGACCGACGGTAACCACGGCGATCGTCTCCGCTGGTCCGACCACCACCCCGAGGAACTTCAGCATCAACCAGCGCTCGGCCACAATCCCGATCCAGCTGAGCAATGAAAATCCCATGGCCAGGGTGAGGTGCCAAGGTTTCTCCCGACAGAAGACACCGGCCTGGACTTCGAGCGCCTGCACTCCATCTCGCAACCGGATCGATGCCGGCCAACGGCGCGCCGTCCATACCGCCCACAGGCGGGCCAGTCGCGTCAGCGGACGACGGTCAGTCCACCAGGCGAGCAGGAGCGCCAGCGGGACGAGCAGCAGTAGACCGGCAACGATCCCAGGAAACACCGCCTGACGGCTGTCCAACCAGCGCAGCCGGAGCAGCACCACCAGCCCGAAAGCCAGATAGGTCGCATTGGCGACGACCTCCAGCGCTTTGTCCAGGGTGACGGAAGCGGTCGAAGTCGCCAGAGGAACTGCGTGACGCCGCCTAAGCAAGGCGATCTGCAACGGCTCCCCGCCAAACTGCGAGCCAGGGGTGAAGTAAGAGATCGAGAAGGCGGCCAGACGGTAAGCGGAGAGGGCGAGGTATCCCGGCCGCAAGCCCAGGCCGCGCAGGATGACCCACCACCGGCCGCTGAAGGCGAGCACAATGGCCGCGTTGAATAGGAAGAGCACGAGCCACTGCCAGGGGCGGATGCCGGCCAGCAGGTGGCCGACCGCGGCCCAGTCGACACCCCGCAAGGCCCACAGCAGCAGCCCAAGGACCAGCGGCCAGATCAACCAACGCAGTGTCTGCCGCATGCGTTACTCGGCCTTCGGCGTCTGGGCGCCGGGGCGCCAGTCCACCACCCAGGCATCGCCGCGCCACAGCGACCGCCGGCCAGTGCCCGTCAGCAGAGTCGCCAGCGAGGCCGTCATCAGCACGAGCAAGGGCGGGGTGACCTCGGCGAGTGCCATTGCCAGCCCATTCAGGATCACCACTCCCAACGCAGCCAGCCGCCCGGCCACCCCCAGCGCCACCAGCATCACCGGGATGACCGACAGCACCACAAGCCCTGCGCCCGGCTGCTCCTGACTCACCCCCGGGAATGCTTGTCTGGCTGCCCACACCCAGCTCACCAGGACGAGGGAACGCAGGAAGAGCGGTGCCCATTCCGTGAGGACTCCCTTGACGCGGGCGCGAGCGCGCAGGTAGGACGGAGACGCCGGACTGAGGTTTCCGCTGGCGACAAGCCAGTCGCGGAGGAAGCCCGCCAGGAAGGGGAGGCTGATCACCCAGGCCGCGGCCCGGGCCGCTGCCGGCGGCAGGATCGGCCACAGAAGCACGCTGGCGAAGATCAACATCACCCCGGCAATCGGGCGGCGCATTCCACTAGGGGGGAGCGGATAAAGCGAGCCTCCACGTCTGTGTACCCACCACAATCCGAGCAAGTAGGCATAGCGCGAAGCCCCCACCGTCAAGAACCAGGTTGCCACCGTCCCCCAGTGCACCGCCAGCCCGGCTGCCATCAGCAATCCCAGCGCATCGAATTCGATATCCAGCCGCTCACCCCATCGGGTTGCCGTGCGTGTTGCCCGGGCGAGGTAGCCATCGAGGAAGTCCCCCACTTCCACCAGGGTGTAGAGCACCGCCGGAATCCAGGCCAGCCAGTAGGCCGGGCGGGGGAGCAGCAGGAAGCCGGCGAGCAGCCCGATGAGTAGCCCTCGCACGAGGGTGACGACATCCCCGGGGCCAAAGACTTCCTGGAGGGCGGTTTCTCCTGCACGGTGGTTCAACGGCAGATGGCGATAGGAAAACAGCAGGACGTAGGCGAGGGTCGTGCCCGAGGCGATCCCCCATGCCCGTCCTTGATCGACAGGCAACTGCCGCTGCAGGAACCAAAGTGCCGCACACCAGGTCGCCAGGCACGCGGCTGCATGGGCCCACCACCGCCATCGAAGGCTGGCGGGTAGTGCGGCTGGTATGGGGAGGGATCCGTTTCCGTCCGTCATCGGGTGGGCCGCCAGGCGATGCCCCGTATTCTACGTCGTTCCCCTCTGCCGTCGCAGAGAGCAGATGTGGCGATGGGTGACTTTGTGAAGCCTGTAACAAGCCGCGGGCCGGTTCCGCCTGCCTGGACCGGCCACATCTACGACGGGGGGTACCAAGCCATGCCATCGCGGGGGGTCACGATCGCCGGACCGAGGCGCTTTCGCGGGCGAGACCGGCCCGATTTCAATTAGGACGACTTGCGGCGGAAATGCGTGACAATTCCCACTGCCTTGCGCCGAGTTCAAAAAGAGAGACTTGTACGGAGCGCAGGCTTGAGGCGCCGATCAGGAGGTGAGGGAATAGGGAACTCGGCTCCGTTCGATTCCCGTTTTCGGGTCCTGGCCATCACCCAGGGTTTGTGGGGGGAGCGTATTGCAGCCAACATCCTGGCCAACGCTCCTTCCGACTGGGTGGTGCATGCCTGGTCCGCCCCGCGCGTCCTGCCTCCGATCATCGACGACCCTGCAGATTTCCTCCCCCCGTCCCTGCCCGAAGCCGACCTGATCCTCTCCCTGGGCGAGGTAGCAGGGGTGGCGCAGCTGCTGCCCGAGGTCGCCCGCCGGACCGGCGCCACGGCCGTGATCGCGCCCATCGATCGCAGCGAGTCCTTACCCGCCGGGCTAGCTGGCCAGTTGCGCCAGTGGCTGGAAGCGCAGGGGACGGCAGTGATTTTTCCCCGCCCCTTCTGTACGCTGACCGAGACCCATTACAACCGCACTCCCAACGTCGAGCACTATGACCACCCTCTGATCCGCCGCTTCGCCGCGCACTTCGGCCGGCCCAGGTTCGACGTGGTGGTGCAGGACGGGGTTATTCACAGCATCGACGTCGCCCGGGCCGCGGCCTGCGGCTGCGCCAGCCACGTCGCTGCCGGCCTGGTGAATGTGCCTGTGGACGAAGCCGTCGAGCAGGCCGGCATGCTGCACCACCACTACCCCTGCCTGGCAAGCATGAACCAGGAGCCGGACTACGGCGACACTCTGATGCACGTCTCCGGCGACTGCCTGCGGGACGCGATCAAGCAGGAGATCCGCCAGTATCTAACCCCCACAGCTTATCTGCGCCCCCAGGGATTGAGCGACGGCGCCCCGAGCGAAAGGAGCGATCCTGGATGGAACGCCTAGTCATGAACATCCCCGCCCTGTACGGTGATCACCACACGACCGCTGTCCGCAGGTTGCTGGAGCCGATGGACGGGGTGGCGGAAATCCACGCCAGCCCGGCCGCTCGCCAGCTGGTCGTGAAGTACTACCCGACGGTCGTGTCCAGGGAGGAGATCATCAAGGCACTGGCGGATGAGGGTTATGTGGCGGACGCCCTGCAGCCCGCCTTTGCGCTGCCCATCGGCGAACGCAGCGGACGACACACGGCCATCCTCGCCGGCACCGGCGAGTCGATGGCCTTTGCCGAGCAATCCCCCACGCTGCAGGGGCGTGCCCTGTGGCCCTGCCCGGGTTTCGAGATCCAACGTATTCCTAAAGAGTGAGTAGGTCAGAGGAGGATCAACCGCCATGCCACCGGAGAAAAGCAAGAAGACACGCACGCCTCAGGAACGCTCACTCGACCCCGCCGCTCAGGAGATGCTGATCCGGGCAGATGCGCTCGGCCTGGACACGGCGTTCTCGCGCGCCGAACAGATGGCCCCCTGCCCGATCGGGTCGACCGGTTCGTGCTGCAAGCTGTGCTTCATGGGCCCCTGCCGGCTGGTCAAGGATGGACAGACCGGCGTGTGCGGAGCGACGATTGAAACCATCACCGCCCGCAACTTCGCCCGTGCCGTTGCCGCCGGTGCTGCCGCCCATTCCGATCACGGGCGCGACCTGGCCCTGACCCTGCTGGCCGTCGCCAAGGGGGAAGCCAAGGGCTACAAGATTCGCGATCCGTACCGGCTGGAGCGAGTCGCCAGGAAACTCAAGATCCCGACCGAAGGCCGGCCGGTGGGCGACATTGCCCTGGACGTTGCCCAGACCTACCTGGCGCAGTTTGGGCAGCAAACCGGAGAAATAGCCCTTGTCGACTCGGCCCCGCCCAAGCGCAAGCAGCTGTGGCGGCAGCTCAAGCTGGCGCCACGCGGTATCGACCGGGAGGTGGTGGACATCCTGCACCGCACGCACATGGGTGATGACCAGGACCCCGAGCACATCTTGCATCAGACCCTGCGCACCGCCCTCGGCGACGGTTGGGGTGGGTCTATGATCGCCACCGATATTTCCGACATCTTGTTCGGCACGCCCAGCCCGCTGGTTTCCCAGGTCAACCTGGGCGTCCTGGCGGCAGACCAGGTGAACATCGTCGTCCACGGCCATGAGCCGACACTGTCGGAAATGATCCTGGCGGCGACCACCGATCCGGAACTGATCGCCTACGCCGAAAGCAAGGGCGCCAAAGGAATCAACCTGTGCGGCATCTGCTGCACCAGCAATGAAACGCTGATGCGGCAAGGCGTCCCTTCGGCCGGCAACTTCCTGCACCAGGAGCTGGCCATTATCACCGGCGCCGTCGAAGCGATGGTGGTCGATGTGCAGTGCATCATGCAGGCCCTCCCCGACCTGGCCAAGAAGTTCCACACCGAGATCATCACCACCTCACCCAAGGTGAAGATCACCGGCGCCACCCACATCGAGTTCGACGAACACAATGCCTACGACATCGCCTGCCAGATCGTGCGCAAGGCGATCGACAACTTCCCCAACCGGGGCGAGGTGCAAATCCCCGATGTCTCCTCGGACGTCGTGCCGGGCTTTTCGCACGAGTACATCAACTACATGCTCGGCGGGTCTTACCGCTCCTCCTTTCGCCCGCTGAACGACGCCATCATGAGCGGTCGCATCCGTGGCGTGGTGGCCGACGTCGGCTGCAACAACCCGCGCACCACGCAGGATGCCTCACATGACTACCTGGTCCGCGAGTTCCTTAAGAACGATGTGCTGGTGGTCGAGACCGGCTGCGGCGCCATCGCCAGCGGCAAGTTCGGCTACCTGCTGGGCGAAGCCGCCATGGAGTGGGCCGGGCCCGGCCTGCGCGAGGTGTGCGAGGCCACCGGCATGCCGCCCGTGCTGCATATGGGTTCGTGCGTCGACAACTCTCGCATCCTGACCGTGCTCACCCAGGTCGTCGAGGAAGGCGGTCTGGGTGAAGATATCAGCGAGGTTCCCGCAGTGGGGATCGCGCCGGAGTGGATGAGCGAGAAGGCGCTGGCCATCGCCTCCTACTGCGCCGCCTCCGGCGCCTACGTCATCATGGGCATCCACAGCCCGGTGAAAGGCAGCGACGAGGTCACCCGCATCCTCAGCCAGGGTTGGGAGCAGAAGGTTGGAGGCAAGATCGAGTTCATCGAAGAGGATGCTGAGATGGTGCGCCGGGCGCTCGAGCACATCGACAAGAAGCGCGCCGCCCTCAAGCTGCCGGCCTATGATCCCTCCCGCTTCGGTCGCAGCGGCGATGCGCGCATGCTGCAACTGATGGAACTTGATCCGGAAGAACGAGCGGAAGCCCTGTACGGGCAGCCGGCTGGGGCCTAGGAGCGAACCATGTCGCGCTACATCGCCACCCACGCCATTCGCGGTGCCAACTCGATTGTCCACGAAGCCGAGGTCATGCTCGAACGATCCCTGGCTGAGAAAGGGCCCGACACGCCGGTTTCCTTCCCTAACACCGCCTACTATCTGCCGACCATCCTGGGGATGACCGGCATGGAAGTCACCACCGTCGGCGGGCTGCAGCCGGCGTTGGAGCACGCTAAGGGGTTGCTGCATCCGGTTCCGCCTGACCGGCGCTGGACGCCTTACCTGGGCGAGACACTGGACTCGGGCATGGCCACGCTGCTGGCCGAAGAGGTCATCATGGCGCTGCGGTTCGTCTACGGCCTGCAACCCGAGCCCATGCCCGGCCTGCAACTGGCCGGCGGAACCTCTTTTACCAGCCCCGACGGGAACGGCAAGGGGCCGTCGGACGGACACCTCAACGGACCCATCGACGACATCCAGCTGCGCTCGTGGGGCATCCAACTGGTCGATGGCCGCATGCCTGGCTTCGCCGCCATCGTCGGCTGCGCCAAGTCGAATGAAGTGGCCGTCAAGATCGTGCGCGAACTGCAGCGGCGCAACATCCTGTGCTTCCTGTGCGGCAACGTCAACGGGCGCAGCATCATCCACCAGCTGCAGGAGGAAGGCGTCGAGTTGGGTTACGACACCTACACCGTGCCCTTCGGAACGGATACCGTCTCGGCCATCTACCCGCTGGGCTTCGCTGTGCGCTCGGCGCTGACCTTCGGCGGCATGAAGGGCGGCCAGGCGCGCGACATCCTGCTGTACAACAAGAATCGTGTCTTCGCCTTCGTCCTCGCCCTGGGCGAAGTCGACGACCTCAAGTACGCCACCGCTGCCGGCGCCATCAACTTCGGCTTCCCGGTCATCGCCGACACGGTCATTCCCGAAATCCTGCCGACAGGGGTGACCACCTACGAGCACGTGGTGTCGATGCCGTTCAACGAGATCGAAGGCAAGGATGACCTGGAGCGTGCGGAACGCCTGGTGCAGAAGTGCATCGAGATCCGGGGCGTCAAGGTCAAGATCAGCGAGATCCCGATCCCGGTGCCCTACGGCTCGGCCTTCGAAGGCGAAGTCGTGCGCAAGAACGATATGCGGATCGAGTTCGGCGGCAAGAACAGCCGCGCCTTCGAGTACCTGCACATGGCCGACCTGGACAAGGTCGAGGACGGCAAGATCGAGATCCTCGGACCCACCTTCGAGGATACCAAGCCGCAAGGCGCCATGGACCTGGGGATCATCATCCGGGTCGCCGGGCGCAAGATGGAGAAGGACTTCGAGCCGGTGCTCGAACGCCAGGTGCACTACTTTGTCAACGGCGCCTCAGGCATCCAGCACATCGGCCAACGTGACATCGCCTGGATCCGCATCAGCCAGGCCGCCGCCGACAAGGGCTTCAATCTCAGGCACTTCGGCGACATCCTGCATGCCCGCTTCCACGCCGATTTCGGCAGCATCCTGGACAAGGTCCAGATCCAGATCATCACCGATCCCAAGCTGCACGCCGAGTGGCTGGACAAGGCCCGCCAGGCTTACGAAGAACGCAACGTGCGCATCGGCTCGATGACCGACGAAAGCGTAGACACCTTCTACTCCTGCACGCTGTGCCAGTCGTTCGCCCCGAACCACGTCTGCATCGTCAGCCCCGAGCGCCTCGGCCTGTGCGGCGCCTATAACTGGCTGGACTGCAAGGCCTCCAATCAGATCAACCCCACCGGCCCCAACCAGCCGATCAAGAAGGGCTCCCTCCTAGACGCTTCTAAGGGTTACTACGCAGGCGTCAATGAGTTCGCTGTCACCGCCAGCCACCAGCAGGTGGCCGAGGTCTCGATGTACTCGATCATGGAGAACCCGATGACGGCCTGTGGCTGTTTCGAGTGCATCGCCATGGTCATCCCCGAGGCCAACGGGATCATGATCCTCAGCCGCGAAGACACCAGCATGAGCCCGGCCGGGATGACCTTCTCCACCCTGGCCGGTATGGCCGGCGGCGGGCTGCAGACGCCGGGGATCATGGGGCACGGCAAGTACTACATCCTCAGCCCGAAGTTCATCTCGGCTGACGGCGGCTTCAAGCGCGTCGTCTGGTTGTCGTCGGTCCTCAAGGAGCAAATGGCCGAGCAACTGGAGAAGGTTGCCATCCGCGAAGGAGATCCGGACCTGCTCACCAAGATCGCCGATGAGCGGATCTGCACCGACGTGGAAGGCCTGGTGCAGCACCTGACGGAGAAGAACCATCCTGCCCTGTCGATGCCCTCGATCTTCTGATTGCGAGCCGGCAGGAACGTCATAGTCTGGGGGAGCGCAGGGCGATCTCCAGCCAGGCTGCGATGGGAGGGCGGCCACGGGCACGATGGGCCGCTCCTTCCACCCTGGCAACCGTTAGCCTTCGCCCCTTTCAGGGAGGAAGACGCGAATGACCATCGAGATACCCAAGGAGAAATGGACAGGCAAGGTGCGCGAGGTCAAGCTGGGCGCAACCCAGGCCGAGGGTGGGAGCCGCAGCCGCGTCCTGACGCTGGGCGGCGATGGCGCCCTACCTCATCTCAGCTTCGAAGGCCCACTCCCCAATTCGCCCGTCCTGGCAATCGAGGTGCGCGACCGCAAGCCCGACGACTGGTCGCCCCTGCTGTATCAGGCCTGGGGCGAAGCCATGCAGGATCCGGCCGACTGGGCCAGGGCCGCCGAGGCGGCCGGCGCCGACATGATCTACCTGAATCTCAGCCTGACCGACGCCGAGGGCCAACGCAATATCCCCGCCAAGGCGCGCACCGCCGTTCGCAAGGTGCTAGACGCCACCGGCCTGCCGCTGGCCGTGGCCGGGCCCGGGCAGGCGGAACTCGACAACGAATTGATGGTCCCGGTGGCCGAGGAGGCCAAGGGCGAGCGCATCCTGTTGGGGATCTGCGAGGAGAAGAACTACCGCACGCTGGTGGCAGCGGCTCTGGCCAATGACCACCTGGTCCAGTCCAAGACCCCGATGGACGTCAACCTCTCCAAGCAGCTTGTCATCCTGATCCACGACATGGGCTTGCCACTCGAGCGTATTGTGATCGACCCGACCACCGGTGCCCTCGGATACGGTATCGAGTACGGCTACTCCGTGATGGAGCGGCTGCGGCTGGCTGCCCTGCAGGGCGACAGCATGACCCAGCAGCCGATGATCGTCACGCCCGGTGAGGAAGCCTGGCGCGTGAAAGAAGCTCGCGTCGGCGAAGGTGTGCCCAAGGCCTGGGGCGATTGGCAACGGCGCAGCCTGAACTGGGAAGCTGTCACCGCCAATTCCCTGATCTACGCCGGGGCCAGCATTCTGGTGCTGCGCCATCCGGAGACGCTCAAGCGGCTGCGCGCCGTTCTCGATGGCCTGAAGGTTACGGCCTGAGGCAGGTGGAGGACTCTGATGGCACTCACCGGTCTTGAAATCTACAAGCTCCTGCCGCAAACCAACTGCAAGGAATGCAGCTACCCCACCTGCCTCGCCTTTGCCATGAAGCTGGCCGCCAAGCAGGCGGAACTCAAAGCCTGCCCCTACGTCACCGAGGAGGCCAAGGTGAAGCTGGAGGCCGCCTCAGCGCCCCCGATAAGGTTGATCGAAATCGGCCCGGCGAACCAGCGCTTGCAGGTCGGCAATGAGACGGCGCTCTTCCGCCACGAGAAGACCTTCTACCATCGGCCCGGCCTGTTCTTGCATCTGCGAGATACCGACAAGCCAGAGGACCTGAAGAACAAGGTGGCCGAGGCTGACGCCTACCAGGTGGACTATGTGGGCATCTTGCTCGGGCTGGACGGCTTCGCCATCGAGGCCGCCTCCGCCGACGGCAAGACCTTCGCCGGCGCCGTGGCCGCCGTGCGCGCCGCCAGCCAGAAACCGCTGATCCTGATGGCGGCCACACCCGAGCTGGCCAAGGCGGGTGTCGAAGCCGCCGGGGACGCGCGCCCCTTGCTGTACGCTGCCACGCCCGACAACTGGCAAGCCATGGCGGAGGTCGCCAAGACTGCCAAGGTGCCCCTGGTCGCCCGCGCCCCGGATCTGGAATCGCTGGCGAGCCTGACTGAGAATCTGGCCAAGGCCGGCCTTGAGGACATCGTCCTCGATCCGGGGATCTCGGGCTACAAGGATTCGCTGGAGCAGTTGACCATCGTCCGCCGGCTGGCGCTGCGTAAGAACTTCCGTCCCCTGGGCTATCCCATCATCACCTTCCCCGGCGCCACCGGCACCGATGAGACGCTCCTGGCCGCCGAGCATATCGCCAAGTATGCCGGCTTCATCGTGCTCGAGACGTTCGACCCAGCCTCCCTGTACCCCCTGCTCGTGCTTCGCCAAAACATCTACACCGATCCGCAGAAGCCGATCCAGGTTCAGCCTGGCATCTATGAGATCAACAACCCGGATACCACCTCGCCGGTCATGGTCACGACCAACTTCTCCATCACCTACTTCGCCGTCGCCAACGAGGTCGAGGGCTCGGGCTGGCCGGCCTGGCTGGTCGTGGCCGATGCCGAAGGCATGAGCGTGCTCACCGCCTGGGCGGCGGGCAAGTTCGACGCCGAACGGATCGCCAAATCGATCAAGACCTTCGGCGTGGACCAGAAGGTGGGCCACAAGAAGGTGATGATCCCCGGCCAGGTGGCCGTGCTCTCCGGCGAACTGGAGGAGGAGCTGCCGGGCTGGGAGATCATGGTCGGCCCGCGCGAGGCGGTCGACATCGGCGGCTACCTCAAGGCGATGTGGAAGAATTGAAGGCTCAGAGGCAGCGGATGCAGCCCGGCGAGTCCCGACAGTGGATCGTCCCGATAGCCCTGGCCTCCCTGGCGGGGACGGCGGCTTGTCTGGGCGGTGGAGCGGCATCCGTGTCCAGCACCAGCATCCCGGTCACCCCTGCCATCACCCTTCCGCCGGTCTGGACTCCGTCGCTCGCCCCTGCGTTGAACCTTCCCGCTGGTTGGCGGCCGTTCACCAGAACAGGTGTTGAGCTCTGGTTGCCTGAAAGCTTCGAAGGCGGGGATCCGGCAACCCGTCGGAACGAATTGCCCGACCTGATTCGATCGCTGGGCCCGGACTACCAGAACATGATCTCTGCGCTGGAGAACGGCGCCTCAGGCATGGTGCTCCTAGCCTTCGACCAGGGGCCGGTGGGAGCAATGGCCGGCGTG
>CAZBJQ010000067.1:0-14801 GCA_964492235.1 uncultured Anaerolineaceae bacterium | reverse complement strand
CCCTTGCCCCTCGCGACACCTGCACCCCGTTCGGGCCGCGAGCCACGGCCCGCCGGGGCGAGACGGCCTGCGGCGCACCGCAGGTGTCGCGAGGGGATGGAGTCTTGGCGCGGTTAGGGGTCCGACGGATTGAAGCTGGGCCCCCACAGAAAGGGTAGTGCTGCTCTCGTGGTCTCACATCTTTCTGAACTTGCTCATCGCCTGCCGCTGGCCTTGGGCAGATAAGGCTGAAGGTTGTGCGCCAGTCATCTCACGGATCACCGCCGCCGCGAGCGTGCCTGTCCTCATGACTTGTCTATTTATTCGGATTACAATTGTCCAGAATGTGACCGCCCCGGTGCGAGGAGATTGCCTGTGTCTGAGCCTCAGCGGCTGCGCCTGATGGCTGTGTTGGCCCACCCGGACGATGAGACAGCCGGAATGGGAAGCACTTTCGCTCTATACAGCCGGCTTGGTGTTCGCACCTCCCTGATCATGGCCACGCGCGGTGAGCGGGGATGGATGGGGCCGGAAGAGGAAGGCCCGGGCCTGGAGGCGATGGGACGGCTGCGCCGGGGGGAGCTCGAATCGGCCGCGGCTATCCTCGGCATCGAGGACATCGCCTATCTCGGCTACACCGACGGCGAGCTTGACCGGGCCAATCCCGCCGAGGCCGTGGCCAAGATCGTTGCCCACGTCCGCCGGCTAAGGCCCCACGTGGTGGTCACCTTCCCGCCAGACGGGGTCTACGGCCACCCGGATCACGTCGCCATCTCGCAGCTGACGAGTGCGGCTCTGGTGTGTGCTTCCGACCCGTCCTTCCTGCCAGCCGATGGCCAGCCGCACCGGACCCCCAAGTTCTACTACATGGTCGACACGCAGGACCTGATGGAGGCCTATCAGCAGGTTGTGGGCGACCTCAGCCTGGAAGTCGATGGCGTCGTTCGCCGCGCCACCTACTGGAACGACTGGGCGATCACCACCCGGCTTCCAACCGAGCCGTACTGGGAGATCGCTCTGCGTGCACTTCTGTGTCACCGCAGCCAGATGCATTCGTTCGGGGACGTGGAACGCATTGCACAGCCACTCCTGCGCAGGATGTTGGGCGGGGGCACCTTCTACCGAGCGTACTCGTTGGTCAACGGCGGACGCGACGTCGAGGATGATCTATTCGCCGGCTTGCGTTGAGCCGGCGCCACTCAGCCTGAGGCCGCTAGTCGCCGGCCAGGGCCAGAAACACGTCTTCCAGGGTCGGCTGCATGCGGACGAGGTGCACATCTGTCAAGCCGCCCTCCGCCAGGGCCTCTGAGAGCGTAGATGGTTCGAGGGAGGGATCTGCGATCGCCCGCAGATGATCCGCGGCCAGCGTTGTTCGCCACACACCCGACACTGCCTGGATGATGTTAAGGCTGCGCAACAGCGGTTCGGCGAACACGTCCCAGGCGATTCCCTGAAGGGCGGTCCGCTTTAGGTCGGACGGGGACCCCAACGCCAGCAGCCGCCCGCGACGCATGATGCCCACCCGCTGGCAATACTCGGCCTCATCCATATGGTGGGTTGTCACCAGGGCGGTCACACCCCGGTCCGCCAAGTCATAGATCCGATTCCAGAACACGCGCCGGGCGATCGGGTCAACCCCGCTGGTCGGCTCATCCAAGAAGACAAATGCCGGCTGGTGGACGAGGGCCACGCCCAGCGCCAGCCGCTGACGCCATCCGCCGGGCAGGTCGCCGGCGCGCACAGACGACGCCGATGTCAGCTCAACTGTCTCCAGCGTCGCCCGGATCTGCATCGGATCCGTAACGCCGTACACCCCGGCGTAGAAGCCGAGGTTCTCCTCGGCTGTCAGCTCGTCGTACAGTGCGAAGCGCTGCGACATGTAGCCCACTTTGCGGCGGATCGCATCGGCCTCCTGGCGGATATCGTGCCCCAGCAGCTTGGCGGTGCCTGCGCTCGGGTGCAGCAAGCCGAGGATCATCCGAATCGTCGTTGTCTTTCCCGAGCCGTTCGGTCCCAGCAGCCCCAGCACTTCGCCAGCCGACGCCTCAAAGGAAATCCCGTCGACGGCGGTAAAGTCGCCGAACCGCTTCGTTAGGCCCTCCACCTGCAGCACGATCTCTCCAACGGGCTGCCCAGCATGCAGTGGGGTCGGAAGGTTTGTTTCACACATGAACGGCTGAGGCCTCCCCGGCGGGCCCTGCCCTCTGCAAGAGGTAAACGTAGACATCCTCCAAAGTGGGATCGACCTCGCCCATCGATCGCAGCGAGCACCCGGCGCCCGCCAAGGCCGCAGCCAGCCGCTCCTGCGTCTGGGCCAGAGCGCCGGGAGCTACCCGCAAACGAAAGCGGTCGCCCATGGCCTGGACATCCTCGACCCGCGGTTCCGCCTTGGCCACCCGCTCGACCGTCCGGAAGGGGGAAGCGACGACCTCAAGCACTCGCTGCCGCAACGGCTCGCGCAGCGTCTTGGGAGTCCCTTGCGCCAGCACCCGGCCGCGATCGAGAAAGGTCACGCGTTGGGCGCGTGTCGCTTCATCCATGTAGGGCGTGCTGATCAGGACGCCGACCCCTTCGGCCAAGAGACGGATGAGCAGCTGCCAGAAGCTCTGCCGGGTGACGGGGTCGACGCCGCCCGTGGGTTCGTCCAATAACAGAAGCCTCGGCCGATGGACCAGGGCGACCGCCAACCCCAGTTTCTGCCGCATGCCGCCGGAGAGGGCCCCCACCCGCCGCCCCACAAACTCATCGAGGCCGACGAAGGCCAGCGTCTCCATGGCGCGCGGCTTCCAGTCTGCCGCCGCAACCCCACGCACTTCGGCGAAGAATCGGAGGTTCTCGAGCACCGTCAGTTCTTGATACAGGCTGAACTGCTGGGGTAGGTACCCGATCATGGCCCGCGCCTGTTCGACCTCGGTGCGTACGTCATGGCCACCCAGTACGATCCGTCCCGAATCGGCGCGCAGCGCCCCACACAGCAGCCGCATGGTGGTTGTCTTGCCGGCGCCATCCGGCCCAAGCAGAGCGACGATCTCGCCAGCGCCCACCTGAAGGTCGATGCCGTCGACAGCACGGTTCGAGCCGAAGGACCGTCGGAGAAGGCTGACCTCGATCAAGTTCTGCATGGCGAGGCCATCCCCACTCTCACGCCGCCCGTTTCCGGCTCACGATTCGAACCCGACATCTGCCGGCATCCCGGGCTTGAGGCGGCCGTCGGGGTCCTTCACCGAGAGTTCGACTGCGAAGACCGTGATCCGCCGCCCCTCTTCTGTTTGCACATTGCGCGGGGTGAACTCCGCCTGGTCGGCGACGCGGGTCACCACGGCCTCGAACACCTCCCCCGGGAAGGTGTCCACTTCCACGCTCGCCCGGTCACCGACGTCCACGCTGCCGTATCGGTCTTCGGGGACGAAGACCGTGATGGTCAGCACGTCCGCCTGCCGGACAGCGATCGCGGGCGCCCCAGGTGTAAGCACCTCCCCCGGTTCGACCGAGCGAGCGATGACCGTGCCGCCCACGCTCGAGCGCACTACCAGCTTCTCGACTTGCAGATCGATGGACGCCAGGTCGGATTCCGCCTGGGCTTCGGCCAACGCCAGCTGGGCCCTGGCCTGCATCAGCCCAGCCTGCCGCAACGCCAGCACATCCGGGTCCGGGCCGTCCTTCCACTTGTTCCACTCGAGCTCGGCCTGGGAGAGCCGGGCGCTGGCCGCCGAGACGTTGGCATCCAGAATTGCCTGGTCGATATCGGTCGGCTTGCCGGTGTACCAGTTCAGGTTCGTTTGCAGCGCATCCCGCGCCTTGCGGGCTTCATACAACTTGGCTTCAGCCGAGGCGCGCTCTGGATCGGTCATGGGCAGATCCTCCACACGGTTGAGCGCGGCGTTGGCCTTCTCCACCCTATCTTTGGCCAATTCGAGCTGGGCCTTCACCCCGTCGATAGTGTCGTCCGTCGCTCGCCGCCCCTGTTGCTGGTAGCTTCGGCGGCGCTCGGCGTCATCCAGCGCATCGCGGGCGTTGGCCAACTCGAGACCGGCCTGCGCCGCGAAGTTGGGGGCGTCCTCGTACAACTGGTCGAACGCCTGCTGAGCGGTCACAAGCTGCAGCCGCGCCGAAGCCACCGCCGCCCCACCCGAGGCTTTCACCAGGGCGCGCTGGATGAGCAGCAGCTCATCGTCCATCTTGAACAGAGGATCGCCCGCCTGGACCGACTGCCCCTCGGCAACCATGACCTGCACCACCCGACCGCCGGTCTCGGACCCGATGCGAACCTCCGCCCCTTCCACGGTGCCGGATGCCGTCAGCGGGCCGGAGTCGGCGCCGGAGACGGACCACAGGTAGCCCAGCGCCGCCAGGATGAGAACTGCGACCAGGACCAGTGGGACATAGCGCCGAAGAGATGAGGTGTCCATGGCGACCCCTCCTTCAATCCAGACTCTTGCGGAACCGCAGGGCGGCAATGCCCATCCAGGTGAGCGCCAGGATGGTCAGGGCCAGCACTTCTGGCCCAAGGCTGCTCAGGCCGACGCCCTTGAGCAACACCGATCGGATGATCGTCAGGTAGTAGCGAAGCGGGATCAGATAGGAAATGGCGCGCAGCACCGGCGGC
This sequence comes from uncultured Anaerolineaceae bacterium, assembly GCA_964492235.1. Lineage (GTDB taxonomy): Bacteria > Chloroflexota > Anaerolineae > Anaerolineales > E44-bin32 > PFL42. The sequence goes on along the minus strand of CAZBJQ010000067.1, from coordinate 10,216 downwards.
ATGGCTGCCAGGGGGAAGAAGAAGCCCGACAGGAAGACGGTCGGCAGGAGCGTGAAGTAGGTCAACATCATGGCTTCCTGCTGGGTGCGTGCCACAGTCGAGATGAACAGCCCGATCCCCAGCGACGAGAGCAGGAACAGGCATGAGAGGAGCAGCAGCAGGCCAAGGTCACCGCGGATCGGCACGCCGAACCAGAGAGTGCCAACGACGAGGATCTCGAGGGTGTCGAAGAAGGCCAGCAGTACGTAGGGCAGGATCTTGCCCAGGATCAGCTCCCCCGACCGGATCGGCGTCACGATCAGTTGCTCAATGGTGCCGCGTTCGCGCTCTCGCACGATCGAGTTCGCCGTCAGCATCGATGTCATTAACTGCAGAATCATGCCGATTAACGCCGGCACCATGAAGAAGGCGCTGACCAGATCGGGGTTGTACCAAACCCGCGCCCGGACCTGGACCAGCGGCTGGAAGGCCTGCAGGGCGGCGCCGCCGCCGAGCCGTTCAACCGCCAGACGTGTGGCGAGCGACTGGCCGATCAGTTCCGCCGCCGCCAGGCTGGTGGAGGCCACGTTGGGATCGCTCCCGTCGAGGACGAAGGCCACCACCGCCGGCCGGCCGCCGAGGATCGAGGCCCCATAGTCCGGCGGGATCACCAGGCCCGCCCGGGCCTGGCCACCATCGATCAGCTCCCGCAATTCCGTCTCAGAACCCACATCGTAGGCCAGGCGGAAGTAGTCGGCGGCGCGGTAGGCATCCAGCAATCGGCGGGCTTCGGGACCTCGGTCCTGATCGAAGACGGCCAGTGGTACGTTGCGAACATCGGTCGTGGCGGTGTAGCCGAGCAGGAAGATCTGGACGACCGGGATGGCGAAGGTGATGTACAGCGTGCGCGGGTCTCGCAGGATCTGAATGAACTCTTTTCGGATTAGAGAACGGAGCCGGTGGCTGAACATTGCGCCGCCTCGCCCTCAGCGTCCCGTCGTCCTGATCGAGTCTGTTCGGTCCGCCACGATACCGTAGAGGAAGATGTCGACGAAGTGGTCGAGCGTATCAGGAGGGAAGATGGAAAGCACTTCGCGGCTGAACATCTGCTCGGTGATGACGTAGGAGAAGAACATCCCGACGAAGGCGCGCAGCACGGCCGGCGCCGGGATGTCGCGAATGGCGCCGGCGCCGGCCGTCAGGCGCAGCATGGCCTCGGCCAGCTTCGGCATGACGATGTCGAACAGCGCCGGGAGGTTTTCCCCATGCATTTCCACGATCTCGATGAACATCAGGTTGACGAAGTCGGGGCGTTGTCGGGCGGCCTCCAGCAGCCGCGAGGCGGCGTCGCGCACGATGGCATCCAGGTTGTCCCCGCCGGCGGCCTCGATGGCCGGAATGACCTGGCGATAGGGGTGGTATTCGAGCAGGACGGCGGTGAACAAATCGCGCTTGCCCGGGAAGTGGTTGTACAAGCCACCCAGGGCGATCCCGGCTTCGGCGGCGATGCTGCGCATCGAGGTGCCATGGTAGCCGTGGGTGACGAACAGGTGGTGAGCCGCCTGCAGGATGCGGCGGGCGCTGTCGGAGTCGCCAGCGCGGCTCGGGAGATGGGCCATCGAACTGACCTCGGCGCGCATGGAGCGGTCTCTCTCCGCCTTGTTCCTTGATGAACGAACGTTCGTTCTAGCCCCCTAGTATCGCGCCGATCCAGGCCATGTCAAGGACCGCGAATCGAAGCGCCCCGAGCCAAGCCCGCCCGGGGCGCAAACTTGCCGGTGTGACGGAGCTGCGCGCTATTCCTCAGTGCGCGCCGGCAGCGCCGCCACTTCGCGCAGCAACCCCATCGTCAGCACACCCAATCGCAGGCCCTCTCCTGTCGTCAACTTCACCGTCCCCCCCTCCCGATCCGCTCGTTGGGACAGGATGAGGGCCACCGCTATTCCAAGCAGTCCACCCACCAGGCCGCCCGCGACCAACAGCTTAACGCGCCCGTCCATCCGCCGCATCCTTTCCTCCCATGCGCCGCCTGAAAAACCGGCCCAGTCCCTTGACCCCGGCCTTGGCTGAAGCCCCGGTCGACTGGGTCGCAATGATCGGTTTGACACTCCAATCCGCCGCCCGCAAGACTCCTTGCCTCAGCCTGGCCATCGCCTTCTGGGCCTGGAACGAGTACGGCGGGATGAGGGAAATCAGTCGCGTGAGGCCGAACACTGCCACCAGTAGTGCCGCCAACATGACGACCCCAAGCAGGCAGAATGGGACCGCTATCAGCACCACCGAAAGATCCGCCCACAGGCTGGCGTCGCCGATCGGCGCCAGGCGAACCACGACGATCACAGCCAGCATTCCGACGAGCCCCAGGGCCAGCGGCGCGTAGACCTGCCACATGAGCTGTCGCTGGTAGGACTTGCGTGTCTCCGGGTTCACTGGCCTGGGAGCAGGCAGTCGAGGCGAATCGGCCATTCAGCGTATTGTAGCATTATCCCCCGAAGGTTGACCCCGGTCTCCCCCTTCTCGCTCGCCACCCCATCGGCTAGAATGGCCTGGGAAGGAGCATGGATGACAGACTTCTCTGGCAAGGGTCTCGTCGCCGTCCTGAAGACGCGGCCCGAAACCGTGCTGGACGACATCGAACGATTGATGCGGATGGCGCAAGTCGGATCAGCCCTTCCGCACGGTGTGCGCACAGGGCTGAAGATCAACATCTCCTGGCAGACCTGGTATCCGGCGTGCTCGTCCGCCCCGTGGCAGATCGAGGGCGCCATCCGTACCTTGCGCTCCCTGGGCTACGACGACCTGGTCGGCGTCCACAATGACACCGTCGTGGTCGACACGCGGGAAGGTGAGTTCAACAACAAACACCGCTTTGTCACCGACCAGTACGACCTTCCCTGTATCTACCTGTATGAACAGAAGTTCGACTGGGCCGAGTACAAACCCAAGCGCCCGTTCCTGGTCCTGGACAAGATCTATCCCAAGGGGGTGTTCATCCCGAAGGAGCTCGTCGGCTTGAACATGGTTCACCTGCCGACGATCAAGACCCACGTCTTTACCACCATCACCGGCGCCATGAAGAACGCCTTCGGCGGGCTGCTTCACCGTCACCGCCATTGGACGCACGCCGTCATCCACGACACGTTGGTGGACCTGTTGATGATCCAGCAGGACATCCACCCCGGGCTGTTCGCGCTGATGGACGGCACCTTCGCCGGGGATGGGCCTGGGCCGCGTGCCATGCGCTGGCATCAGAAGGATATCTTGCTGGCCTCGGCCGACCAGGTGGCGATCGATGCCGTTTCCGCCAGGCTACAAGGCTTCGACCCGATGAAGATTCACTTCATCCGGCGCTCTCACGAGTTGGACCTGGGCGTCGGTGACCCACGAGACATCGAAATCGTCGGATACGATATCGAGCAGGAGCCGGCCTGGGGCTTTGTCCAGGAGGACACTTTTGCCAGCCGCGGTCAGAAGTTGATCTACCACGGGCCGCTCAAGCCGCTGGAGAAGCCTCTACTGCAAAGCCCCCTCGTTCCCTGGTCGTACTTCGCCAGCAACTTCTATCACAACGTGTACTGGTACCCGTTCGTCGGGCGACGCCGCGTGGCCGAGGCCCTGAAGACGCCGTGGGGCGAACTCTTCCGCTCCTACGGCGACGGCAAGGTGGTCATGCCCGGCATGCAGCCCAAGACCGTTGTCCAGGCCCTTGTCGCCATCGCAGCTGTGGCCGGGTTGCTTTACGCCGGACTTCGCCTGTTTTGGGGCGGGGCATAAGCCTCGCCGTGCCCGACCAGCTCGCGATCGAGACCCACTGCCACACGCATTGGTCCATGGACTGCCTCATGATCCCCGATCGCCTGATCGCGACGGCGAAGCGGGCAGGGCTGGACCGTCTGGCGATCACCGATCACAACTCCATTGGTGGTGGGATCGCAGCCGCCCGCCTGGCCCCAGACTTCATCATCGTCGGCGAAGAAATCATGACGACGGAAGGTGAGCTCCTCGCCTATTTCGTCCAGGAAGAGATCCCTCCCGGCCTGACCCCGGAGGAAACGATCTCCCGCCTGCGGCGCCAGGGCGCGGCCATCAGCGTTGCCCATCCTTACGACCACCGCCGATCAGGGGCATGGGCCCAGGAGCATCTACACAGGATCCTTCCCCTGGTGGATGCCATCGAGGTGTTTAACGCCCGGACGATGGTTCGTCATGCCAACGAGCGGGCGAGCGAGCTGGCGGCTGCCGAAGGCAAGCCTGGGACCGCCGGTTCGGATGCCCATTCCTATCGCGAGGTCGGGCGGTCTCGCATGCTGTTGCACGCGTTCCATGACGGCCCCTCCATGCGGGAGGCGTTTCGAGACGCCCAGCTTGTCCGGCGCGGCTCATCACAGGCGATACACCTGACTTCGCGCTTCGCCACCTGGCGGAAGAAGACCGGGTGGAAACCCCCTCATCAGCCCTGAACCTCACAGTACCACCCTCGGACATGCATCGGCTCGGCGAAGGAAGCTGGGTGCCTGTGCCCTGTGTCCCCTCGCGGCGGTGCCGCCGTCGAGCTCCGACAGGCGTCGGTCCGCCGCGTCATCTTCATGGGGAGAGGCGTCATTGGTCAGGCGGCAAACCGGACGGCCGATCTCACCCCCCGGCTCGGGAGACATCTGCGAGTCGCCGCCTCTTGCTGTCTGCCTCCGCTCCCGGCACCTTGCACGGGGGATGGGCAGCGCAGGGGTGGTATCGAGCGTGCCCTGCAGCTGGAGGACACCGCGACACGTGGGGGCCGGGCAAAGCCCGGCCCCCACGTGTCTTTCCTTGTCTCGGATTGTGCCCGCTTCAGTCGCGGGTCCGCAGGTGGGGAAACAGGACGACTTCGCGGATCGTGGCGCGCCCGGTGAGCAGCATCGTCAGCCGGTCGACGCCCATTCCGAATCCGCCATTGGGCGGCATGCCGTAGCGCATCGCCTGCAGGTAGTCTTCATCCAGGGGATGGCGCTCTTCATTGTCCTCGGCGTAGTCGCGCCCCATCTCAAGAAAGCGCTGCTCCTGGTCAAATGGATCATTCAGCTCGGTGAAGGCGTTGCACAGCTCCATGCCGGCGACGAACCCCTCAAACCGCTCGACGGTTGAAGGGTCACCGGGCTTGCTCTTGGCCAGCGGGGAGATATCCCGAGGATAGTCGTATAGGAAGGTCGGCTGGATCAAGGTCGGTTCGACGTAGTGGGCAAGCAGCGAGTCAATCAACTTGCCTCTAGTCGATTCCTGTGCCGGGTCATGGCCGCGGGCGATCATGGCCTCCCGCAGACTGCCTGCGGTTGGGTGGGCGGCGATATCGATCTGGCTGCGCTCTTGGATCGCCTCCCTGAGCGTCACCCGCTTCCATGGCGGCGCTAGCTCGATCCTGTTTCCTTCATGGACGATCGATGTCGTTCCGACGGCCTGCTGGGCGGCATGAGCAACCATGTGCTCCGTCAGCTCCATCACCTGCAGATAATCGGCGTAGGCCATGTAGAACTCGAGCTGGGTGAACTCAGGGTTGTGCTTGAAGGAAACGCCTTCGTTGCGAAAGTCGCGGCCGATCTCGTAGACCCGTTCGAAGCCGCCCACCAGCAGCCGCTTGAGGTAGAGCTCGAAGGAGATGCGCAGGTACAGGTCCTGATGGAGCTGATTGTGATGGGTCATGAAGGGACGGGCAGCGGCGCCGCCATAGAGAGGCTGGAGCACCGGCGTTTCAACCTCGATGAAGCCATGTCCGTCCAGGAATTCCCGCAGTGCTCGGATGACCTTGGCCCGGGCAACGAAGATTTCCCGGACGTCGGGGTTGACCGCCAGGTCGGCATAACGCTGCCGGAAGCGGGCTTCTGGATTGTCGAAGGCCGAGTGGACTACTCGCAGTCCATCGATGATCTCTTCCTTCGAGGCCGGCAGCGGGGAGACGGCCTTGGCTAGCATGGCGAAATCCGTGACGTGAAGGGTGGTCTCACCGGTGCGTGTCCGGAACAGCGTACCCGAGGCCTGGATGAAATCACCCAGGTCAAACAAATCGTTCAGCGCCTCCAGGCGGTCCTGGCCAAGGTCATCCGTTCGGAAGTAGAGTTGGAATCGCCCGTGACCGTCCTCGATGTGGCAGAAGGTGGTCTTTCCCATGCTGCGCATGGCGCGCAGCCGGCCGACCAGAGTCGCCGGCACCGGGGCCTCGCCCTGCGCCTCGAAGGCGGCTACGGCTTGCGCCGTGGTGTGTGTTCGGACAGCCCGCGCCGGATACGCCTCGAAGCCCGCCCGGCGAAGGGCCTCAATCTTCGCGGCCCGGACCCTCTCCAGATCGCTCAACTCCGCCATCGTTCCCCTGCCTTGCCGATCGTCGCCCGGCTCTGCCGTGGGCCACAAAAAAGCCCCGCGCAGCCTGGCTGACGCGGGGCTCACCCACGACCGCCGACTACTTGATGTCCATGATTTTGTAGCGCAGCATGCCCGCCGGGGCATGCACTTCGACCTCTTCGTCTACCCGATGGTCCAGCAAGGCCTGCCCTAGCGGGGATTCATTGGAGATCAATCCTTGCTTGGGGTTGGCCTCGGCCGATCCGACAATGGTGTAGGTCTCCGGCGGCCCGGCGTTCTCGCGCACGGTCACGGTGCTGCCGATGCGAATCGCACCGCTGGGCTGGCCGGGTTCGATCACCCTCGCCTGGGCCAGCATGTGCTCCAGCTCGAGAATGCGGCCTTCAACAAAGGCCTGTTCGTTCTTGGCGGCCTCGTATTCGGCGTTCTCGATCAGCTCGCCGCCCTCCATCGCCTCATGTAACCGCTGGGCGACCTCCACCCGCTTGACCGTGCGCAGGTGCTCGAGTTCGTCCTCAAGCTTCTTCAGACCCTCAGCGGTCACATAGACTGCATGATTTCCCATGGCCTGTCCTCACGCCGAATCGGCTCCAACCCTGGCAACTGGCGATAAAAATAGAACTGAGAGGAGACTCTCAGCCCACTGCGGTGGTGTCAACCATCATAGCACAGGACCGCCCCCCTGTCTACATCACCGTCCCCCCGGCCAGTTCGCCGGCAACGTCCGAGCCAGCTCCCATCCCGACGGTCAGGCGCACGCCACCCCAGCGGTCATGGTACTCAGACAGTTCCTTGAGCAACTGCGCCGTTTCAGTCCAGAAGGTACTCAGCTGTGAACGGTACTCGGCCACCGCGCTCGCCCAGGCCTCGATCTCCTCGGGGGCGAGCGGCACGATCCGCTCTCCGCCCTCGGGGATGGCGCAGCCTTCAGGCAGTGTGCCGCCGCGGCTGTCATAAGGCATGTCGCGGTAGTACCACAGGCCCAGCGCCATTCTTTCTGCTGCCTGCCGGGTGAGCACGTGATCGACGTGTCCTCCGATCGCCAGGGGGCATAGAACCTGGCACGTTGAATCACATGCCTGGGAAAGTAGCCTGCCCAGCCGCTCGACAAGTTCGGCGTCTTCGGGATGAAGCCTGCCGAAGATCGCGGCTTCATCGGGGTAGAGCGGGACCCCTTCCGGGGTCTTCCGGTAGATCGCATCCGGAACATCAAAATGCCGGGCCAGCGCGCCCAGCCGCCCGGTCGCGATGAGGTCTTCTGCTCGGCGCACTGAAGCCGGCGCAACGCCCGGTCTCCACCGGGTATGCAGCCTCTCTGCAAACGGGGAGAGCGGGCCGGGCGGAGGATCCCCGGCACATATCGTGAGGACCCGCACCTCCTCGCCGGCAGAGGCTCGCTGCGCCATCCAGCCGCCGCATGAGAACACGGCGTCATCCAGATGGGGAGAGAGGATGACATACACCGCCATCAACTGATTATAGTCCGGCAAGCCGGGAGGTCTCATCGGTGTCAGCCGCCCTCCACTTGCGACGCCCAGCCTGCGAGCGCAGGTAGACTCTCGCCTGCCGACCACCGCGTGTTCCCCGATCTCGCCGCTTAGCCGTTGTCCTGGCCGCCCGATCCCTGTCCTTGGAGACGACATGACTGGGAGCCTGATGACCCCTGCCTGCGCTCCTGGTAGGGATCGTCTTCATTGGCGCCGCAGTCTGGCTCTTCGTGCGCATGATGCGCCGTTCGGGCGAGATGACCTGTCCCACCTGCGGCGAATCGCCCGGCGCCAAGTACTGGAGCCGAGAGAACGCCATCTGTCCGAATTGAGGTGCCAGGCTGAAAAGGCCGCCTTCCGCCTGAGGAACCGCCTCGTCCTCAAGACTCGATGTCCTTTGGCCGGGAGTGCGGAGCGCCGCTGGTGTCGAGTTGACTTCGCTCACGTGGTGCCAACGCGTTCCGGCAGCGCGACAGGCACAAACGGCAGGAGCGTCGCCCGGAACGGTCGGCGCGGGCAATGTGTAAATCCGGAAACTGGATGCTGGCTTGGTGGTAGCCCGGGCATGTCGCCTGGCGCAGGGGTTGGCGGGTGCAAGTCCCCTCGCTGCAACATCTCTTCGCCCTGCACCTCACCTCTTACGCGCTCAAGATGGCGCCGGCTCCCGTCCACTGGCTTTCCCGCCGAAACCTCATCGGAAGGCTGCCCAGGCTCAGCTCATCGGGCAGAGGTCCGAGGTTCGCGTCTCGAGAGGTCCGCCACCGGATCTATGAGCTGGACACCCACCAGCTAGGCATCAAGCGGGAGAGCCTTTAGGGGCCTGCCTCGGACGCAGTCCGGGCTGGAGGGGAATCCAAAGCTTCAATGGCGACTTCGACCTGGTCGCCTGGGTTGGGAGGTCTCCTCCACACTGGAAGAAGCCGCAGTGCTTTCCGAGAGCTGGCAGAATCGGAGCCACCGGATGCATCCACAGACCGCGCCAGCCGATCGCCCCGTCGTGCGCCGGGTGCCCGAGGCTTAGCTCTGGGGATCTCAGCTCACTGCTGCAGCGGATGTCGGACTGGCGTAGACTCGGGCACGGTACCTGGACGAAGGCTCAAGCCAAGCTAGAGACTTCCTACCCAGTAGCATGTACCAGACAGGGCGGAGCCGGAATCTGGGCAACGGACTCCATCGGGGCGCGTCTGAACGACCTCGTGGACCTCTCTCGCCCAGTCGATCTTGAAGGGGCAGGTGTTGCGGTGTTGTCACAATCCAAAGAATCTCGTTCCAGGGCAATTGCCATCCTTGTGCTTCTGGCAGTAGTCGCCCTGGCATACGCCCCTAACCTTGGACGGGCAACCATCTTCCGGGATGACTGGTACTACGCGGTGGACCGCCTCAAGGGCGGGCCGGACGTGTTTCACGAGATGTTTCGCGTCGACCGGCCCGCCCGGGCGTATGTTTTCGAAGGTTACTATCGGCTCTTCGGCATTTATCCCATGCCCTATCACGTGTCCGGGCTGTTATGGCGCATGGCAGGGGCACTGGGCGCATATTGGCTGTTCCGTCTGATTTGGCCTCGATGGCGAAGGGCGACGCTGGCCATGGCCATCCTTTTCGCCCTCTATCCTGGCTACCTCAAATGGATGGAAGGCTTCGAAAACCAACCGCATGTGATCAGCTTGTGCCTGCTGGCGGTCTCGATTGCCCTGACCGTCAAGGCAGTTGCTGCCGCGCCAGGACTCACCAAGATCGCTTTCTGGACAGCCTCGGCCCTCACGGGGTGGGGGTACCTTCTCCTGGTGGATTATGCGATAGGACTGGAGGTCTTCAGGTTTCTGTGCGTTCTCGTGGTGACGAGGCCTCCGTCGGGAGACCGGCATTGGTCCGCCAAGCGAGTGCTCGCCGCGATCCGAGCATGGCTTCCAGCTTTGGCAATCCCGGTCGGTTACCTCTTCTGGCGACTGCTCATCTTCCAGAACGCACGCGCCGAGACGGATGTCGGCAGGCAATTCGGTGTGCTTCTCGATTCCCCGCTGCTTGTCAGCCTAAGATGGCTGGTCAACCTGTTCCGCAGTTCCGTCAGCACCGGACTTCTGGTCTGGGCCGACCCCCAGTTCCACGATCTATTCGCCCTCCGATTGCGCGAGATCCTCATTGGCCTGTCCATTGCGGTCCTCGCCGCGACCCTGGCCGGGATCCTTTGGAGGCTTTGGGGCAAGGCCCAGACCGCAGCCAACGACCATCAGCCGGCGGACGATCCCGTGCAGCTTTGGTGCAACGAGGCCATCTGGATCGGCGTAGTTGGTGTGGTGGCCGGAATGCTGCCGATCATCATGGCGAATCGGTATTACTCCTATCAGGCTTACTCGCACTATGCACTGCCCGTCTCGTTGCCGGCGGCAACCCTGGTAGCTGGACTCCTATTCTCGGTCTCC
>CAZBJQ010000066.1:0-14893 GCA_964492235.1 uncultured Anaerolineaceae bacterium | reverse complement strand
TGCAGGTGTTGCGAGGGAAGGGGTGGGGGTTCGACGGATGGAACCAGGGCTGCCCACAGGAAGGGAGGCGCCGCTCTCATGGTCTGATATCTGTCTGTACCTACTCAATCTGTAAGGTATCGGCAAGGTAGACGGGTGTATCCTTCCGGTACAGTTGAATTCAGCCATGTTCCGACCCTGGCCAGTCCACGGTGCCGACCAGCTGCCCGCGTGATGGACGAGCCTCTGGTAGCGGTAGACCTACCGCCGGCGATCGAGGAAGCGATCCGGCGGGCAGTCTCCTCGATGGGAGACCATCAGGTCGCGATTATCGCCGAGTATCCTGCGCACCTGCCCGCGGTGCGGGCACAGGAGGCCGAGCTGCCGGCGCTCCTGGAAGCGCTGATCCAGTTTGCGGCCGGGTGGGTCGAGCAAGGGGAAGTCCGCGTGCGGGCGGACCTGGCGCCGGTCGAAACGCTGGAGGCCATCCCTGCGGCCCTGGTCTCGGTCAGGGTGCCTTTGGAAAGCGTGCGGCCTGAAGCCTCGGCCCTGTTCGCCCAACCACGCCCGACATCCCTCGCTCCAGTCTCAGGGGGAGAGGGGTTACAAGGGTTGGAGGCGGCCGAGCGGGTGGCGGTGGCATGGCAAGGCGCGCTTGCCCTCAAGTGGCATGCAGATCAGGGCGCGGAGATCCGCCTGACGCTGCCTCTGTGGGCGGCACGCGACATCGAGCCCAGCCTGCATCCGGTCCGCCTGGCGGTGGAGACACGCCTCTCATCCTCCCAGCCCGGGACGAAGACCTTGCTCATGATGGTGGAAGACAGCGAGCTCAGGCAACTGCTCGGCTCGGACCTGCATGAGGCAGGATACCGCCTGATTGTCCCGGAGCACGGTTCCGATGTCTTGCCCCTGGTGCGGACCGAGAAGCCGGACCTGGTGCTGCTGGACGTCATGCTGCGCGATCCTCCGCCCTTCGACATTGCCATGCTGATCAAGCAGGACCGGCAGGCACGCGACATCCCGGTCCTATTCCTGACTTCGGGGACCGATGTCGAGGACCCCAAGCAGATGGGGGCGGTCGGGTTTGTCGTTCGGCCGTCCGGGACTGGCGCCATTCTGTCGACGATCCAATCTGTGCTGACGGCCGGCTTGCGCCGCTCGGCGCGGGTGATGGTTGTCGAACCGAATGCGGCGATGCGTGAGACGATGATCCTGCTGCTACAGCAGCATGAGTTCCGCGTCACCGAGGCCACCGGTGCCGAAGAAGCCCTGGTGCTGGCGGAGCGCCTGGAGCCGGCCGTGGTGCTTGTCAACTCCCAGGTTGCCCAGGCGCGCGACTACTGGCTGTTACGCCAGCTGCGGCAGCTGTTGCAGAACACACAAATCGTCGTTGTTGCGGAAGCGATGAGCGATGCGGAAGGGCAGGCGGCCATCCGTCGCGGGGCTTCCGGCTTTGGAGAGACCGGGAAACTGCCGGATCTGCTGGATCAGGTCAAGCGGCGTCACAGCCCCTGGTAGAGAAGGTCGCCTGGGTCGGAAGAGATCAGCCGCCGACCCACAGGCCCAATGCGTCGTAACAAGAACGCGGTAGGTGGGGTCTGGGCAGTGCCCGAACCCCACCTATTCTTATCTCTTCCCCTTGGTCGAGCCGCTTTCGGGACAGTTTCAGTTGTTCCTCCCGGCGAGGGAGTATCAGACGACGATGACCTGAGTGCCGCGGCCGACTCGCAGGGTCGCGCCGGGCTCGATCGCCGGCATAGTCCACCGATACACCCACTTGGCCTCGCCCGTTCGCATGTTGACGCAACCGTGACTGCGAGGCCGGCCGAAGTCGTTGTGCCAGTACGTGCCGTGAAATCCGACACCCGTGTGGTGGAAGAACGACACCCAGGGCACACCCGGCAGCTCGTAGGCCTCGAGGTCTGAGGTGATATTGCCGTCGCCCATATGGCGCAGCGGCATCTTCTTGTCGATGTAGAACCTGCCGTTGGGGGTGGCCGTGGGGATTCCGTTCGGGCCGGGCGTGTTATCCGGGATGCCGCTCGAGATTTTGGCCTCGAGCACGGGACGGTCGAACTCATAGGCCACCAGCGACTGCGACGCCAGCGAGACCTCAATGCGCTTGTGATCCTGGGGAACCTCCGGCGAGATCGGTGTGAGTTCCTCCGGGAGGATGGGGCGCATGTGCTCGGCCCGGACGTAGTAGCGGATGTGCAACAGGTCATCGACCAGGCGATACCAGACTCGGCCGTCAACGCCGAACTCGGCTTGCTCCGCCCAGTGGGTGGACTCGAAATACATGCGGTAAAGCGGATCGGAGGCCGGATCGGGTTGGGCGTAGGATCGGGTAAACGGCACGCCCACCTCAAGCAGCCGGCCGGGGGTCGAGATGTGTTCGATGGGAGTCTGTGGTTCCCATCGAACGGGCTGGATGTTGCCCGAGTGCGCATAGCCGTTAGGGACCTGATACCACACAGGATTGTGGCGTGGACCATCCTCCGGCGTCTCCGAGGCGAGGATGGTGAGGATCTCATCGCGCTTGAGCAAGGTCAGGCGCCTGGCGCGGAAGCTCGGCTCACTGTACAAGCCGATCCAGGTCGTGGCCACACGGCCGAGAGCGGATTCTGGGGAGGCAACTGGGCGAAACGCGGCAGGTGCAGCCAGCGCCGCCAGGCCGAAGGCGGAAGATCGGAGGAAGTCGCGGCGAGAGAGGTCCATGCGGTTGAGGGCATTCTACCGGCGAGTGGGTTGGGGATCAATAGGAAACCAATTCTGTCTCCAATGGTCTCTGTGGTCAGGGGTCGGCCTGGATTCGCCCATTAAGGCCACGCCCGCCTTCCGGGGTGGGCGGAAGCAGTGTATCCTCGCCCCTGAGTGTCAACCCCCGGCGACCTGTCTGGAGTCAGCGACCAGGAAGGCTCCTCTGGGGGCAAGGGTTGGATGACGAAGGGGACAACGAGCCTCGGCGTAGCGCCACACCGTGCGCACTCACCGACAAGGCACCGAGCAAAGTCAGGAGGCGAAGAACCGATGGCCCGTGCCTTCATCGCCGTCGAACTGGCACCGGCGGTTCACATACTCCTTGAGAGCCTTCAAACGAGGTTGCAGAGCGAAATCGGCAACCGGTGGGTTCGATGGGTGCGGCCGGATGGGATCCATTTGACCCTCAAGTTCCTCGGCGATGTCGACGCCTCTCGCCTTAAGGAGGTCAGCCGGGCGCTGCAGGCCGAGACCCCCTCTCACCCACGCTGCGACTACACTGTCGGCGGCCTGGGGGCGTTTCCGAATGCCAGCCGGGCTCGTGTGATCTGGGTTGGACTGGAAGACCCCGAGGCGTGCCTGCACCGGCTGCACACCGGCATCGAGGCCGCCATGGCTCGCCTGGGATTCAGGGAAGAACCCAGGGATTTCCATCCGCACTTGACGCTTGGCAGGGTGCGGGATGACATCGGGCGAGAGCAGGCACTTGCCATCGGCCGCGCCTTGACGGGACAAGCGCCATGGAAGCCCCTGGCTTCCGTATCCAACGAGGTCTGCCTAGTCCGCAGCGACCTCCGGCCCGAAGGCGCGGTGTACACGATGCTCAGTCGGCACCCGCTGGGAGGGTCGTCCCCATGAATCGTCCGCAGGTGGCAGTGATCGGCGGGGGTACATGCACGCCGGACGAAGCAGAGGCCGCCGGAGAGGTCGGCCGGCTGCTGGCGGAGGCCGGAGCCGTGCTTGTATGCGGAGGGCTGGCCGGTGTGATGGAAGCCGCCTGTCGAGGCGCGCAGCGTGCCAACGGGCTGACGGTTGGGATTCTCCCAGGGCCGGGGGTGGAGTCGGGCAACCCCTGGCTGGCCATACGAATCGCAACCGGGATGGGGGATGGGCGCAACTGGCTGGTGGTCAATAGCGCCCAGGCGGTCATCGCCATTGGCGGCGGCTATGGGACGCTGTCCGAGATCGGGCTGGCGCTCACGGCCGGCCGCCAAGTCATTGGCCTGCGAACCTGGGAGGGGGCGGCCGCCGACGGTCGTCCCCTGCCCATTGTTCGTGTGCAATCTGCGGCCGACGCCGTGCAGGCCGCGCTGCAGGCGTCACGGACCTGGGACCGGCTGTCGGGTTGAAGGATCGAGGAGGCGGGACATCGAAGGACTGGAGCTAGCGCGCACGCTGGTCGACCTCCTGGCGGAGAAAAAGGGCGAGGACATCTTGCTGCTAGACCTGACCGGGGTCGGCACATTCACCGACTACTTCGTCATGTGCTCCGGCGGGAGTGCGCGGACGTTGACGGCGCTGGCGGATGAGGCGATGCGCGGGATCAAACGCAAGCACCACCTCATGTGTCGCGCTCAAGAAGGGACCGCCGCCAGTGGCTGGATCCTCTTGGACTTTGGACCGGTGGTCGTGCATGTCTTCAACCCCGCCGTCCGCAAGTACTACGCCCTCGAGGAACTGTGGCGCGAAGGCCGCCGGCTGGTTCACATGCCATAGACGATCTGTGGCTGGACCTGTCTAGCGCCAGCATGGAGCGTTCCTGCCAGCCGTCAGTCTTCGAACACCCAGCCATCTACATCGCGTGTCCAGGCGACCAGCTCCGCCGGAGAGAACCACAAGGCGACTTCCTGGGCTGCGGCCTCCGGGGAGTCCGAGGCGTGGGTCAGGTTCCTGCCGACGGTCAACCCGAAGTCGTGGCGCACCGATCCCGGCGCCGCCTCCGTCGGCCAGGTGGCGCCCATCGTCTGACGGACGGCGACGACTGCCGACGGACCTTCCCAGACCATGGCCATCACGGGTGACGACGTGATGTAGGCGATCAAGCCTTCGTAGAAGGGTTTGCCCTTGTGGACGGCGTAGTGCCTTTCCGCCAGGCGCTTGTCCACCTTGAGGAACCTGGCGGCCGCCAGCCGTAGGCCTCGCCGCTCGAGCCTCGAGGTAATCTCGCCGATCAGCCCGCGCTGGACGGCATCTGGCTTGATGAGAACGAGTGTCTTCTCCAACCTCGCCTCCACAAACGTGAACTCGGGGGTTCCCCGAGTTCGGTTGATTTCGTGCCGTTAGCGTCCCTCACGGCCTCTAGCCGGCGGTCATCCCGCGGTTGTAAGCCCCGACCGCTTCCTCCAACCGCTCCGCCCGCATGTAGGCGTCCCCGAGTAGCTGCCAAAGGCCGGCCTCAGACGGGAAGTGCTCGGCGGCCATCTGCAGCTCCGTAATCACAGTATCGAGCTCGTACTTCTTCTTGATGACCGTCGAGTAGTCCTTAGACGCCTTGGCGAAATCGCCCTTGGAAAGGTGCTGTCTGGCGCGCGCCAGCACATCGGCCGGTCCGGCGGTCTTGGGTTTCGATGGTGCGGCTGGCCGGGCGCTTGGCCGAGGTTCCGCGACGACAGGCTGTGGTTCGACGGCTGCCGGTGCAGGCTGTTCCGCGGGCGGGGGCGCCGGCTGAAGCCAATCCTCGTCCACAGGCGTCCAGGTCGGTTTGCGCAGCGCTTCCTCAGGCCCTGGTGGAGGCTGCACCTGGGTCACCGGGACTTGGGCCGGGCGTTCTGGGGGTGCTGGCGGCGCAACGATGGGCGGCGCAACCGCTGCCGCTGGGGCAGGCACCGGCTCCGTTTCGGGCGAGGGTGAGGTCATGCTCAGCGTCTTCAACCACTCGGTGATGTCCTCTTCTTCGGTTTCAGGCAGAGGGGGAGCCGGACGCTCCGGCTCGGGCGCAGCAGGCAGGCTCGGTTCCACAGGCGTCACCTCTTGGGCTGGTGCGGGGGCCGGGATCCCGCCTGCCGGAATGGCCTCGGTCGGTGCGGGAGAAGCGGCGGCCGCAACCGTTGGAGCCTGTTCCTGACCACCGGCCAGTTGCTCCAGCCACTCCAGTCCGGTCTCCGCGTCGTCAGGGACAGCCGCCCGGGCTTCGGGCCGGGGGGCGGGCTCCGCCCCCGGTGGTTCGATCTCACGGCGTGGCACGATTCCGGAAGGCACTGCGTCCGTGTCCTGGCGCTGTGCCAGATCGTCCAGCCAGCGGAAGATCTCTTCATCGTCGACATCCCCGGCGGGCGTGCGCGCGACCGCGGCAACCGAGGCCGGCGGCAGCCCCACTCCCTCCGCGGCCATCGGGCCGGTCTCGCCTTCGCGCAGCCAGTCCAGCGCACCCTCATACTCCAAGTCCGGCGGGGATGGCGCGGGCGGCGCAGAGCGCGTTGTGGGAGGAGGTGTCTCGTCGCCAGCCGCGTCGGCGAACTCCCGCAGCCAATCCGGCGGCTCGGCAGCCCTGGGTGGTGCGGGGCGTTCCGGCGGAAGCGGTTCTGCTTCAGTAAACTCTCGGAGCGCGCCGAGGGCCGCAACGGCTGGCACAGTCCCTGGCCCGGAGGCGACCGTGTCCGGCGCCGTCTGCTTCATCCATGGCGGCCGCTCCACCGCCAGAGTGTCGTCTCCACTTAGATCAGCGACAGGCGCCTTTGACACCAAGCCCTGATCTTCGGGAGGGACGCCGTCCAAGACCCGCCCCAGCCATTCCGGTGCAGCCATCTCCTCTGGGGGTGTCGCCTCGGTCTCAGCGGCCGGGCCCATCCCAGCCAAGGCCAGCACCCAGTCCGGGGTGGCCTGCGGGGCTCCGGGTTCCACGGCGGAATCAGGGCTGACGAGGCGCTCCAGCCATTCTGGCTGCTCCAGCTCGAAGGATGGCTCCACTCCGACGTCTTCGGCTGGCTCGGGCACCATGCTTCGGAGCCAATCGTCGCTGGTGATGTCGGCAGCTTCCGGCTCCGGTTGGGTCGGCACCTTCGGGGATGGTTCGGTGTACAGCCCTTGCAGCCAATCAGCCCCTTGCGCCTCATCTTCAGCCGCTCCTGGCTCCTCGCTCTCGGACGAATCCAGGATGCCTCGCAGCCAATCGTCGGAGGCGGCCGCCGCGGCGGCCGCCGCCAGCGAGCCCGGTGCCGCCTCGCTTGGTTGGGCCCCCTGCTCGCCCGCCACAGAGGGTTCGTCGGGGGAAGAGAGACGAGAGAGCCAGTCTGGGGCTTCACTCGCGGGCTCCTCGTCGGGCATCGCTTCCAGCCAGCTCGGTGCAGCCTCCGGGGACGCGCCCGACGGCGGAAGCTCACCCAGCCCGGAGTCAGCCCCCGCCTCCTCCGTCTCGGGCTTAAGGATTGAGCGCAGCCAATCCGGCGCTTCCTCGGCGGCGGCCGCGCGCGACGGGGCTTCGATATCGAACTCCGGCTCTGACGGCTGCTCCGCTGCCTCATCCAGCCAGGCGATTGGCTCGGCCGGCTGGGCTTGCTCCGGTTCGTGTGCCGCCGCCGTCGCAACTCCGCTGAGCCAGCCTGGGAGCTCGCTCGCGCTTTCGCTCGAGGGCCCTTTGGCCTCGAGTTCAATCTCTTCGCTGGCCGCCTGCTCGAGCCAGTTGGGCGCGCCCTCCGGCAACGGCGATCCCTCCGGCTCGCCCGCCGCGGGCTCTTGCGCTTCAGACGCCCCTGGCTTGGTCCGATCGCCCAGCCAGTAGACGATCGTTTCACTAGCTCCGGGTGCCGCGTCATCCAACCAGGTCGGCAGCTCGGCGCTCTCGAGTCCTTCGGCGGTCGCGCCGGCCGCGGCCTCGGGGCCTCCTTCAGCCGTCGCCTCAGGACCTGACGCAGGTGCTGGTGAATCTCGATACGAGGCGGCAGCAGCCAAGCCTGAGCCGGCTGCCGGGATGGCCATTGGCTGCACGTCCTTCATCCAGTCCGGCATCCCGCTCCCCGCCGGTGTGGCCGGAGCGTCAGCGGCCCTGAGGTCTGGCTCCGACGGAGGGGCGATTTCCTGGAGCCAACCCGGCATCTCTGCCGGCGCCAGCGGCTGAGCCGCCTCACCGGCCTCGGGTGCGGCCTTGCCTTCAAGCTCCTCTTGCGTGAAGCTCACGGGTCCTTCGACTGCTTCGCCCTTGGACGGGTGCCAGCCTGCATCCTGCATCCACTCCGGTATCGGCGCTTCGGGGGGGGCTTTGGCGCCGGCAAACGGATGGACTGCCTCCCCAGGTGGACGGGGTGCCGGGACCGGCACAGGCTCCGGCGAGGGCTGCGAATCTATCCATGAAGGCATGTTGACCGGTGCGGGCGCGCGTTTCTCGCCCCTGAGTTCTGCACCCAGGGAGGCAGCCCAATCCGGCCTGCCCTGGGCGAGTGGCGAGAGGGCCTGCCCCGGCGACCAGGCCAGCTTCTCCAGCCGGACCGAGGCGGCATCGACCGTCACCGGGTCGATCATGGCTGACTGAACAAAGGCCGCGTATGGATCCAAGGCGGCCAGGCGACGGTGGTAGGCGGCCGCTTCTTCGATCTTGTCGGCGGCTTGCAGGGAGGTCGCCATGATCCGGTTGGCCTCGCGACAGAACGGGAGCTTCTCGAGGATCGCAAGGCTGACTCCGGTGGCCTCCTGACGCTGGTTCATCCGCCAGTAGAGGCTAGCCAGCAGTACTTGCAGGTCGGGGCGCTCAGGATCCTCGTTCAGCGCGGAGCGGAGTTCGGCTACCGCCTGCTGATACAGCTCCCCGTGGGCGTACATGCGTGCCAGGGCACCGCGGGTGAGCCGGACTTTGTGAGGCTCCAGGCCATCACGCCGGCCGATCAGTCGGCGAAGCTCCTGCTGAATGGTGGGGTTGGCCGGATTGGTTTCGAAGGCACGTTCCATGTGCCAGATGCTGGCATCGAGGTTGCCTTCGTCCTCCCGCACGATCGACATGCCAACGTGGGCCACGAAATCGTCCGGGACCGCGGATAGTACCCGCTGGAACAAATCGGCGGCATCCCCGTAGCGCTTGGCTTCGAGGTATGCCTTGCCGAGAAGCCGATAGGTTTCGAGATTCTTCGGGTAAGTCTCGAGAACGTGGCGGCAAAGGGCGATGGCCTGATCGAGCTGCTCTTGCTCGATCGCCTCGTCTATTTCCTTAACGTAGGTCCGGAGGGCGATTTCTGCCATATGCCCCTTGTTTTTCAGAGTATGCCCCACTTGGAGACCTAGCGCAAGCCTCGCAAGAGTCCTGCATCCGGACTTGTCCGCGCGGGCACCGGGGAGGGTTGCCATTGCCGTGCCAGACGGGAGCCGATGCAGCCATAGTGGACTACACCCCGTGGATGGCCCGGACCTTCGCCATTACCCCTTCGACATCGGTCTCATCGTACGGGGCAGGGCCCAGCGGGTCGGTCGGCTGAGGCAGGCAGGCGGCAGCGCACAACGCAGACTGGACGCATCCGCCTAGGGCCTGGGGATCGTAGCCGCCCTCAAGGGTGAGGCACATCCGTCCGGCACAGACCGCGTCGGCGATCTCCGCCAACCGGCGGACGACTCGATACACGCCGGCGCAGGAGACCAGCAGATTGGCCAGTGGGTCGCGCCAATGGGTGTCGAATCCGGCTGAGACCAGGATCATCTGCGGCTGGAAGCGGCGGGCGAGCGGGGACACTACCCGTTCCATTGTCAACAGCAGTGCCTTGTCGCCGGCATGCGACGGCAAAGGCACATTGACCACAGTCCCCGAACCATCGCCGGAGCCGATCTCATCGATAGAGCCAGTCCCCGGATAGATGCCGTATTGATGCGAGGAGATATAGAGAACGGTGGGATCGGCCTCAAAGATGGCTTGGGTGCCGTTGCCGTGATGGACGTCGATGTCCACGATGAGCAGGCGCTCGCAGCCCAGCGATTGCACGTGGCGTACGGCCACGGCGATGTTGTTGATCAAGCAGAAGCCCATCGCCCGTGTCCGCGTGGCATGGTGCCCTGGCGGGCGCACAAGGGCGAATCCTGCCGACGACCGCCGCTCCCAGACCTCGGCCGCGACATCGGACACGGCGCCGGCAGCGAGGACGGCGTCCGCGTAGGAGCTGGGCGCGACGAAGGTCGGGGCGTAATCGATGATGGCCGGGCCCTGGAGGCACGCCTCGCGCAAGGCGCGCAAGTAGGAAGGGGAATGGACGACGTGTAACAGGTCCTCGGGCGCAGGTTCTGGTTCGATTCGGCGCAAGATCCCTTCCGGGAAGCTGCCCAGCATGGGGCCGAAGTCGTCGAAGCGATGAGGGTTCTCCGGGTGGTCGGGCACAACATGGTCCGGAGAGGGGACGAACGCAAAGGCGATCTGCCGTGGCGGAGGGAGGGAATCCGTCAAAGCTTTGCCCTCCAGGGCGTCGATTCGAGGTCTGCCCAGTATACGTCACGCCATCTTCGGGGGAGAGCCGCGATCTGAGCGGCCCGATTCAACGGTTGGAAGAGACCGGCGTCTACTCAATCGATTCATCCATGGCATGCTGCCTGGGATGTCGTAGGAACCCCCGTCCGCCCATCTCGATGGCTGAGCACATTGTGAGACGTGGCCTCCAGCGCGGGAGCGCGATGAGAGTGGTGGGAATGCTCGGCCGGCCCCGGCGGCGTTCAGCGGCTGGGGGAGGCTGCGCCACCGGATACCCAGGCCGCGGGACGGCCCCCCGCGTGTATCGCCGACCTGCATGGCCCTCGTAGTCCCGCGCGTAGCAGTTTGGCTGACCGCGCCTGGCCCCGCAAGGCCGCCCAAGGAGGGCCTATCCGAGGAAGAACCAGAAGACGTAAAGCACGCTGAGGATGAGCAGGAGGGAGGCGCTGAAGGAGACATACCAGAACCGCAGGCGAGGGCCGGCTTGGGCTAACCAATCTCCGACGACAAGGAAGGCCGGGAACAGCACCAAGACGTAGCGAGAGAGTGACTTGAGCGATGCCGCGCCCACCGTGTGCCGTCCCAACAAGACGGCGAGACTGACCAGAAGGTAGCCCAGCAACTCGGGCCGCCTCCACCGCTTGCGCGCAAGCATCATGGCCGCAATACCAAGAAACGCCGCCGCCGAGAGCATGTCGAGTGTCGTCGGTCCGTCACGCACCTGGATCCATTGTCGAAGCGCAAGCGTGAGCCCTGTGACGGGATCGATCATGGAAGTGCCGACATACTCGTGCAACACCGTCAGGATGGGCGCAAACCCTGCGTAGGAACGCCAGGCGAGAAAGGCAGCACCGCCGGCCAAGGGCGCCAGCACCGCGACCCCAACGGCCAGCAAGGCTGAAGCGCGACGGACTGGTTGCCGGCCCGTTCCTTGCTGCCAGGCCAGGATGGCGAAAGACACCGACAACGCCATCCCCGGCCCGCGAGTCAGGCTGGCCAGAGCGGCCAAGATCGCAGCCAGGTACCACCGCCGCTTGTAGGCTGCGTAGAAGGCGCCGAGGGTGAGGGCAAGGAACAGCGACTCCGTGAAGGGAGCCACCAGGAAGACCGATGTGGGGTAGGCGGCGAGGGCCACTGCCGCCCAGTGACCGGACCTGCCTCCGAAGATGTGTTGTCCGAGCAGGACAAGGAACAAGAACGACAGGGCGGCTCCTGCCGTCGAGACCAGCAGGCCCGCCAGGATGAAGTTGCCGCCGGTGAGGTAGGCGGCTGCCCTCGCCAGCCCGGCGTAGAGGGGGTAGAAGACCGTCGACCCCTCTCCCATGTCGAAGTACCCCCGCATGGCCAGATTCAAGTGCTGGACCGCGTCCCACCGAGGCCAAACCCCAAGCCAGAACTGGCCCAGGGGCGTGTCGGGCACTGGGATCTGCCCAAACAAGGACGGATTGGCCAGCAGGCTGGAGGGAAGGCTCGATTGGGCAACCATCCCGGCCAGCCCCATGAGCATCCCCAGGCCGAGGCGCAAGGCAAAGACAAGACCAACGGCT
The DNA here is from genome assembly GCA_964492235.1 of uncultured Anaerolineaceae bacterium. Taxonomy (GTDB): domain Bacteria; phylum Chloroflexota; class Anaerolineae; order Anaerolineales; family E44-bin32; genus PFL42. The sequence goes on along the minus strand of CAZBJQ010000066.1, from coordinate 3,235 downwards.
AGCAGGGCTGCCTGGCGCCACGCGGGCGGTGGGCGGTGCTCGAGTACCGGCGGAAGCGCAGATGGGTCAGTCATCATCGGGAAGGCGGACAAGGGCGTGTTCCCCCGACCGGGACACGGAGTGAACTCCAAGTCCGAGAACACAACGAGCGCACCAGCAACTCCTCACCTGAGCCAGAAGGTTGGTGGGCAGGCCTTCGTCGGTGACCGACGGCACCTGGATCCTCCCATGCAAGCCGTGCCCAGGGTACCGGTGCATGGAGGCCTGACAGCGCGGTCTGGTCCGTGTGGCGGGCAGCCCCGAGCTTGATCACCACCTCGATCGGAGGGATCGCAACTTCCACTAACCCGTGTGTGAGGTCTGCTGGCGATGCACCTAGCCGACCCAACCCCAGATGGCAAACTGCCCCAACATGAACAACATCCCCCCCCAGAAGGAATAGAGAATGGCGCGGTGCATCCATGGCTTCTCCCCGAATTCGGCGAGGACGAAAAAGGCGGGAAAGAGAGATAGCACGTAGCGGGACATCCCACTCAGGGGGGAGTCGCCCGCCTTCCACGTGAGGTGCAGAAGTAAGAATGAGAGGTAGTACAAGCCATAGACGCGGGGGAGCTTTCGCCACACGGGAAGTAATAAGGCTGCAAACAGGAGAACCGCGATGACATCCAGCATGTCTCCCACGTAGAAGGACCCTAACGCGATGCGGCGCGCCGCTTCGACCAGATTCGCTCCCGGGATTGCGAACCCGCCCCGAAAGCGTGCCGCCTGAACGACGAGGGGTTCCCAGGGGGTGGCGCCGATTCCGATCCAGACATACAGCGGGAAAGCGAGCGCCCCCAATGACGCCACGACCACCGAGATCCACGCCTTCGGCTGCCTCCAGTGAAGTATCAGTGCCGTGTAGGCGATGGGGACCAAGATCACGGCTGCTGGCAGCCGGGTAAGGCATGCCACGGCCCCCCATACCCCAACGCGTAGCCACTGCTGATTGCGAAGGTGCAAGAAGACAAGGACGGCAGCGAGCAAGTACAGGGACTCGGTGTAAGCGGCTACAAAGTAGAAGGCTGCCGGGCAGCTTGCCAGGTAGAGAACAGATCTCCGGGAGAGACGCGGGGCAGGCAACTCGAGGAAAGCCAGGCGCGAGAAGGCAATGAACGCCAGCGCACCCGCCAGGTTGGAAACCAGGATCCCCGCCAGGAGTGTGTTCCCGCCGGCTACGCCGGTTGATAACCTGATGGCCGACGGATAGAGCGGTGGGGCGAATAAGGCCCCCTCGAAAGCGGTATATCCCCTCTCGGCGACGGCCTGATAGTGGAGTGTGTCCCATCGCTGCCAGGGCTCGAGCCATGGGTTTGTCTCAGTCCGCACGTCGAGATAGGGCCGCAGAATGGGGTCGGGGGGAAGTGGCTGGTCGTACACCTGGCGCATTCCCCAGGCCCATACGGCCGTAACCAGCCGCAGGGCGAGGAAAGCGGTCAACCCCAGCCGGACGTCGGGGGCGTTACAGGTGCGCCGCAGGCTGGATTGGATCCGAAGAGCCAGCGACCTGACCTTGAGGTCAAGAGTCCAGCTAGCGCCCGCCAACCCCGCCGTCGCACGCCCTGAGCCCGAATGAAAGCGCACCCCGAGAGCCTTGAACCCGGGGAGGGCGGAGATAAGGGCGCCGGGGATTCGGTGTGCCAACATCAGGAACTCAGAAAAGGATACACCCTCCCGGGTTAGGCCGGTACGACTGGCGCCGGAGAGTCGGGAGCGTGGGCTCATGGCATGGGGTGTGGAGCAGGCCAAGGCGCAGCTTCGTGAGCCGCTGGACGGACTTCGGTGGCCGCGTGCGTCTCTGATGACTTGTTCTTCCGGAACCCAGTCGTGTTGGTCGCGCCTTGCGTCCTTCCGTATCAGGGACCTGTTCCGCGGGCCACCGTCAGGGCATCACGATGGGAGGGCGCGCCCGGTCACTGGCTGGCTGGCCCGCAGTAAGGCGCGGAGCACAGCATTGCAGTCGCTCCTGCACAGTGATGTGATCCTTCCGGGTTTCTTTCCGATCCGGAGGAGCCTGAAGAGATTCGGAGAAAGCTCTTGACCATCAGGCGGGGAGGAAGTCCAGTCAGGCAGTGATGAGCCTTGGTTGTTGCATCCGACAGGAGGTGAGAAAGTCAGGTATGGCGGCTAACGGGAGGAGTATCGCCCAGCCATCATGGCCAACCGCGAGGGCCAGTGCGAGGAAGTCCATACTTAGATTGCCGAATGCTACTGAAGCAAGCGCGGTGACCAGGAAGGGAGCATCGGCCTGCGACAGGAGCGCCGTAGTCAACACAATTGCGGGGACAAGCATGACATCGCCGAAGTTCCACATGTGGGGAGAGACGCACAGCGCCATGGGCAGCAGGACTGCCATCACGAAGGTACATTGGCCGCGCTCACGGGCGGGCGCTTCTGTGCCTGCCAAAGCCCTTGGGTGCGCCCGACCGCCCCGTTTCGTCGCTGGATGGCCACATCCCCTAGTCCAGAGTGTGACACTGCATTGCCGCCGCGCCCGGACCCCAAGACCCGATGGTTCTGCCTCGGTCTCAGGGCAGCTCCCCAGGCGGAGGCTTGTTCGCCGGGACGGGAATGAAATCGAACGGCCTATCCCAAGTCGAGAAGTAGCTTTGATCGGGCAACAACTCCAAATCGAGTCCGAAGTATCGATTGAAGAGGATGCGGAAGGAATTCACCGGTGAGATCCCTGGATAAAGGTCAGGACGGGCTAGCGGCGCATAGTAAGCGTTGAGGATGCTCATCCGTTCAGGCAGATTGGTCCGCTCAGGGTGATCCCAGTCGAGGCGCGATCCGGGGCCGTGGTCAGCTTGCAGGAGGATGATCTGCTGCCGCTCAGGGTCAGCCCGGATTCGGTCGACGGCCTCCAGGACCAGGCGATTGACGTACTGGATCTGTGCCCGGTAACCTGCGACGTATTCTTCCTGGCCTCCTGGGAAGTTGCTACCGTCGTCCCATTGGAAAAGGTCACCCGGGCTGACCGGGCGCCCCGCCGCGTCCCACAGGAAGGGAGGATGAGGAACCACAATGTGCGCGAACACGAACCGCGGTGTCGAGTTCCCTGCCTCCCCCTGAAGGCCGCTGAAGGCGAAAAGGACACGGTCCCGCTGATCCTGGTATCCAGGCAGCTCCGCAAGGACGCCGAGTGCCACCAATCCCCGAACAACGGGTGTGAGGCCCATGCTTTCCATGACCAGGG
>CAZBJQ010000065.1:0-15226 GCA_964492235.1 uncultured Anaerolineaceae bacterium | reverse complement strand
CTTTCGATACCAACCTCGACGGCGAGAACGAGATCTACGCCGTCAACACCGTCGCCTTCCACTACATGGAGCATCCCATCCGGGTGCGAGTGGGCGAGCCGCTCCGAATCTATCTGGTCAATCTAACCGAATTCGACCTGGTGAACTCATTCCATCTTCACGCTTCGATGTTTCGCCTGTACCGGACCGGGACACAGCTCGACCACTTCGAGTTCACCGACACGGTCACGATGGGGCAGGGAGAGCGGCATGTTCTGGAGTTCAGCCTCGACCGCCCCGGCCAGTACATGTTCCATGCCCATCAGAGCGAATTCGCTGAGCTGGGGTGGATGGGCTTCTTCGAGGCGGTCGAGTCATGAGGGTTCGTTCTCCATCCAGCCCACGCAGGCCGCTCCCTCTCTGGCTGACCTGGCTCCTCCCCGTGGCGGCGCTGGCCGGCCTCCTGATCCTTCTGGCTGTCGCCGATCTGCCAGCGGCGCTGCGGTCCGATCTGCCCCCGCTGGAGAGCCTCAGCTTCGAACGAATCGATCTGACCGACAGCGGATTCCGTGCGGTCGTCGTCAACGGCGGGCCGGTCCCGGTGACCATCGCCCAGGTCACCATCGACGATGCATTCTGGAGCTTCACCGTCGACCCTGGGCCGACGGTGCCCCGGCTGGGACGGGCGACGATCACCATCCCCTACCCATGGGTGTTCAGCGAACCCCACCACTTGCGCCTGCTGACATCGACCGGCCTGACCTTCGATGGCGAGGTGCAGGTTGCGGTCAAGACCCCCACCCTTGGCTTGGATCAGCTCGTGGCCTACGCTGTCGTCGGCGGGTTCGTTGGGATCGTCCCGGTGGCCCTCGGCCTGCTCTTCTACCCGGCGATGCGGCGGCTCGGCCGTAAGGCGCTGAATGCGATCCTGGCCCTGACCGTCGGCATGCTGGTCTTTCTCTTGATCGACACCGGGCAGGAGGCACTCGATGTGGCCGGTCAATTGCCTGGGGTGCTCCAGGGAGAGGCGCTTGTGCTCCTCTCGGCTTTGCTCAGCTGGCTGGCACTTCTCGCTGTCGCAAGCCTGCGCCGACCCACGGAAACCTCCAGAGGCATGCCGCTCGGCCTGTACGTTGCCTGGATGATCGCCTTCGGAATCGGCCTGCACAACCTGGGCGAAGGCATGGCCATCGGCGCCGCCTTCACCCTGGGTGAGGCTGGCCTGGGATCCTTCCTGATCGTAGGGTTCACCCTGCACAACATCACCGAGGGGGTGGGCATCGCCGCACCGCTGACGCCGGGGCGTACGGGCCTGCCGCCGGGATTTCGCCCGGGCCTGCGCACGTTCGTCGGCCTGACATTGCTGGCCGGTGCGCCGGCGATCGTCGGCGCCTGGGTGGGCGGCTTCGCCTTCAGCTTCCTGGTGGCGGCGGTTGCGCTTGGGGTCGGCCTGGGCGCCATCTGGCAGGTGATCATCGAGGTCGGCCGACTGCTGCGAGAGGATGCCGCCCGCCATGGCGAAGCACTCGTTACCTGGCCCAACCTGCTTGGCTTTGCAGCCGGTGCCGCCGTGATGTACATCACCGCGCTGCTGGTGACGGTCTAGCAGCCAGACGAGTAACATTCAGCCGGGAGGATAAGCTGGCACACCTCCGTACGGTCCGTCCTCCGGCGTGACCTCCGCCAAGCTTTCTGAGCGCCCGTCGCCGCCTTTCCCTGCAAGGGGAGGCGGCGAGATCCCTCAGGTGCAGGCCGCGGCGCCTACGGCCGCTCCCGGCCCCAACCTCCGTAGAAGGCAATGATCTCGACCGACTGACGCTCCCGGGCGGAGGCTTCCCTGGCCTGGATCTCCTGCGTCGCTTGCTCCGCACGTCCAGGGTAGCCGATGGCGATCATGACCGTCGGTGTGTGATCTTCAGGGATAGCAAAGAGGCGGCGCGCCTTGTCGGCATCGAACCCGCCCATCGGCCGGCAGTTCAGGCCCAGGGAGATTGCCTGCAACATCAAGCTCATATTGGCCTGACCCAAGTCATGCTGTGCCTTGGCGTTGGGCAGTCCGTTGTCACGCAGGTCGCGTGAGACTGCGGCGATGAGCACCGGCGCAGCGGTTGCCCAGGCCTGGTTGTTCTCGTCCAAGCAACTCCGCGCCAGGTCCCTCGCCTCCGGCACTCGATCGTCGAAAACGATGTAGCGCCAGGGCTGCCGATTGCCGCCGGATGGCGCCCAGCGAGCCGCCTCCAGCAGCGAGGCGATGGCGTCTGGTGCCACTGGTCGATCCGGATCATACAGCCGCGAAGAGCGGCGCCTTCGTAACAGCGGATGAACTTCAGGCATGTTCTCCCTTCCTGGCCGACCAAGCCATCGGGCTCGACCCACCGCTTAAGACGCGCCTGTGTCCAGGAGGCTCATACCCCGAGCGCGATTTCGAGCAAGCCAGCGCAGCGCCTGCCCTCTGGATGTTCGTGGACACAGGCGGGGAAGACCGGGCTCCCTATGGGCTTGGCGGCGGTGACGCCCGTCTGGAATGTGCCCGTCTTCACCTCGCCGACCCCACACCCCCATTCTTCACGCCCGCTCACGATCGCGCTGCCCTTTCCGGAAAGTCGGCCTGTAAATGGCCAGGTTCCCGCGGCCATGGAATCTTACGGCGTACGGGTGCAGAAAGCAGTGCGCCAAGGGCCTCGCCTCGTCAACCCATTCCATTCTCGCGCCGACAGACCGGCCTGGGCTTGTTATAATCGGCGCCATGTCTGACATCAATCCCACTTCGACATCTGACGCTCCTCAGGCCGATCCCGCAGCGTCCCCCAAGCCCAGCCGCCGCTGGCTTCTATGGGCCTTGATACCGGCGGCCTTTGCGCTGGGGATCGGAGCCGGCTACCTGGCCTGGGGCCAGGCTGCCGCCGAGCTGACGGAGGCCAAGGCCGCCGCCGGCCAACCCACCCGATTCGACATCAGTGTCGACGATGACCCCTACATCGGCCCAGTCAGCGCCCCGATCACGATCGTCGAGTTCAGCGACTACAACTGCGGCTTCTGCCGGCGCTTCCACCAGCTGACCTTCCGCGAGCTGATGGCCGCCTACCCCGACCAGATCCGATTCGTGTACCGCGACTTTCCAGTCACCAGCCAGGAGTCTTACTACGCCGCTCAAGCCGCGCAGTGTGCCGCCGACCAGGAAGCCTATTGGCAGTTCCACGATATCCTGTTTGAAGGCGAATTGGGTCTCGGCTCCGAGACGTATGCAGCCTATGCGTCGCAGCTCGGCCTAGACGCCGATGAACTGCTGGCTTGCCTCGCCAGCGAGAAGTACTCCCAGGAAGTCCAGGATGACGCCCGCTACGCCGCCGGCCTGGGGGTCACCGGGACGCCCACGTTCTTCATTAACGGACTCCCCATGGTCGGCGCCCAGCCGCTGGCTCAGTTCCAGCAGGTCATCGACGGCGAGCTAGAGGGCTAGTCTGCCCGGGCGCTTGCGGGGGAATCGAGGCTGTTTCGAATTCAGCCTGGCGATGGGAGAGAAGGGGCTGTCCCAATGCGGGCAGCCCCTTTCGCATTTTCCTCCTGCTGCAACCGGCGATGTGGGCCGCCCCCCTCTCCTTCCCCATCCCCCGAGGTGGCAAGGCAGTGTGTCAAACGGTGAGCAACGGCCCCGCCCCCAGAACCGTGAGCGGAACGCAGGCGAAACCATTGACCGTGATGACCGAACGGACACGCCCCAGATGCTCCAGCAGGACCTGCAACCAGACGGCCGCGCCGAAGGACGGGCCGATCGCGTGCACCGGCCTGGAGGGTGCCCAACGCTCGATAGTCCTGTGCACTGCCGCGACAGAGTCGTAACCGTCGCCCAGCCATGCATCACCCGTGACAGGCCATGCCCTGCATGAGGATGAAGACGGCATGGTTTGCCCCATGCAAAGCCGCTCGCTGCAGCCAGCCTGCTTCCGTCCCTTGTCGCGCAACCTGGCGGGTCAATCACCCCATCCCTTTCGGCCGTCAGCCGAGTAGGTCGCGAATCACCCTGCAAAGGGCCTCCCTGGCCTCCCGAGACCTGCGCCGCGCCGCAGGCCGGGGGGTAGGCAGCAGTTTCCTGGGCGGCTCGAAACAGCCGCCTCCGATTGTCAGTGGTCGGAGGTCAGGCGGTGTCTGGAATGGGTCTGGATGCCTTCAATGCCCATAGAGGAGGCTTCTCGGGGAGGACGTAGATGAACCAGTACGCGGTCATGGCAACAGGGGGGATGATGAGAAGGCTGACGGCGAAGCCAGCCCGCACTATGCTCGGTGCGGACTGGTTGGTGATGATGTGGGAGATGTAGAACACGACTAGGGCAATGTGAAGTGCCGCAAGAACGGAGCCAAGTGCAAGCGCGGCGGACCAGCTGATGGACTCCAGTGTGTGGGAGGGGACGTGCGCGAGAAGGAACTTGGCCACTGGGTCCCACACACCAAGGGCCACCAGTGCCATGAAAGCACCAGGCAGGAGCAAGACAAGGGACGGGGCGACTGTGGCCAAGCCTATCAGGATCCTGGCAATGGGGGAGAGCCTCATTGCGTTCTCCTCATGTGCGAGCTGTCTTTGGCAAGGAGGGCGATCGGGCCGGTCTTTCAAGGGGCCAATGCGTGCCGTCAAGGAACAGCCCTGAGAAGGAGAGGCCTAGGGTGCTCTCACCCTGTCTGAAACGGCGCGTCTTGTCCACAACCAGATTGATAGGCGCCTGCACGCTTCAATGCCTCTCAGGTCGCTGTCAAAGGGCCTCAATCCGAGCCGCCCAACGGCCTTGAGGTTCGCGACCGCGCAGCGTCCTGGAAGGAAGCACCCCGTGGAGACCCCGCCCTCGAGGGCTTGGCAAGGGAGCCGCCCGGCCGTGAGCCCAGTCCACCTCGACCTACGCCGGGCCGTGGGGATCGAGCACCTGCACGGTGGTTGGTCCTCCCGGCAAGATCACGGAGCCCGGATTTCGCTGACGACCATCCGGTGATCGGAGGCGATCGAATCTGGGACCCAGGCCTGTGTGGCGGCAAGCCCCCGCAGCCAGACGTAGTCGATGCGCTTCTCGGGCTGGACGGCCGGGTCGGTGAACGGCGCCGGATCGATGCCGAGCTGGGCAAACGGATCCTGGAAGCCGGCCGCCAACACGGCGTCTGTGACGGGCGTTCCCATCTCAGCGTTGAAGTCCCCGCCGAAGGTGGCCGGGGACGAGTCCCCAATGCACAGCATGGCTTCGGTGATCTGGCGCTGCGTGTCTTCGTCCTCCAGACCGAGCCAGATGCCGTAGGTGTGCAGCAGTGCCTCGCCGATCCGGAGAGGCGCGTGGACAATCCCGGTTTGCTCTTCCCCGCTGGTGAGCAGAGCGGAATCTGCAGCAACGAGTGGGCCGCGATACAGAAGGGCGATGCCTGTGAGGTGCTCGACCGTCGGCAGGTAGGCGACATTCATCCCCAGCCTGCGCGCCAGGTAGTAGGCGTCATCGACAGCAAACGACGTCAGCCGCCCGGCATCGACTTCCTGCAGGGCAATGACATCTATGTCGTTGACTTCGATCAACTCGGCCATCTCCTGCAGGTTGAAATGCCACTCGGCATCGAAGCCGTAGTGGATGTTGTAGGTCGCAGCCCGGAGATCCTCAGCCTCCGGTAGCGGGCCGGCCGGCCGGGGAATGGCGACGACCGTGACCACAAGGATCGAGGCCAGGATGGTCGCCAGCACCCATGGATTGCCCGGCACCAGTTCCTGGCGAAGGACTCCTCCCGGGCGTTGGTAGTAGGCCGACCACGTCACCGTCAGGCCGGCAAGCAGGTACACCGCCCAACCGAGATCGCGCAGGAACGGCAAGGTGTATGGATAAGTGAAGGCGAAACCGTTGAGGAAGACCAAGACCAGCATAAACTCCATGCCGCTCGCCAGCGGTGACCCCACGCTCCGGGGCATAGGCGGCCGGCCGTTTACGATCACGATCAGGAACGCAAGCACAATCAGCTGCGCCAACAGCAGTGCCAGCAGGGAGACAGCCCCGCCGGCGAAGTACCCGATCAGCAGGCACCCCGAGAGGACGCCTCCCAGCGCTGTCCGTCGGGCCGGCGTCGCGCTCAAGTGCTGGTCGATGCTGTGGCGGATCGCCGGCGCCAAGGGCATCAGGGTCAGGGCCAGAAGGACCGGAGCGGTGATGGCATACGGAACCTGCGCCCAGTGGGCAACGGCATTGGGCAACCCGAACAAGGATGTCTCGAGGAACAGCAGTGCGCCCATCCCGAATGCCGCCCTGCGGCTGAAGATCCCCGTACGCGCCTCGCCGGGCCCGCTCCGGCCTCCCAGGAACAGAGCGAAGAAGAACACCAGGCCCGCCCAGACCAGCTGCACCGGCAGCCAGCCGGGCCCCAGCGCCAGGTCATAGGTGTGACCCAATGCTCTCAGCACCTGGTCCAGGCCCAGGGCCAGCAGAAGGCTCGGCAGGACCAGCAGGCGCCTGGCCGTCATCAGGCCGGCAAGGTACATCCCGCCGGCAGCGACGGTGACCAGGCTGGAGGCGAAGCGCCAGGTGGCATCATTGACACTTAGACCGACGCTCCCCAGCGCGGCGGCGAACACGATCACCATCATCCAGCGGCGAGTGGGCTGTTCGGTGGTTGCCGCCGGCGCCAAGAACGCCAGCACAATCAGCAACAGCGTGACTGCCAGCCAAATATCCGGGCTGCCGGCGAACAGCTGGTCGTACAGGATGCCGAACATCATCGAGAACAGGACACGCAGGCCGCGCAGGAAGAACAGGAGCACCGAGATGGACTCGATGGCTCGCAGCGCTCGGGTGTTGATCATCGCCCCTCCTCCGCTCCGGCCTCTCGGGTGCCTTCAGTCGGCTTGGTACATGCGGTCGATGTACGTCTTCAAATAGTTGGCGACCAGGCTCTTGACCGGGAGGCTCGCGGCCAATCCATAGACCACACCCATCGTACCCTTCTCCTGCGGATTCCGGCGCACGTACCCAACAGCCTCTTGCAGGTCTTCGACGAAGGCCTCCGCCACCCCCGGCCGGACATGGCGTTGGGTGACGCACAGGTGGACGCTGGCCGGGTTCTGCAGCCCGTTGAGGTTCCACTGCTTCTTGGACATCGCGTCGAGGACAGCATAGATGTCGACCTCGTCCGAGGGGAAGGCGACGATGAACAGAGAGAGGCCGATCAGCTTCAATCCGGCGAACCCGGCAACCTCCGTCCGGAGCTGTGCGGTTGTCTCCAGGATGCGTTGCGCCGCTTGCAGGTAGCCCTGCTCGCCGATGGACATCATCGCCCCCCCCACGCGACGCATAATGCTGCGTGCCTCGTGGCCCGCTCTGCCATCGAGCCAGGAGATGGCCGGACGCAACGGGATTCCCGCCGGATCGAGCGGAATCAGGTTGACCATCTGCGTGGTGAAAGCCAGGCCGCTCACCCGGCTGGCTTGGGTCTTTGCCGCCTCCAGCACCTGCCGCGCCGTGACGGTGACGGCACGCCACCAGTCTCGTGGATCTTGCTCCGCCCACAGCGGGAGCGGATAGCTCGTCGGGTAGGGCTCAAAGGCGGTTGCCAGGACCTGGCCACTGGGTGTGACCAGCACGGCCTTGGTGCCGCTGGTGCCGACATAGAACGCCAGCAGTGTCTCCATTCTGCCCGCCTCCCAGGAGGCGCCAGGCATATCCCAACCAGACCCTCGCGCACTTCGCCCAACCATGCCAGTGGGAGCCCGGGGAGGCTCAGGCAGATGTCACGCCACGACGGAGTGCAGTCTGCGCCCGGGCATGTTGCGGGAGTCCTTTCCCGCACACAGCCGCTGTGCGGACCGGGCTAGGGGTAGAACATCTTCATTTCGGCGGAGGGCAGGGTGATGTAGCCTTCGCCGCGTTCGCCGACCTGCGACACGCGATCGGGCTTGACTCCAACCAGATAGGCGGTGAAGGCCGCCGCCAACGCATCCAGGCGATCATGGTCGTACAGCCCTTCCAGTGGCATGTTGCCGCTCAGCAGGTGGTGGCGGGTGATCTCCTCCAAGGCCTTCATCGGATTGGGGATGTCAAGCCCTTCCAGGAAAAGCAGCAGCTGCCGCTGCAGCCGGCCCTCGATCGTGTTCTTGAGGAAAGGGCGGCGGCCGAGCAGCACGGCGAAGCAGGCATGCGGGTGGACCTCGATCACCGCCTTCGAGGGTAGCTCCTCGCCGACAACAAAGTGCCGGTACCCTAAGCGCCCGAGCTTCTTGTACAGGTCAAACCCGTGGCGCATCCAGCGCGGCGAGTCCGCCTCCTTCGACGGCGTGTTGTAGAGCCGGATGTTCCGCCGCCTGAGTTCGTACTCGCAAACCTTCCACTGTCCCCAGGTCTTGCTGCCCGGCCGGAGGTTGTAGCGGCGCCGGACATCCGGGTCGAGCATCACTCCCTTGTTCGGCGACTGCGGAGCGTCGACCGCGACCACGGCCGAGTCGAAGCCGCCGACGAAGGAAACGACCTCCTGCAGGCTGCCCTCCCCGGCGGCTGCCAGCTTGAGCTCCCGGTCCAGGACCGTGTAATGGATCGGCCGTGTGCCGGCTGTCGGGTCGATGCCGACGTAGAGTGTCTGGTCAAACAGCATGATCCCCTCCCCCATTCGAGCCCCCCGCCGGAACCCGGGCTTCCATGAGGTAGGCGGCGAAAGCCTCCCAGGCGGGAAGATCGGTGTGGTATGGTGCCAGCCAGGGGCGCTGCTCAGCCGCCCGCAGCGCGGCCTTCAGGGACTGGCCGGTGCACAGCCGGTATGCAACAAAGGCCCAGCGCACCCGGTGACGCCCCAGGCTGCCGTGCAGAAGAACCCTGTCCCCGGCCGCAACCCGCTGCTGAACAAAGCGTCCGGCCTGCAGCCGCAGTTCGAGCCCGGCCTGCGCTTCATCGGAAACATCCAGCCACAGGAAAGCGGCGGGCGCCGGGCCAACAAACGCCTCCGGGGACCCGGGCCGCAGATGGAGGACAGCGGTGATTCCGGTCTGTCGGGCGAAGGTCTCCCAGGTGGCCGGCACGTGCGAGCCTCCGGCGGCGTATACCCGGTCGTCGACCCAGGTCATGGAGTGATTCTCGTCACGTCTGCCGAGTATACATCCCCGTTTGGATGACGGCGAACCCCGGGCTATACTGGATTCGCGCCCTGCGCTTGAAGTGGAATGCGCATTGCCGCCCGCAGCACAGTGCGAGGCCCCCTCAGGCAGTCAATGGGTAGCCAGCACACCCGATGGTTCACAGCGACACCTGACCGTACGTGACAAGCGCAGCCGGAAGTACATCCCGGCGCTACAGCAGGATCCAGAAAAGGAGGTCCAGCCGCATGCCCTCACGCAAGACTTCAACCAAGCCCAAGAAGGGGCCCGTCGTCCCCAAGCCGGTCAAGAAGGCCGTCCCCAAGAAGGCGGCCTTTAAGCTGACCTACGCCACGATGTTCGATCCGCCGGAGGAGCTGCACGCCCGGTACGATGCCGCGCTGGCCAAGCTGAAGAGTGAGCTGGGGCGCGAGCACGGGATGATCATCAACGGCAAGGAGGTACGCACCCAGGCCAAGTTCGAGGATCGCTCGCCGATCAACACCGACTGGGTGTTGGGCATCTTCCAGAAAGGCAGCGCCGAGGAGGCGCAGGCCGCCCTGGCAGCGGCCCGCAAAGCCTTCCCCAGGTGGTCCCACATGCCCTATCAGGAGCGCGTGCGCCTGCTGCGCAAAGCGGCCGATCTGATGGACAAGCGAATCTACGAATTCGGTGCCGTGATCTCGATGGAGGTCGGCAAGAATCGGATGGAAGCTCTTGGCGACGCTGCCGAGACGGCTGATCTGATCCGCTACTCCTGCGATCAGATGCAGGCCAACAAGGGGTACGTCCGCCCGATGGGCAAGGACCCGCTCAAGGGCTACCGCTCGAGCAATACCTCCGTCCTGCGCCCATACGGGGTCTGGCTGGTGATCAGCCCGTTCAACTTCCCCTGCGCTCTGACGGGCGGCCCGCTGGGCGCGGCGCTGGTGACAGGCAACACGGTGGTGATGAAGCCGGCGACCGACACGCCGTGGACGGTCCGGCTGATCGCCGAGTGCCTGCGCGATGCCGGATTGCCGGACGGAGTGTTCAACTACGTCACTGGTCCCGGAAGCACGCTCGGGCAGGCGCTGATCTCCAGCACCGAGGTCGACGGGATCACCTTCACCGGATCCCTCGACGTGGGCATGCACATCTTCCGCGAATTCGCCAACGGCAACTATGTGCGGCCGACGATCCTCGAACTCGGCGGCAAGAACCCGGTAGTCGTCTCGCGCAACGCCGATCTCGAGCGGGCTGCCACCGGCATCCTCCGTTCGGCCTTCGGCCTGCAAGGGCAGAAGTGCTCGGCGGCCTCGCGCGTTTTCATCGAGCGCCCGGCCTACGACAAGCTGGTCGAGCGGCTGGTGGCGCTGACCGGCAAGATCCAAGTGGGCGACTGCACCCGGCGCGATGTGTGGATGGGGCCGGTGGTCAACCAGGCTTCGTACCGGGACTACCAGGGCTTCTGCGAGGATATCTCCCAGGGAGGCGGCAAGTTCCTCACCGGTGGCAAGGTGCTGCAGGATGGCGAGCGGGCCAAGGGCTATTTCTGCACCCCGACCTTCGTATCCGACCTGCCGCTGGAGCACCGGCTGTGGCAGCATGAGATGTTTCTGCCAATCACGACCGTGGCTGCCGTCGAGAGCCTGGACCAGGCCATGACGCTGGCCAACAACGTCAAGTACGGCCTGACGGCAGGCTTCTACGGGTCGGAGAAGGAAGCCGAATGGTTCTTCGACAACATCGAAGCCGGGGTGACATACGCCAACCGGCCACAGGGAGCCACGACCGGCGCCTGGCCCGGCTTTCAACCGTTTGGCGGATGGAAGGGCTCAGGTTCTTCGGGGAAGAACGCCGGCGGGTTGTACTATCTGCCGCTCTACATGCACGAGCAGATCCATACACTCGTCCGGTAGAGGAACATGTGCGCGGCTGCCCTCCGATGAACCGGGGGGCAGCCGTTGTTCGCCAGAAGCGCGGCAGCGCTTTCCGGCGCGACCCCGCGGCGGAACCAGGCGCAGGCTTCGAAGAGAGGGCCCATGCCTGGAGGCGAGTGCATCCGCCGGGGGGCGGAGCAGGCCGCACCGCCGTGGCGCCCGCCGGCCCGCGATTCCGGCAACTCGATCCGAGGCAACAGGTACGGATGGCGGTGTGCCAACTCAATGTTGACCTGCCGAGCCGTCAGCACCAGACTCGCCGCGAAAACTGATCTAGCACAGGGAGGAAGCGCATGAACACCAAGAACCTTCTGATCGCCAGTCTCGTCGGCGGGCTTGTGAGCACCGTCCTGTCCAACGTGCCGATCCTCAACCTCGTCAATTGCCTGCTATGCGCCGGGTTCTGGGGTGGCGCGATCCTGGCTGTATGGCTCTACAAACGCTTGGCAGGCTCCGTGACCCTGGGACAGGGTACGGCGGTGGGTACCCTCGCCGGCGTGTGGGCGGGGGCGATCGGCTTCGCGTTGAGCCTGGTGGGCTTGGCTGGAGCCGAGGCCCTGATGAACAGCTACGCTCAATTCCTCCCAGCCGAGGCGGGGATGGAACCGGCGCTTGCGTGCCCGATGTCGGTGCTGTTCAACCTGATGGGCGTCCTCACCAACATCGCGTTCGGCGCAATCGGCGGATTGATCGGCGGTGCGATCTTCAAGACGCGCACGGCGGCGCCGCCGGCGGGCTAGATTTCGCGCCCACCAAACCCGCGCCCTGACCTGCGATCCAGCCGCCCCATCTCGAAGGCGGCCTTACCCCCGGAGAGAACGTGAGGGAGAGGCTTGGTATGTGCTGCCGAAGATGTCTCCCAACGCGCGGTTGGCGGCGCCTAGGGCGCGGCTGGCCGAGCCAATCACCGTGCCGCGGATGCGGGTCCGCTGGCGTGTCGAGCCACGATCACACACGAACCGGAATTGGGAGCCTGTCTCCGCGCTCAGGTCGTCGTGATTTCGGGTGAATTCGATCCCGCCGGCCCTCGCCGGCTTCCTCCCAGAATCACCATCGGCCAGGGTCTATCCAGCCCGAGCGCAGGTCTTTCCGACGATCATGGCTCGATGCCGCACTTGTCCAGCCAAGCCTGCGCCGGCCCCTCGATGACGTCGATGATTCCGGCCAGCGCCCCGCTCGCCTCAGAGCCGAGGACATCTCCCAGTGCCCCCACTTCGTCGCCGCCGATCATCTCACCATAGGACATACCTTCACTGATCATCCAGCCAGCGAACAGAACGCTCATCGGATCCAGGGGATTGAGGCTGGCCCCGAGGTCCTCACCACAAACACACTGGGCAAACGCGCCCAGATTGCCGCCGGCGGTTGAGCCGAAGGTGTACTGCGCTCCCTTGTCGGGGACCTCCTCTCGCGCCTCGATGCAGATTACAAACGCTGTCAACGAAGCGTCCCCCCCGGCAGGCACTGTGGCGCTGGCCTGCTGCACCGCCATCAGGCCCTGAGCGTCGCCGGCCGCCGGCTCGAAGACGGTCCCGCATGGAATGCACGTCTCAACGTCCTCCGTGCCCGGATTGTGCACAAGGACTGTCATCCCTGGCCCGGTGAGATCCCCGGTCGCATTGACGTCTTTCAGCTCCAGCTCCCCCCGTTCGACCTGCTCGGCAATTCCCTCACAGGCCGCCGTCACGGCCGGTCGCATGACGCCGATCAGGCGCCCCTCCCCAATCGGCGAGCGGGCGCCGTCCAGCACCACCAGTTCCACCTGCGCCGCCTCCCCCTGGAAAGACCCCACGGCCATCCGCTGCTCATCGATCCAGATCATCCGTTCGAAGTATCCGGGCGACAAAGAGGCAATGCTGACGGGGACCTCACCGCGGCGGCCTCGAACGACCACCTGCCCCGCCTCGTTCTCCGGATCGCCGCGGGCAATGGCATACGCCAGGCGTTCGCCGGACGTAGAGTAGGCAGCTGCCCCGGACTGTCCCTGGTCGGGAAGGCCAGGCATCTGTGTCTCGGCGCCGGAGGCGACTTCCACCTCGTACACGCCGGCCGATGGCCCACAGGCGCCGACCGCATAGGATCCTTCGAAGGTGACATCATCCCAGCATGGGGCGCCGACCTCCGGCTGGACCGGCGCAATCGGAGTCACAGTGCCCGACGCCGGCGTGTAGCGGTATAGGCTCGACCATCCATAGAACAGGATGTATCCGCCGATCCCGGTGACCTGCCAGGCATAGACCAGATCGCCGTCCGCCAGCCACTCGACGGGCTCGAGCACAAACCACTCATCGATGTCATCGTTCGAATCGGTCTCGGCCACGAGAGTCACATTGTCACCGCTGATACCCGCCGCCCACAGGCGGCTGACTGGCGCCGAACCTCCCCAGATCGTGCTCGCCCAGGCGATCTTCGAGCCATCCGCGGAGACCGCGAAGGTCAGGCTGCCGACATCTTCCGTCTGGGTGAACGCCAGATCCATGGACCCACCCGCACTCACGCGGCGCACGACCTCCGCCTGGTCCGGACCGGCGTTGTAGACGTAGAAGATGTCTTCCCCCACCACCTGCGCCGTATTGGGGCGCGCCCACTCCAGTCCTTCGGCCGATCGAGTCTCGAGCAAAGTCCCGTCCGTCGAATACAGGCGGAAATCAGGCAGCGTGTGCGTGACAACGATCGGCTCAGGTGCCGGCATCGCAGAAACCAGAGTCGGCTCAGTGGAGGGCGGACTGACTGCCGATGGCTGCGGCGACACGAGGTCGGGCAGTGGAAGGTTGCAGGCCAGCATCGCCAGCACGGCAGTCGCACCAACCAAGCCTATGAACCCATGGATGCGCGCATGGTCCACGGCTCACCTCCTTTGGCGGTTCCTGGGGCCGGGAAGAACTCGGTCCCGGCAGGGTACGCACGAGGGCGTAGAACGAGGCATGTTGCGAGGCCCACATGTGACCACGGGCACAAGTGAGTATAGGTCAGGCGGGCACGCCAGGCAATTCCAGCTGGCGCGGCTGTGCTCAGAGGGCGCTGGCGTTGCGTCCCGCCCCGGATCGCGGTAGGTTGGGTGCAGACTGGCAGGGGAAGGCCGCTTCCCGGGGGTGTCAGTGGAGACGGAGGCAGCATGCACATCGGAGTCGTCTTCCCCCAGACTGAGTTCGAGCCTGACCCGGGCGCGTTGCACGCCTACGCCCAGAGTGCCGAGGACCTAGGCTACTCACACATCACCGCCTACGATCATGTTCTCGGCGCCAATCCCGACCGGCCGGGAGGCTGGCCGGGGCCGTACACCCATCGGTCTTCGTTCCTCGAGCCCTTCACCCTGTTCAGCTTCCTGAGCAGCGTGACGAAGCGCATCGGGTTTGCGACGGGCGTGATCATCCTTCCACAGCGCCAGACGGCGCTGGTCGCCAAGCAAGCCGCCACGCTCGACGTCCTGTGCGCCGGCCGGCTGCGTCTTGGGGTCGGCCTGGGGTGGAACGCGGTCGAGCATCAGGCGCTCGGCGAGACATTCCACAACCGCGGCCGCCGGATCGAGGAGCAGGTCACCCTGCTGCGTGCCTTGTGGACCGAGCCGCTCGTCACCTTTCATGGACGCTGGCACACCGTGGAGGACGCTGGCCTGAACCCGCTTCCCATGCAGCGTCCGATCCCGATCTGGTTTGGTGGCGCCGCTCCGGGCGCCCTGCGACGCATGGCCCGATTGGGCGATGGTTGGATGACAAGTAAACGCACGCCCGAGGAGGCCGCTCCGCTGCTTGACATGCTACGCGCCTTCCTGGTCGAGGAGGGGCGTGACCCGGCGGCGTTCGGGTTGGAGGCGCGTGTCGCCTATGGTGACGGCCGGGTGGACAGCTGGAGAGAATCGGTCGAAGGCTGGCGGGCGGTCGGGGCGACCCATCTTGCGCTCAACACAATGGGCGCCGGGTTGACTTCAACGCAGGCACACCTGTCGGCCATCCGTCGGTTCGCCGACGACGTGGGAGTCTCCACCAAATGAGGCCCAGCGCTCTGGAAGGCGTGACGATTGAGTCACAAGGCTGCCGGTTGTTCGGCGGGATGTACCTTGCTGCCGGCGATGCGCCCGCGCCGGGGGTCGTGCTGCTGCACGGCATCCCCGGCCACGAGCTGAACCTCGACCTGGCGCAGTGGCTCCGGTCGTTGGGGTTCCACGTGTTGTTCTTCCACTATCGCGGCGCCTGGGGCTCGGAGGGAGACTACTCCCTGCAGCACTGCCTGCCAGACAGCCTGGCGGCCATCGACT
>CAZBJQ010000064.1:0-15548 GCA_964492235.1 uncultured Anaerolineaceae bacterium | reverse complement strand
CGACGTGCGCGAGAGCGCCAGCTATACGATCCTGAGTAAGCTGACCACCTACGATACCGAGACCGTCGGGGACATCCTTGACAACTACTTCTAGCGCCGATGCGCAGCACAAGCCGGCGGAAGGACGTCGAGATCGACTGGAGAGGCTGGTCCAGATCTCTTCGCATCGCTACGACCTGAAGCTCGGCTTCGGCCAGAAGGACGGCATCGGCTCAGACCAGATTGTGGTCGGTGTCGACGAGGAGCAGGCTGCCGCGGCGGACTACGTCTGGCTGCGCGGCTCGGCGCTGCACTTATTGGGGCACTGCCTGCAGGATATTCGTTCGGCGGCTGCCGAGGCCAGGCGGGAAGAGGCGTCCGGCAGCCCGCACTTCCTCAGCCTGTGGCACGCTCTCGAGGATGCGAGGCTGGAGAACTGGATGGTGCGGCGCTGGCCGGGCATGCAGCGGTCCTTCGCTGCTCGGCTGCTGCCCAACTTGGGCGGCAGGCTGCTGGCGCGCATGCCGGTTCAGGTGCAAGTGGAGTACAGCCTCTACCTGGTCGGACGAGGCTACGATGCCGGCGGCGCGAGCCGGGATGTAACCGAGGCCATCGAACCCATCCGGGGCGAGTTGTTGGCCGGAGCCTGGGGCGAGAGCCCGGCCCAGTCCTTGAGGGCGATGCGCGCCATGTACGCGGCCCTGGCGCCGCTGCTGCCGCGGGGAAAGGGCGCCGGAGGGCGGGACGGGGCAGGCTTCCTCGACGAAGAGCAAGATGAACCGCGAGCGCAGAAATCGGGCAGCGATGCCAACCGGCAGGGACAAGGGTTGCCTGAGCTCGAATTGGAGGAGGGTGTGACGGAAGTCAGCCCGCTCGGGCGGCAGCGGGAGATGCCGGAATGGTATCGGCCGGGAAGCGCCCCCTGGTTTGAGCGCGGCGTGGGCGAAAAGCAGGTCCATGCGAGCGCCGTGCGCAGTGACCGCCAGACGCTGGTCGAGCCGCCGAGGCAGGAGCTGGGCGCTTACCGCCAGCTGTGGTCGGAGGTGCAACGAGAGGCGGGGTACCTGCTCACCCGGCTGATGTACCTGATGGAAGAGCAGGCCTACCTGCGCTACGGTGGGCACTTTCGCAGCGGCAAGCTTGAGATGAACAAGCTCTACAAGCAGCGCCTGGGGGACTACCGTCTGTTTCAGCGCGTCATCGAGGGTGGACAGCAGCAGGTCGCCTTCAGCCTGCTGGTCGATGAGAGCGCAAGCATGAGTGGTCAGGAGAAGTATCGGAGTGCGGCCAAGGCCGCCATCCTGCTGGGAGAGGCGCTCAGCCGAATCGACATTCCTTTCGAGATTATCGGTTTCACCACCGCCGGCTTTGAGGCACAGGCCGCTCTTCGCCTGGGCCTGACGCCAGCCTATAAGTATCGGGCCATGCGATGTACGCCCCTCGAGCACCGCATCTACAAGTCCTTCGAAGACCCATTTCGCTTCGTGCGGACGCGCCTGGCCGGGATCCAGCCCCGGCACAACAACTGGGATGAAGAACACCTTGTCTTCGCCCATCACCGCCTGAAGGGGCGGGTGGAACCGAATAAGGTGATGATCGTTCTGTCGGACGGCCAACCCAACGGAAACGCCGACCACTTGATCGGCACCGTGGCCTGGCTGGAACGGCAGGGGACGACTGTGATCGGAGTCGGCGTCGGGGCGGACTTCGTCCGGCGGATCTACCGCGACTCGATCGTCGCCGGAGATTTCCGGCAACTGGCCCAGGAGCTGATGCAGATCCTGATCACACGCATTGTCTATGGCAGCAACCGTTTGAGAGCCGAAGGCGTGGTGGCCAAACGGGTGGTTCGCCCTGTGCCGGCGTGAGACAGTCGCCGGGCTGGAAGAGACCGAGCAAATTACCCTCAGAACAACTGCAAAGGCAGTCAATCGGAGTGAACCATGGCAACAGACAAGAAGATCGACCTCTCCCCGATGTTCATTGACGGCAAGCAAGTGCCAGGCGTCTCAGGCCAGACCATCGACGTGGTCAACCCATCCACGGAAGAGCTGGTGGGTCGGGTTTCGGTGGCAACGCCGGAGGAGATCGATCTCGCGGTGAGGTCGTCGCACGCCGCCTTCAAGATCTGGCGGGAGATGCCGGCGGCCGAGCGCGGGGCGCTGATGCAGAAGTTCGTGAATGCGGTGCGGGAGCGGGTGGACGAGGTGGGCCGCGTTCTGACCAGCGAGCAGGGAAAACCGTTTCCTCAGGCCAAGGGCGAGATCCTGGGGTTCTGCAATGTGATCGAGTTCTACGCCCAGGAAGCGCGCCGGATTCACGGCATGGTCATCCAGTCGGACGTGAAGGACAAGTTCGTCTACGTGCTGCGTCAGCCGATGGGTGTGATCGCCGCCATTCCACCGTGGAACGATCCACTGCACCTGCTGAGCCGGATGATCGGGCCGGCATTCGCCGCCGGCTGCACCGCCGTAGCCAAGCCGTCGTCGGACACCCCGCTGACGGCACCAATTGTGGCGCGGATTGCCAGTGAGGTCGGGTTTCCGCCGGGCGTCTTCAATGTAATTACAGGCGGCGGCAGCAAGGTCGGCGAGGCGCTGGTGCGCCATCCGCTGGTCCGCAAGGCGGCAATCACCGGCAGCGTCGCCGGGGGGGTGGCGGTGATGAAGGCCGCCGCCGAGGGTATCAAGCGAGTAACGCTCGAGCTGGGCGGCCAGTGTCCGTGCGTCGTCTGGGAGGACGCCGATCTGGAAAAGGCCATCGAAGCCATCACCTTTCAGTCCTTCCGCGGCTGCGGCCAGGTGTGCAACCGCATCAACCGGGTGTATGTTCACGAGAAGGTCTATGACCGGGTGGTGAACGGGGTTGCCGGCTACGCCAAGAAGATCGTGGCCGGGGACGGGTTCAAGGAAGGCGTGGACATTGGACCGCTGGTCAACAAGAAGCAGTTGGAATGGGTCGAGAGCCAGGTCAAGGATGCAGTGGCCAAGGGGGCCAGGGTGCTGTCCGGCGGAAGCCGCATCGGCGACAAGGGCTTCTTCTTCGGGCCGACTGTTCTGGCCGACTGCAGGCACGACATGGAAGTCATGCGGGAGGAAACCTTCGGCCCGGTGCTGGCCTTCATGAAGGTCAGCGGCGATCTGGAGCAGACCTTCGAATATGCCAACGACACGGTCTTCGGCTTGAGCGCCTATTTCTTCAGCCGCGATGCCCGTAACTGCTACCTGGCAGCACACAAGATGGAAGCCGGCTCGGTGTGGATCAACGACATCCACGGCTCGTACGTCCAGGCGCCCTACGGCGGGATGAAGATGAGCGGCATCGGACGCGAGCAGGGCTCGATCGCCATCGACGACTACCTGGAGTGGAAGACTGTCTACCAGGAAATGAGCTACGAGTCGCGCGGCGCCCGCCTGTGCGTTCACAAGTAGGCCGAAGGTGTGATGAGTAAGCCGGTTGTTCTGCTGTACGAACCGATGCACGAGAAAGCCGTCGCCTGGCTCGCCGAGCGGGCGGAAGTGCGCCTGGCGCCCAGCCTGGACGAGGGGGCTCTCCTGCAGGCTGTGGCCGATGTGGATGGGATCATCATCCGCGCCAACGGGAAGGTCACCCGGCGGCTGATGCAGGCCGCCCCGCGGTTGAAAGTGGTCGCCCGTCACGGCGTGGGCGTGGAGGCGATCGACCGTGTGGCGGCTGCCGAACTCGGCATCACCGTTGTCAATACACCGTACGCAAACGATGAGTCAGTGGCCGAGCAGTGCCTGGGGATGATGGTAGCGTTGGCCAAGCGCATCCTGGAGGCCGACCGCGCCCTGCGCAGCGGCGATTGGGACGCCCGCTACCGCCTGATCGGCGCCGAGTTGGAGGGTAAGACGCTGGGGCTGGTCGGCTTCGGCAAGATCGGCCAGCGACTGGCGAAGATGTGCCATCTGGGCCTGGATATGCCGATCGTGTACCATGACCTCGTGGCTTATCCGGAGGTCGAGGAGACGCTTGGAGCGCGGCGGTTGTCCTTCGACGAAGTCCTGGCGATGTCGGATTTCATCTCGGTGCACGTGCCACTGGTAACGGAGACAAGAGGCCTGATCAACGAGGCCGCCCTGCGCAAGATGAAGCCTAGCGCCTATCTGATCAACAGCTCGCGCGGGCCGGTGGTCGACCAGCCGGCACTGCAGCGGGCACTGCAGGAGGGCTGGATCGCCGGTGCCGGCCTGGATGTGTTCGACCCCGAGCCGTTGCCCGCCGGAAGTCCGCTGCTGAGGCTGAACAACGTCGTGGTGTCGCCCCACATGGCGGCGCATACCGACGAGGCGTTGTATCGCATGGCGCTGGCCGTGCAGGATGTCATGGCGGTGATTGAGGGCAAGGCGCCCGTATTCCCCGTGGCGCCGCCGGACTGAGAAGATGGAGGAGTCTCGATGGACAAGCACTGGAACCAGTACTGCACGATGAGCATCGTGCATTTCATGGCCTTTCCGAAAACGATGAGTGGCGAAGGCTCGATTGCCGACAGCGTCGCCAGGATCGCCGGGGACCCCTTCTTTGGTGCGGTGGAGATCACGCGGGTGAAGGACCCGGGCGAGCGCCAGGCGGTGCAGCATGTCCTGGAGACATCGCATATCCAGGTTGGATATGGTGCGCAGCCGGCGGTCCTTATGGGCAAGCTCAACTTGAACAGCCTGGTTGAGGCCGAGCGCGCGCATGCCGTTGAGTCGCTGAAGAACAGCGTGGATGAAGCCGTCGAACTCGGGTGCAAGCGCATGGCCTTCCTGTCAGGCAAGGATCCGGGGGACAAGGACCGCAGGGCCGCCGTCGGTGCGTTGGTTCGCTCGACCAAGGAGCTGGCAAGCTATGCGCGAGATCGGGGATTGGGCTTGACCTGTGAGACCTTCGATTTTGACGTCGACAAGGCGGCACTCATCGGCCCGAGTGAATTGGCGGCCGAGTATGCGGAAGAGGTCAAGCGGGACTTCCCTGATTTCGGCCTGATGTACGACCTCAGCCACCAGCCGCTGCTGCGAGAGAAGTCCGAGCCGGCATTGAAGCTGCTGAAGAAGTACTTGGTCCACATCCATGTGGGCAACTGCGTCACCGATCCGGCAACCCCCGGCTACGGCGATCAGCATCCGCGCTTCGGCTGGCCAGGTAGTGCCAACGGCGTCCCGCAGGTGGTCGAGTTCATCCGCGCCCTGATCAAATCTGGCTATCTGGCGGAGGGCAAGTCGCCGCGCCCGTGGGTGGGCTTCGAGGTCAAGCCGCAGAGCGCCGACGAATCCTCCGAACTGGTGATCGCGGGAGCTAAGCGTGTGTGGGAAGAGGCGTGGTGGCTGGCGTAGTTGCCTGACCGCACGTGGCATTCGAGACAAGGAGTTGCCTGTGGTTGCAGCCAAATCCGATCGAGAGCACTTGCGCTTCAAGGACCTGGAGAAGGAGTTCGATCACTGGGAAAAGATCAAGGACCTGCTTGACCAGTTGATCGATGTCATCCTGAACTACCGTCAGAGTGGCCACCCCGGCGGCTCGCGCTCGAAGGTGTACGCGCTGGTGGCAACGCTGCTGAGCGGGGCCATGCGCTGGGACATTCGCCATCCGGAGAAGCGCTTCGGCGACCGCTTCGTGCTGGTCGGCGGGCACACCATCCCTCTGGTCTACTGCATGCTGGCGCTATTCAACGAGGCGCTTCGGATCAAGCTCGAGCAATCCGGAGACAAGCGATACGAAGTACCCAAGGCCAAGCAGCGGATGCTGGTCTGGGAAGACCTGCTCGGCTTCCGGCATCGGGGGGGACTGTCCGGGCACGCCGAGATGGAGGGCAAGACCCTCTTCCTCAAGTTCAACACCGGTCCTTCGGGGCACGGCAGCCCGGCGGCGGCCGGGGAGGCGCTGGCACTCAAGCGGGCGGGAGCGGAAGGCGTCCGGGTGTTCGCCTTTGAGGGCGAGGCCGGTCTGACCCCAGGCTGCGTGCACGAGACGATGAACTCGGCCTGGGGACTAGCCCTCGACAACCTGTACTACGTGGTCGACTGGAACGACTTTGGCATTGACGACCACACTGTCAGCAGCGTCGTGTACGGCTCGCCCGCCGGGTGGTTTGCCGCGCACGGCTGGCGGGTCAGCGGGAGTGAGCAGGGCGAATCCTGGGCAGCGGTGCTGCATGCCTTGCAGGAGATGGTCGATGGCCCGAACCCGGACCGAGTGCCGAGTATGACCTGGTTCAAGACTCGCAAGGGACGCGGCTACCTGAAGTATGATAACGCCTCGCACGGGGCGCCGCATGCTCGCAACTCGAAGGAATTCTGGGAGACCAAGCGGCCGTTCGTCGAGAAGTACGGCGCCAAGTTCCAGAACTTCGGTGGAGAGGCGCCCAAGGATGCCGAGGCGCTGCAGGCGGAGTTCAGAGCCAACCTCAAGGCAGTGATCGATGTACTTCGAGGCGACCAGGCGCTGGTCGACTACCTGGCGGGCAGGCTGATCGAACTCGGCGACAGCGTTCCGATGTCCATCCCGGGTTTCCGGCTGGGCAAGCGCGGCAGCCCGTTTGACGATCCGAACCTCTTCGACTTCCGCAGTTACCCTGAGGACGTTTACGTGAAACCGGGGACGTCGATCGCCAACCGGGCGGCGCTGGCCAAGTGGGGCGCATGGATCAACAGCTACGGCGCGCAGAAGTACGACCGGCCGATCTTTCTGGCCGCCTCGGCCGACCTGGCCGACTCGACCAACATCAGCGGCTTCGCCAAGGGCTATGGTGACTTCAAGGGCTACGGCTGGTACGAGCGCTACGGAACCGCGGAAGGGGCACTGCTGCCGCAGGAGATCACCGAGTTCGCCAATGTCGGCATGCTGGTCGGTATGGCCACCGTCAACTTCGCCGCCGACCCAGAAACCTCGTTCGATGGGTTCTGGGGCGCCTGTTCAACCTACGGATCCTTCTCGTATCTGAAGTACGGCATGCTGCGACTGTTCAGCCAGCTGTCGCAGGACTGCCAATTCAAGACGGGCAAGGTGGTGTATGTCGCCGGCCATTCGGGTCCGGAGACGGCCGATGACAGCCGCACGCATTTCGGTGTGTTCTCGCCGGCAGTGATGCAGCTGTTCCCCAGCGGCCATGTCATCAACCTGCATCCGTGGGAGTACAACGAGGTGCCGGTGCTGATGGCGGCCGCCTTGCGGCAGAAGGCGCCAGTCGTCGTCCTGCACCTGACGCGGCCGCCGATCGTGGTTCCGGACCGCCCGGCGCTGGGTATGGCGTCTCACTTCGACGCCGCCCAGGGTGCCTACGTCGTGCGGGACTACAAACCCACCAAGCCAAGAGGCGGAACGCTGATCGTCCAGGGCACGAGCAGCATGGTCGGCATCACCAAGATCTTGACCGACCTTGACCAACGCGGGCTGAACGTCAAGATTGTATACGGCGCCAGCCCCGAGCTATTCGCCCTGCAGCCGGAGAGCTACCGAAGCCAGATCCTCTCTGCCGGGGACCGGATGGACTCGACGGTCGTGACGACCCAATCGCGGGCCTCGATGCACGAATGGTTGTTCAACAAGGTGGCGGAAGACTACGCCATGTCGTCCGACTGGGACAACCGCTGGCGAACCGGGGGAACGGTCGATGAGGTGCTGGAAGAGGCGCACCTGTCGCCGGAGTGGATATTGAAAGGCATTGAGCGTTTTGTAACCGAACGGCCGAAACGGCTCGAGCGGCTGCAGGCCGGCATCGACCAGGCCCGTACCTGAACGGCGCCGGCCTGGGAGGATGGGGAATCCACAGTGCGCGATGTTCTGCCTGATCTGAAGGACTGGCTGGCCCAGGGCAAGGCGGTGGCGTTGGCAACCGTCGTCAGCACCTGGGGATCGGCGCCGCGCCCTGCCGGGTCGAAGATGCTGGTGGATCTCGATGGGGCCATGATCGGCTCGGTCAGCGCCGGGTGTGTCGAGGGTGCCGTGGTCGAGGAGGCTCTCGGGGTGTTGCAGACCGGACGCCCGCGCCTGCTGAAGTACGGTGTGGCTGACGACACCGCTTGGCAGGTGGGCTTGGCTTGCGGCGGGGAGATCCGGGTGCTGGTCGAGCCGATCTCCGGGCTGCTGGCTGAGCCGGGGACCTTCGATCGCTGGGCGGCGGCCATCGCCGAGCGCCGCAGCGCTGTCCGGGCAGTGGTAGTCAGCGGACCCGGGACGGGTGTGGGCATGGCGCTGCTTGTCGACTCGACGGGAAGCGAAGGATCGGCCCGCTGGGGAACGCTGTCGGACGGAGTGGAAGCGGCCGCTCGTTTGCTGCTCGCCAGCGGCGCGGCTCAGGTCAGAACCTACCCCACACCTGAGGGCGAAGTTGAAGTCTTCTTCGATGTGGATCGCCCGCCCCGGGTGC
Source organism: uncultured Anaerolineaceae bacterium (assembly GCA_964492235.1). Classification (GTDB taxonomy): domain Bacteria; phylum Chloroflexota; class Anaerolineae; order Anaerolineales; family E44-bin32; genus PFL42. The sequence continues at coordinate 7,201 of CAZBJQ010000064.1, read as the reverse complement.
TGGCGATCGTCGGGGCGGTACACATCGGTGTTGCCCTGTGCGGCCTGGCCAAGCTGGCCGGGTTCCGCGTCGTGGTCATCGACCCGCGCCGAGGCTTCAACACGGCCGAGCGCTTCCCGCAGGCCGACGAACGCATGGTCATGTGGCCGGACGAAGCGCTGCGGGCGCTGGGCGTGACAGATGGCACAGCTGTCGCCGTCCTGTCGCACGACCCGAAGATCGACGACCCGGCGGTCACGGCCGCCTTGCGCAGCCCAGCGTTCTATGTCGGCGCCCTGGGGAGCCAGCGCACCAACCGCTTGCGCCACGAGCGCATGATCGAGGCCGGAATGACCGAGGAAGCCTTGGCTCGGCTGCATGCCCCGATTGGGTTGGATATCGGCGGGCGGGCGCCCGAGGAAATTGCCATCAGCATCCTGGCAGAGATCATCGCCGCCCGGTCGGGAGAACGCCTGGGAGTTGGAACCCGGGCCGGCTGATCCCTCAGTCGGATATCGTCACCAACCAGGTCCCTTTGAGTAGACATCGACGCTAGCTGCGTTGGGGCGGGCCTCGTCCAAGCCTTCACAGCCGGCGAATCCTCCCAGTCCGCAGTGCTTCTGAGACAGCGATATCACGCGTCGCGATTGCAGAGTGCAGCCTGTCGTCTCCATGGGCATACGTGTGCGTCAAGATGACCGCAGCCGGCCGACCGGGGCATGATAGAATGCCGGCGTGAAGCCCGACCGGCGCCGTAGTCCATCCCCTCGCCACTACCCCCGTCTATATGAGAAGCTCATTCCCCTGGCCATGGTCTTGCTCTTGCTGGCGCTGACCGCGGTTGTCGTCATAGCCCTGGCGGTCGGGCTGCGCCTGCTCCCCGGTGCCGGGGGTTAGGCGCGGGGACCCTTGGACGCTGATCCGCCGCCCGTGTGAGGGCAAGGGAGTCAACCGATGAACGCCATCCTGACCTTCATTCCTCTAGCCTCCTCGATCTTGAGCTTCATCTTTGCGGCCATTGTCTTCCGACGTTACCAACGCCGGCGCGGCCCCTACCTGCTGTTGTGGGGCGTCGGCATGACGTTCTACGCCATCGGCGGATTCTGCGAGGCGTACTATGGCCTGTGGGGGTGGAATCCCATGGTCTTCCGCCTCTGGTACCTGTTCGGCGCGATCCTGGTCGCGGCCTGGCTGGGGCAAGGCACCGTGTACTTGCTGGCCAAGCGCCGCTGGGCCGACGGGCTGATGGTCGCCCTCGGGATCGGCTCGCTGTACGCCGCGTTCCGAGTGTTCGGCGCTGAACTCGATCCCTCACTGATGACCTCCGGCCTGCACACCGGCAGCGAGCTGAGCGGGCGAGCGATTGTGACTTCGGGAGTCCGCTCCCTGACCCCGATCTTCAACCTGTATGGGACCGTGACGCTGGTGGGTGGGGCGCTGTACTCAGCCTGGATCTTTTGGCGCAAGCGGATCCTGCTGCACCGCACCCTCGGAAATCTGATGATCGCCGCCGGGGCATTGCTCCCGGCGTTTGGCGGCGGCTTAAGCCGCTTTGGCGTTGCGGGCGTGCTGTACCTGAGCGAATTCCTGGGCGCGGTCCTTCTGTTTGGGGGCTTCTTGCGAGCGACGACACCGATGAAGGGCGCCGAGATGAGCGAGGGGGAGGCCGCAGGCCGGACCGCGCCGGGTTTGTAGCGCGGAGGCGGACTTCGAGCCTCCGGTCTTGCCCGGCGAAAGGGGATTCGCCCGACTTGCCGAAGGCGCTGAAGGATCTCCCAGAGCGATGGGGCCTGAAGCCTGGCGCCGGCTAGGCCCGGCGAGCTGGGCAGCCGCAAGCTCTCAGGTGTGCGCTCGGGCGAAGTAGGCCGGGTTGAGCGGCTCGCCGGTGGCGGCGGCTACATGCCCTTCCCAGTCTCGAGTGGCGCCCGGATGGAAGATGCGCTCCTTCAGCCACCGGCCGGCCGCCTTGCGTCCAGTCACTCCGCCAGTCGCCTGATCCAGGTGGTGACGGATCTGCTCGGCCACCAGGTGCCCGAGCTCATAGTTTTGGTAGTACACCGGGGCCAGCGCCACGTGGTACTTGGCGGCCCAATCCGGAGCCTTGCGCCCCGCAGGCTTGCGCAGCAGCTGGTAGTGTTCGACCAGGTGCCACCACAAGCTGTCCAAGTCGCCATCTGGATTGTGGTACATCGCCTTCTCGAAGAGCGTCACCACTAGGCACCAGCGGGTGAAGATCAGCCCGGCCGCGCGCGCCCGTCGGCCGGCCGACTGAGCCACACGATCGGCCAGGCCGCCGCTCAAGCCGAGCACGCCGGTCAGCCACTGGCGATGGTAGATGACCCCGCCCATCAGGATGGCAAAGGCCTCTGTCGTCAGGGTGTGCGACGGCATGCGCAGCAGCCAAGGAAGCGCCGGATCCAGATACTTGTCGTACGCAGCATGGCCGAGCTCATGGTGCAAGGTGCTGTTCCAGTACAGATCGCGCTCAAGGTTGTTGAGTGTGCGCACGTCCCCTTCCCGGTCAACGTGGAGGCTGAAGGCGTGCTGATTCTTGCCGGGACGCGCGTACAGATCGGAGCGCTCCAGAACATCCCGCACCTCGAGCCCGATGCCGTCATAGGTGCGCAGGGCAAGCTCGACCGGATCCACCTGGGCGAACAGAGCGTCCATGTCCACGCCGCCCATGGGCGGTGCTTCCTGGAAGAAGCGGTCGGGATAGTGCCAGGGCATGAGCGAGGATTCAGCAAGCCCGAAGCATGCGGCGCGGTCGCGGTCGATCTCGGCCTTCAGCTGACGGAATGGAGCCTGGGTTTCGATGTCCAATCTGGAGAACAGATCCATCAGGCGATGTTCATCGATCTCATCCAGGGCCAGGGCGCGCTGGAAATGATCTCGGTAGCCCTGGCGGCGGGCGGCCGCGTTGCGCAGCCGGGCCAGCTGGCGAATCGTGTCGCACACCTCTTCCCCGACCCGCTTGCTGGCCCCCCAGGCAGATTGCACCTCAGCCGAGTCATGGCTGATCTTGAGGATGCTCACCAGTTCATTGTCGGACAGGGTGCGGCCGTTGACTTGGCCGCGGAAGTTGTAGTACTGGGCGCGCACAGTGGCCTCGAGGCGGGTGAGCTGGTCAATGGTCGCCTCGTCCTGCTGATTCTTAGCCGATGTCAGGTAGATGAGCTGCAGCTGGCGGGCGAGGAGCGGGCGGCTGCGGCGTTGGCCGTGTTGAAGCCGCCGGGCCTCGGAGCAGATCTCGGGGGTGGCCCAGAATCGCATATAGGCGCCTTGCGCCTGCTGGTGACGCTGGTTGGCCTCGTCCGTTCCGGTCGTGGCGGCCTCCCAATCGGCGAGGTTGAGGGCCTTCTCGAGCGGCCGGGCCGCCTCGACAGTTTGACGGATGAAAGAGTCGATCGGGTCGGACAAGGCTGTCGCTCCTCGGGTGGCCGATCTGGGCGAGTATAACCCTGTCCACCCGGCGACAAACCCATGGGCCGGAAGGTTGTAGAATCGCGACGGGCAGGGATGGTCCTGCCCGGGAGGGGTGGCGGCAATGACGGAAGCCTCAATCGTGCCGGTGCTCAGGGGCCGGCGGATCGTGCTGGGTGTATCAGGATCAATCGCCGCCTACAAGGCGGCCGAGCTGGCCTCGGCGTTGACCCAGGCCGGGGCGGAGGTGGACGTCCTGCTCACACAGTCTGCTCTGCAATTCGCCACGCCGCTGACGTTTCAGGCCCTGACCGGCCGGCGGGCGCTGACCGATGCCGATCTGTGGGGCGGTGAGGCCCACGTGCTGCACGTGGACCTGGCGCGACGGGCTGACCTGCTGCTGATTGCCCCGGCGACGGCAACGACCCTGGCGCGCCTTGCCCACGGCATGGCCGATACGCTCGTCGGGCTGACGGCACTGGCCTGCGCCTGCCCGGTGGCGGTGGCGCCGGCCATGGACGCCGGGATGTATCAGCACCCGGCCACGCAAGCCAACGTCGAAATCCTGCGCCAGCGAGGGGTGTTCTTTGCCGGGCCCGTCGAGGGGCGCATGGCTTCCGGCGACATTGGTTTGGGACGAATGATGGAGCCGGACGAGCTGTTCGGAGTGACGCGTTTCCTGCTGGGCCGGAAGGGGAGCCTGGCGGGACGCAAGATCGTGGTCACCGCCGGGGGTACCCAGGAGCCGATCGATCCAGTGCGGGCGGTCGTCAATCGCTCGTCCGGAAAGCAAGGCTTTGCCCTGGCGCAAGTGGCGGTCGACCGCGGGGCCGAGGTTGTGCTGATCAGTGGACCGGCGAGCCTGCCGGTGCCGTACGGCGTCACAGCGGTCGCGGTCCAGACGGCGGCCCAAATGCGCCAGGCGGTGCTCTCGGCGAGCAGCGGCAGCGATGTGCTGCTGATGGCGGCCGCCGTCGCCGACTATCGCCCGGCGTCGAGTGAGGTGCACAAGATCAAGCGCGGCGAGTTGGTTCGCGCGTTGAGCCTGGAGCCGACCGAGGATATCTTGGCGGAAGTCGCGGCCCGCAGGAAGAAGAGCGGGCATCCCAGGGTCATGGTGGGCTTCGCAGCGGAGAGCCAGGACCTGCTGGACAACGCCCGAGGCAAGCTGGAGCGCAAGGAACTCTCGCTGATCGTCGCCAATGACATCTCGGCTGCCGACGCAGGCTTCGCCGTCGACACCAATCGGGTGACTCTGCTGGATGCCGGCGGAGGGACCCAGGCGCTGCCCCTGATGACCAAGGCCGAGGTGGCTGAGCACGTCCTCGACCGGGTCGAGGCGCTGCTGGGGTAGATGCCGGTGCCCAGCAAACCCTCCGGGCGGCTGGCCCTCGGCACACAGGGTTTCGCCTTTGACGACTGGGTCGGGCCGTTCTATCCGCCGGGGACTCCCAAAGACCGCTATCTGGAGACCTATGCCCAGAACTTCGGGACGGTCGAGCTCGATTCGACGTTCTATGCCTCGCCGCGGCGTTCGGTGGTCGAAGGCTGGAAACGCCGTACCCCCGCCGGGTTCGTCTTCGCCGCCAAGTTCCCTCGCCTGATCACGCACGACAAGAAGTTGAACGGCGCCGAGGAGGATGCCCGGATCTTCGTCGAGACCATGCAACTGCTGGGCGAGAAGCTGGGTGTCCTCACCCTCCAGTTTGCCTACGACTTTACCCAGGACCTGCTGCCTCGCCTGGAGGCGTTCCTGCAGGGGCTGCCGCAGGGCGTGCGCTACGCGGTCGAAATCCGTAACCGGAAGTGGTTGACACCGAACCTGGGGGAGATGCTTTCCGGCTGCGGTGTGGCCTTCGTCCTGCAGGACCTGTACTACATGCCGAAGATGGACTGGGTGACCACCGACTTCACGGTCATCCGATGGCTTGGTCGCCGCAGCGACATTTCGACGTTCGACCGGATCCAAATCGACCGCACCAAGGAACTGACCGGCTGGGCGGAGCGCGTGCGCAGCTTTCTTGGCGACGGTGTGGACGTATACGGCTACTTCAACAACCACTTCTCCGGCCACAGCCCGGGCAGCCTGCGGCAGTTCGAAGCCATTCTGACCGAGGTGTCGGGGCGGCCGCCGGCGCGCTAGGCTTGCAGGTAGACTCCTAGCTACTTCAACACACACGCCGCCGGCGGCTACCCGCCGGCCGGGCCCGTGTGCAGCATGTCGCGCGGGCACAGACAAGCTGCCTGCGCCTGCGGCCTGCTCCGGTTTGTCCGTCACCCAGGGCGCAGGCACCAGCCAGGCCGCCGGCACCGGAGGGCGTTCCCTTGTCTCTGGATACATTCGGGCCCATCACCGCCGCCATCCATTAGAATTGCCGGTCATGGCCGAATCAGCGCATCGTCGCCTGTCAGGTTGTGTGACACGCAACTCGATCGGGACAGGGGTGATCCTCCTGGCCGCCCTCGAGGCTTGCACGATGCCGGGGAACAAAGCCGGCGCGCCGCTGCCCGACCCGGCTCCCTCGGAGAGGACCGCCTCCTCCCCGATGCCGCCCGGAGGCACCCGCCCGAGGCAGACCCAGACGGCGCCGCCGTCGGCCACCGCCACGCCGCTGCCGGCCATTGTCGGCCCGGGCTACCTCCCTGGCTTCAATCCACTGACAGGGATGCCGGTGGACGACCCGGCTACGCTGGGGCAGGCGCCGCTCCTGGTGTCTGTCACCAACTTCCCGGTCTCGGCGCGGCCGCAGTCGGGCCTGTCGCTGGCGTCCATCGTGTGGGAGATCTCGATCGGGCAGGGGATGAGCCGCTTCCTGGCCGTCTACTATGGGGATTATCTAGCGCGCCTCAAGCAGATCCTTGCCGACCGCCCGACGGATAACCCCTATGGATACGTCATCGCGCCGATCCGCTCGGGGCGCGTGGTATATGAAGACATCAAGGTGCTTTTCCCGGATGCGACGCTGATCACCCGCGGTGCTTCAGCGGATGTGCGCCCTCAGCTGAGCAACCGCATTGGCGTTTTCGCGGCAAACTCCCAGGATGTCAACAGCGCCGGACTGACCCTGGATGACCTCGAGTCTCTTCCCGCACTCAGGGTCGATCCGAAGGAGCACGCCGGCCTGCTATTCGCCAGAAAGACCCCCGTTGGCGGCGTCCCGGCCCCCGGCCTGCGCATCATCTACAATCGCTATGACCACGTCGGGTGGGACTACGCTCCGGAGGCGGGGGTCTACTTGCGATCCCAGGACCGCGCCGACGATACAGGGGAGCTGTACCCGGCAGTGGATCGGTTGACCGGGGAACGGCTTGCATATGGAAACGTCCTGATCCTGTTCGCCAACCACCACTTCGAGAATGTGGCGGGGACCATCCTTGAGATTGACCTGCTGAACCAGGCGAACCAGCCGGGCTGGCTCTTCCGCGATGGATGGCAGTTCCCGGTCCGGTGGTCCACGGAGGGCGGTAAGCTCAGTCTTCGGGCGGAGCAGGGTCAACTGTTGGGGCTGAAGCCCGGGCAGACCTTCATCGAAGTCGTCAGCCTCCAGTCCAGCTGGGATGAGCAGGCGAAGCTGCTGCGTTTCCACTCGCCAGCCCTGCCGACCCTGACGCCGGAGCCGACCCTGACCCCCACCATGACCCCGACGGTTGCAGACACCGCCACGCAAGAGCCGAGCGAGACGCCTGAGCCAAGTGCCACCCTGTAGGAGGCTGATGGAAAAGGGGTGCTTCCGGTTAGAAACATGGGGCTGTCCAAGAAGGTTGCTTGGGCAGCCCTTGTCCTTGCCTTACTGGGTGG
>CAZBJQ010000063.1:0-15766 GCA_964492235.1 uncultured Anaerolineaceae bacterium | reverse complement strand
AAGATGGCGAGGGGCACCTCGCGCCCCTGAAGCGGGGATAGGGAGAATCGAGATAGCGTGGCCGAGCAGCAGGGCCGGACGGCCGGCGCCGATCCCCACAAGAACCTGGTCGAGGTGCGGAACCTGGTCAAGCACTTCCCGGTCCGCGGGGGCGTGCTGCAGAAGGTCGTCGCCTGGGTGCAGGCCGTGGATGACGTCAGCTTCTTCGTCCGTGAGGGCGAGACATTGGGGCTGGTCGGGGAGTCCGGCTGCGGAAAGACGACGGTCGGCCGAACGATGCTGCGGCTGGTCGAGCCGAGCGGCGGATCGGCCACCTTCGACGGGGTGGATCTCTTCAGCCTGCGTGGTCGGGAATTGAAGGCCATGCGGCGCAACATGCAGATCATCTTCCAGGATCCGTACTCCTCGCTGGATCCTCGGATGCCGATCGGCGAGTCGGTCGGTGAGGGCCTGCGCATCCACAGGATCGGCAACGGGCGGGAAAGGCAGCAGATCGTGACGGATGTGCTGCGCAAGGTCGGCCTGGAGGAGTACCACGCCCGGCGCTATCCTCACGAATTCTCCGGCGGCCAGCGTCAGCGTATCGGTATCGCCCGAGCCTTGGCGTTGCAGCCGCGCTTCATTGTGGCCGATGAACCGGTCTCGGCCCTCGATGTCTCGATTCAGTCTCAGGTCCTGAACATCCTCAAGGACTTGCAGCAGGAGTTCCACCTGACCTATCTCTTCATCGCCCATAACATGAGCGTGGTGGAGCATGTCTCCGACCGGGTGGCGGTGATGTACCTCGGTAAACTGGTGGAGATGGCGGACCGGATCGAGCTGTTCGCCAACCCGCTCCACCCATACACCCAGGCGCTGATGTCAGCCATTCCGATCCCGGACCCGCACATCCACAAGCAGCGGATCCTGCTTCCCGGAGATGTGCCAAGTCCTGTCAACCCTCCCAGAGGTTGTCGCTTCCATCCACGCTGCCCTGTAGCTGTCCCCCACTGTGCGATCCAGGAACCTCCCTTCCGGGAGGTCAGCCCGGATCATTGGGCGGCGTGTTGGCGAGTAGGGTGACGATGCGACCGTCGCGAATCCTCCTGGTGGATGACCAGCGTCAGGTTTCTCGCATGCTTCGAGCAAGCCTGGAACTCTCCGGTGAGGGCTATGTGGTTGTCGACGCACCCTCCGGCGAAGAGGCTCTGCTCGAGCTCGCTCGCGGCCCGGTCGACCTACTGGTGACCGACCTGCGGCTCCCGGGAATCTCCGGCCTGGACCTGCTGGCGCGGGTACGGCAGCTCAACCCCAATGCACGAGCGATCCTGATCACCGGGCAGCCGACGGATGAGATTCAGGCCCTGGCCCAACAGATGGGTGTTGTCGCCTTCCTGCGCAAGCCGATCGGTACCTCCTTCTTTCTGGAGGCAGTCGCCCGGGCGTTGCAGCTGTCCGAAGAGCCGGCCACGACCGCCCCGCTGACCGAGGAAGAGAAGCCTCGGCTGGCGGAACGGCTGGCTGCCCTACGACGGGACCTCGGGGCGGAGGCCGTTCTGCTGGTGGACGAGCGCGCCCAGGTTGTAGCCCGCTCGGGGGAACTGCTGGGCTTTGATCTGACCATCGTCCTGCCGGCCTTGGTGACCGCCTACGCGACGGGCCAGAAGGTAAGTACGCTTCTCGCCTCCACCACCCCCGGGACCTTCCAGTTCTTTGCCGGAAGCACGCACGAATTCTTCCTGTCCAATGTCGGAATGGACTTTGCGCTGCTGATTGCCTTCCCGGGCGGGAAGGGGACCCGCCAAATCGGCGAAGTCATGCGCCTAGCCCAACCAGCCACCAGAGACCTGCTCAAGGCGGTGTCGAGCGAAGTGAGCGCAGAACCCACCCAACCGCTCCCGGGCGAGCCGGAGGCAGCCGACGAGACTATCCAGCGTGCGCCGGAGGCCATCCGCCCCGATCTGGATGCAGCTTCGAAGAAGGCCAAATCGCAGGACCCGGAGGGTTTCTGGGAAAAGGCGGTCGACGACGCCGACGGCGTGGGGCCGAGCGCCGACGAGCTGACCTACGAGCAGGCTCGTCAGCTCGGGCTGCTGCCGGATGAAACAGCCTCCTGAGACGGACGCCAGAACGACCCTGCCGTCGCTCGCTGCAGCTTCGCCCCATGCCCCTTCGCCAGTCATTGTGCAGGGCGACCTCGCCCGTGGACCGCATGTTACAATCACGGTTCCTGCCGCCGAGGCGGCGTCCCTGGGGCGTAGTGCAATGGCAGCACACCGGACTTTGGATCCGTGGATCCAGGTTCGAATCCTGGCGCCCCAGCCATCTGGGGGAGTACATCACGTATTCTGCAGGGCCAAGAAGCCGGACTGCTCGAAGAGCCCGTACGACCGGGTAGGGTTGGGGGCTGTCTCGAAAGCAGCCTGGCGCGGGGAGAGATCGCGATATGTGGGGTTACCCCACATATCGCGAGTTCCTTTTTCTGCAACGCGCCGATCAGAAGGCCCTGCGACCTCCGCTCGAAGGGGCCTGAGGGCGTCAGGGAACCACGCGTTCCTGGCGCGGGAATGGCAGGCGAGTGAGGTGTGGACATGAGGATTGAGGCGGTTTTCCTGGCTGCGGGCGTCGGCACGCGAATGCGGTCGAGCATCCCCAAGGTTTTGCATCCGTTGGGTGGAAGACCGATGCTGCTGTGGAGTCTCGATGCCTGCCACGCAGCCACCGGGGTCTGGCCAGTGGTGGTCATTGGCCCGGATGCGGAGTCCGTGCGTCAGACCGCCGGCGACCGCTGCCGCTTCGTCGTGCAGGCAGAGCGCCTGGGGACCGGACACGCCGCGCTGCAAGCGGCGTCCGTCCTGCGCGGCCAGTGCGACCTGGTGCTGGTGGCAAGCGCCGACATGCCCCTCGTCACCTGGGAGACCATGCGGCGGGTGATCCAGGCTTCGCAAGAGAGCCGGGCCCCCTTCGCCTTTCTGGTGCACCGTGGGCCGTCCGCTCGCGGCTTTGGCCGGGTGGTAAGGGACGAATCCGGCACTCCGCGGGCGATCGTCGAAGACGCCGATTGGACGGGTGGGGCGGCGGGGGAAATGGAGTTCAACTCCGGCGTGTACGCCTTTGACTCGGGCTGGCTCTGGGATCACTTGCCAATGCTTCCGTTGTCTCCCAAGGGTGAGCACTACCTGACGGATCTGGTGGGGATGGCATATGCGGAAGGCGCCCGCCTACCGGTGGTGGTGACCGAAGACCAAGACGAGGTGATTGGGGTCAACAACCGGGCGCATCTGGCCGAGGCCGAGCGGGCTTTGCAGCGGCGGATCAACGATCACTGGATGTTGGAGGGCGTAACCCTGATCGACCCGTCGAGCACCTACATCGGACACGAGGTCGCCCTGGGGCGGGACACCGTCGTTTGGCCCAACACCCATTTGCAGGGCAAGACCGCGATTGGGGCAGCTTGCCAGATCGGCCCGAACTGCATCGTGCGCGATGCGCAGATCGGAGCCAGCTGTCGGATCGTTGCCTCGGTGATCGAGGGGGCCGTGGTGGAGGATGATGTGGAGGTCGGTCCCTTCGCCCGGCTGAGGCCCGGTGCTCACCTGATGCATGGTGTTCACATGGGGAACTTCGGCGAGGTCAAGAACAGCACGCTCGGGCCCGGAGTCAAGATGGGGCACTTCTCTTACGTGGGCGATGCCACCGTTGGCGAAGGAGTGAACATAGGCGCCGGGGCGATCACCTGCAATTTCGGCCGGGACGGCAAGAAGCAGCGGACCGAGATCGGTGCGGGGGCCTTCATTGGCAGCGACACGATGCTTGTGGCGCCGATCCGCGTGGGCGAGGGCGCGGCGACCGGGGCGGGATCCGTGGTGACCCGCGATGTGCCCGACCACACGCTGTCGGTTGGTGCGCCGGCGCGGGCCATTCGCAAGCTGAAATGACATGACCGAGGCTTCCTGGCTGGCGATCCTGTTCCTCTTGGCCCTGGTCATCCACGGCCTGCTGGCCGGCGCCCGCAGCGCCATGGTCAACTCACGGCCGGCGGCGCTGCGCGAAGCGGGCCAGAAGGGGGATCGGGGTGCCGACCGGGCCTATCAGGTGGCCTCGGAGGCCAGCGATCTGCTGCTGGCTTTTCGGCTGGTCCAGGGTCTGACCCGTCTGCTGGTGTATGGCCTGGCCTTTGCGCTGGGGGCGCGGGCGACGCAGCCTGAGATCGAACTGCTGGTCCTGCTCGCGGTTCTGCTGGGTGCGGGACTGCTCGTCGGTCTGGTCGAGTGGAGCATGGAGAACGTCGTCCTGCGCCAGCCGGAAGCCTGGGCGATCCGGATGGCGGGGCCGGCGCGTGCCGTGGTCCTCCTCGCCAGGCCCTTTTCCCGAGCTGCCTTGCGGCTGGCGGGGTGGGTGTCTGGCAGGCGGGGAGGCAGCACGTATGCGCTGGTCACCGAGGAAGCGATTATGACGCTGGTCGACGCTGGAGAAGAAGGGGGCGCGATCGAGGAAGAGGAGAAGGAGATGATCTACTCCATCTTCCAGCTGAGCGACACTCTGGCCCGGGAGGTCATGGTTCCCCGGATCGACATCCAGGCGCTGGACGGGGCCACCCCGGTCTCGGAGGCGACGCGTCAGATCCTGAGCACGGGCCATTCGCGTGTCCCGGTCTTCTCAGAGTCGATCGACAACATCGTCGGTGTGCTGCATGTCAAGGACCTGTTGCGTGCCTGGCAAAGTGGCGGGCAGGAGCAGCCGATCAAGAACCTGGCGCGGGAGGCGTACTTTGTCCCAGAGGCCAAGAAAGCCGACGACCTGTTGGAGGAGCTGCAGGAGAAGCTGGTGCACATGGCGGTCGTCGTCGATGAGTACGGCGGGACGGCCGGGGTCGTGACCATCGAGGATATCGTCGAGGAGATCATCGGCGAGATCCGCGATGAATATGACCGGGCCGAAGAGCGTGCCTACCACCAGGTGGGGGAGTCCGAATTCGTGTTCACCGGCGGCATCGATGTGGATGACGTCAATCAGCTGACCGGGGCCGAGCTACCAAAGGTGTCGAGTGAGACGCTGGCCGGCTTCATCTACAGCCAACTCGGCCGCATCCCGGCACAGGGCGACACCTTGCGTGCCGGCCGCCTGAATCTGACCGTGGAGCAGGTGGTCGGACGGCGGATTCGCAAGGTGCGAGCGACCGTCGTGCGGCCAGTACCTGCGGAGCGTTCCCATGAGACTGACAGCGGATCTGAAGCGTGATCTGATCGAGCGCGCCCGGCAGGCTCGGAGCGCGGCCTACGCGCCGTATTCGGGGTATCCGGTCGGGGCCGCCCTGCTGACAGCTTCCGGCAAGGTGTACACCGGCGTCAACGTCGAAAACTCGGCCTACCCAACGGGGATTTGCGCCGAGCGCAGTGCGGTCTTCCATGCCGTGGGTTGCGGCGAGCGCGTCTTCCGGGCGATGGCGGTTGTCACTGAAAACGGAGGCTCGCCTTGTGGTTCCTGCCGCCAGGTGCTTTCGGAGTTCGGGCCGGAGATGCTGATTCTGATCGCCGACCGGAATGGCAAACTGGTGCGGCAGGCCAAACTGAGCCAGCTTTTGCCCGACGCCTTCGGCCCCGAACATCTCAAGAAAGGCTAGGGCGGAGCTGCTGGGCCACCCCCGCTGCGGCTTGTCGCCGGCGGCTGACTCGACAGTCGGTTGGATCACTCGATGCTGTCTGTTAGGTCGATGAACTGATAGGGCTGGCGGTACTGCGAGTACAGCACGCGATCGGGGAGAAGCGGGATGTCCGCCTGGAAGTAGCGTTGGAGAATCAGGCGGAAAGTGTTGACAGGCGTGATGTCCTCATACAGGCTCCCACCGTCCCCGCCGGGGAGATAGATGGCATTCAAGATTGTCATCCGCTCCTGAGGATAGGAGACGCTGGCATGCCTGCCCTCCGGGCCATGGTCGGCCTGGACGATGATGATCGGAGGCCGCTCCGAGTTCGCCAGGATCGCGCGAACCGTTTGAAGCAACCGCTTGTCGACGTAGCGGACCTGGTCCCGATAGGCTCCAATGTACTCACTGTCGGCGATCGGCATGCCCGCGTCCCCAAGGGTATAGGGCTGATCCTGCTTGACGGCTTCGCCGTTTGGCCCGAAGACGAACGGAGGGTGAGGGGCAATCACGTGGGCGAAGACGAACTTCGGTCCCTGTGTCTCGGGAAGTGCCTCAAGCTGATCGAAGATGTTGTTGATCCGGTCGCGATGGAGCCGGTAAGGATACTGCAGATCAGGTAGGGATCTGGGTAGAGCGATCGACAGGTCGGTCAACAGCTTTCCGGCAGAGCCCTCCACCAGCATGCCCTCAAAGGCGTTGATCCCTCGCAAGCCCAGCGCCTGGTCGAGAGTCCCCGTGGTCAGGAAGATGTCGGCGTCGCGTATCTCCGTGCCATGAAGCCCGGTCGAGAAGGCCACCGTTGTGTACCCGAGCTCCTCCAAGGCGCGGCGTACACGGCTATGTTGAATCAACTGCCAGAGTGGCTCGCGGTTGACGCTGTCCGGGTTGGCATCAGGCAGTAGCGCTGGCACGTAGTCCATGTTCAAGAGGGCGGCCAACGACAGGCTGGTCTGGGCGTGATTGGCCCGGCTGCGATCGGCGACATAGAAGCCCAGATCGCGCAGGGCGTCGAGGGTCTCGGCGTTGTCGTAGTTGAAGACCGTATGCAGGATGTCCTCTCGGGCATAGGCGTCAAGGATAATGAGATAGATGTCCGGCGGCGGGGCGTCCGCCGGCAGCTGGAGCCCGGGAATGAACTGATCCGTCGTGTGCACAGAAGGCGGTGTCCTCAGGCGCTCTATCTCGTAGCGAGCCACTGTAAAGAGGGGCAGGATCAGGCTGAACACGGCCACGTAGTTGAGCAGACGGGTGAGGTTCTTAAGCTCCCGTTTCGTGCGCAGTACGGCCAGGATGGCCAGCAGCAGCAAGGCTCCCGTCATGGGCGCCAGGTAGCGATGACGCCCCAGGCTTTCGTGAAGCCCCAGATCGCGCAGCAAGCCGTAGACATGGCCATAGCTGAACAACGAGACGAGCAGCACCGACGTGATCAGCCCGGCCTTGTATGGCTGACGAACGAGCAGCGATAGGCCTGCGAACAGAAGCAGGCACAAGGCCAGCGAAGCCAGCATTGCCCGCGCGGCTTCGCCGACCGGGACCCAAACGATGTTGACGGCCAGCAGGGCGACCGCCGGGTACAGGGCGAACAGGAACGGGTGCACAATCCACTTGAGTCGCATCGGTTCCTCGACTCGCTGCCGGAGGCGGCTGAGTGGCGGGTCTCGCCGTCCCGACGCAGGCGACGGGCCGAGATTGTAACCTACCCGCCAGCGCGGCCTCGGCCCGCGTTGCAGGCACCGGTCCAGCCCGCGGGCAGGGCGCAAGTGATTCCGACTGGTATAATCCCGATGTGGCCGCCCGCGAGCGAGTCTACCGGACAGAGGCGGTGGTCCTGCGGCGGGGGGACCTGGGTGAGGCCGACCGCCTGCTCACGGTTTTCTCGCCCAAATACGGCAAGATCCGCCTGGTGGCCAAGGGCGTGCGGCGCCCCACCTCCCGCAAAGCCGGCCACCTTGAACCCCTAACGAGAGTCGAGCTGCTCCTGGCCAAAGGGCGAGAGCTTGATATCATCACCCAGGCTCAGTCCCTGGAAACCTACCCGCTGCCGGCGGAAGATCTCGAACGGCTGGGATATGCATTCTACGCGGCAGAGCTGGTTGACCGCTTCAGTGTGGCTGAGGGGGAGGCCCGCATTCAATACCGGCTGCTCACCGACACCCTGCAGCGCCTGTCGGCGGGGGCTGAAGCTGGGCCGATCATCCGCCACTTTGAGCTCCGGCTGCTGGAGATCACCGGCTACCGCCCGGAGTTGTTCCGCTGCGTTGGCTGCACTGCCGAGATCCGGCCGGAGTCCCAGTTCTTCTCTTCGGAACTCGGGGGCGTGCTCTGCCCGACCTGCGGCAAAGCCCGGGGTGAGGCTCTCCCTGTCTCGCTGGGTGCGCTGCGCGTGTTGCGTCACTATCAGCGGAGTACGTACGCCGTGGCCGCTGGGGCACGAGTGAGCGAGGCGGTGATGCAGGAGATGGAACGCCTGATGCAGGTCTACATGAGTCACCTGCTGGAGCGCAGGCTGAACGTTCCGGCCTTCCTGCACCAGGTTCGTGAGCTCCCCTGACGAAGGGCAACTGGACGACGAGGCGCGTATGGGGCGGACTCTTCAAGATGTGATCATGGATCTTCAGCACTTCTGGGCGGATCAAGGGTGTGTGATCTGGCAGCCCTACCACACCCAGGTCGGTGCTGGAACCATGAACCCTGCCACGTATCTGCGTGTGCTCGGCCCGGAGCCCTGGCGCGTGGCGTATGTCGAGCCGTCCATCCGTCCCGATGATGCCCGCTACGGTGAGAACCCCAATCGCCTGCAACAGCACTACCAGTTCCAGGTCGTTCTCAAGCCAGACCCGGGCAATCCGCAGGAGATCTATTTGCAGTCGCTGCTGCATTTGGGGGTTGATCCGAAGGTCCACGACATTCGCTTCGTGGAGGACAACTGGGAACAGCCCGCGCTGGGAGCGTGGGGACTGGGGTGGGAAGTCTGGCTGGACGGTCAGGAAATCACCCAGTTCACCTACTTTCAGCAGGCGGGCGGGATCGTGCTCGAGCCCGTGTCGGTTGAGATCACGTACGGCCTGGAACGCATCCTGATCGCGCTGAACGGCCTCGATCACTTTGCCGAGATCCCCTGGAGCGATTCCCATACCTACGGCGACCTCAACCTGGCGGGAGAACAAGAACACAGCCGCTACTACTTCGAAACGGCCGATGTCGACAATCTGTGGGAAATGTTTCGCCGGGCGGAAGCCGAGGCCAATGGCGCCCTGGCGGCCGGACTCGTGCTGCCCGCCCATGACTACGTCTTGAATTGCTCCCACCTCTTCAACTTGCTGGACACACGCGGCGCCATCGGCGTGACCGAGCGGGCCGGGCTGTTCAACCGCATGCGCGATCTGGCGCGACGCACCGCAGAGGCCTACCTAGCACAGCGCCAGGTGCTGGGCTTCCCCTGGCTCTCCGAGCGCACTCCGCAGGCAAGACCTGCCGCCAAGGCCGGCAAACCCCTGTCCGCCGCGGCGGCTTTTGTGCTCGAGATCGGGACGGAGGAGCTACCGGCAGGCGATCTCACATCAGCCCTCGAGCAACTGCGCCAGGCTGTGCCCAGGCTGCTGGAGTCAGCACGCCTTGCCCACCAGGGTATCACTGTCGCGGGGACCCCTCGGCGTCTGGTCGTTCAAGTGGAGGCGCTGGCGCCGATCCAGCAGGATCAGGTGATGACCGCCAAGGGCCCACCGGCCGAACGAGCTTTCGGCGCCGATGGCCGCCCGACACAGGCCGCCCAGGGTTTTGCCCGCAGCCGCGGGGTTCCCGTGGAAGCCTTGCAGGTCCGCCAGCTGGAGGGTGGGCGGTACGTCGTGGCCGAGGTCAAAGAACCCGGGCGGGCCAGCACCGAGGTGTTGGGTGAACTGCTCGGGGAGATGATCGCCGGCTTGCGGTTCGAGCGCACGATGCGCTGGGAGGACAGCGGTGTGCTCTTCTCGCGGCCCGTCCGTTGGCTGCTCGCCCTGCATGGCGACCAGGTAGTGCCGCTTGCATTCGCCGGCTTGCACTCTGGACGCATGACGCGCGGCCTGCGCTTCTCGAAACCAGACATGCTCTCGCTGCGCCATGCAAAGGACTACCTGCCTCTGATGGAGCAGCGAGGCGTTCTGCTTGACCCACAGCACCGGGTAGCGACGATTGCAGAGTCGGCCAGACTCGCCACGGCCGAGGTTGGCGGCGAGTGCGTTGAGGATCCGGACTTGCTTTCGGAAGTTGCCAACCTTGTGGAAGCGCCGACGGTCTTCCGCGGGACCTTCGAGCCAGAGCATCTGCGCCTGCCGCCGGAGGTCCTGGCGGCGGTGATGAAGAAACATCAGCGCTACTTCCCTGTTACCCGCGGCGGCGAGCTGCTGCCGTACTTCCTTGGGGTGCGCAACGGGGGCCGTGATGGCCTCGAGATCGTCGTCAGGGGAAACGAGCATGTGTTGCGGGCGCGCTATGCCGACGCCGCCTATTTCGTGCGCCGGGACTTGGAGCGGCCTCTCGAGGCCCACCTGCCGGGGCTGTCCCGGCTGACGTTTCAAACCCAGCTGGGGTCCATGCTCGACAAGACGGAGCGGGTGGAGCGGCTGGTCGGGTTGCTGGCCCCCGACCTGGGGCTGAACGCGACGGAGGAAGCGACGGCCCGCCGGGCCGCTCACCTGTGCAAGGCCGATCTGATGACCGAGATGGTGGTCGAAATGACCTCCCTGCAGGGGGTGATGGGAAGCAAGTACGCTTTGCATTCCGGCGAACCACCGGAGGTCGCCCTGGCCATTCGGGAGCACTATCTCCCAAGACATGCCAAGGATGATCTCCCGGCCAGCAAAGCGGGAAGGGCGGTGGGAATTGCCGACCGGCTCGACACCCTCGTCGGTTTGTTTGCGGTCGGCCTGCAGCCAACCGGGACGCGGGATCCATTCGCCTTGCGCAGGGCGGCCATGGGCTTGATCCAACTGTTGGTGACATGTGGAATCAGCCTCGACCTGCGGCGCGCTCTGGGTCAAGCGGCGCAGGGAATGCCGCTGGCAGTGACGGATGAGTCCCGGCAGGAGTGCCTGAGTTTCATCGTGGGGCGGGAAGAATCGCTTCTGGGTGAGAATCACGCCCACGACGTTGTGGCGTCCGTGCTGGCGGCCCAGGGGCACGACCCGACATCGGCCTTCCAGGCGGTCGACCGCCTTGCATCCTGCGTGGGCAAGGAAGGCTGGCCGGCAAGACTGCAGGCTTATGCCCGCTGCGTGCGAATCGTGCGCGGCGAGACCGAACGCTACCCCGTCGAGACGAGCCTGCTGCAAGAGCCTGCCGAGGTTGAGCTGCTAGCCGGGCTGCAGAAGGCGGAGTCGCACGCGAGACAGGCGGGCTCGGTGGACGACTTCATGCAGGTCTTCGAGCCCCTGGTGCCGGGCATCACACGCTTCTTCGAAGACGTGCTGGTGATGGCCGAGCAGCCGGCGTTGCGGCGGACGCGGTTGGGGATGCTGCAGCGCATCGCGGCTCTGGCGGACGGCGTCGCCGACCTGTCACGACTGGAAGGCTTCTAGGCGGGCGCTCCCGATGACCGCCGGAAGCGTCACCGAGGAGATCAAGGACCGTCTCGACATCGTCGAGGTGATCGGCGGCTCGGTCAAGCTACGGCGATCGGGCAAGAACTACACCGGCTTCTGTCCCTTCCACCCCAACACGCACACCCCGGCCTTTGTGGTGTTCCCCGAAAGCGGGACGTGGCGCTGCTTCGGCGCATGCAACGAAGGCGGCGACGTCTTCAAGTTCGTGATGAAGAAGGATGGATTGGACTTCAAGGAGGCCCTGCGGCAGCTGGCGGCCCGGGCCGGCGTGGAGCTGCATGAGCGGGAGGCCGGAGAGAGCGCCGATGAGGAGACGCACGCTCGGCTTCGGTCTCTGCTCGAAGCTGCCAGCGCCTTTTATCGTCACCAACTGATCAACACGGCTGCCGGCAAGCCGGTTCTGGCCTACCTGCATGGTCGGGGGATCGAGGATGCGGCGCTGGAGACATTCGAGGTGGGCTACGCGCCGCCCGGGTGGGCCACCATCCTCGACCAGCTGCGAGACAAAGGCTACTCGCCCCAGGACATGACCGAAGCCGGCATCGTTTCGGAGAGTGCGGCTGGAACGCTGCACGACCGCTTCCGCCACCGGATCATGCTTCCGATCCGTGATGCACGAGGGCGTCTTGTGGGGTTCGGCGCCCGCATTGTTGATCCGGCGGACGTGCCCAAGTTCCTGAACTCCCCGCAGACGGTGCTGTTCGACAAGGGACGCCTGCTGTACGGCCTGGACAAGGCGCGCAAGGCGATTCGGTCCGCCGGCCAGGCCGTGCTGGTCGAAGGCTACATGGATGTGATCGCGCTGCATCAGGCCGGGCAGGGGAATGTGGTGTCTCCGATGGGCACGGCCCTGACCGAGGCGCAACTCCGATTGCTCAAGCGTCACACACGGCGGATCGTGCTGGCGCTGGACGCCGACGCCGCGGGTTACCAGGCGACCATCCGGGGATTGGAGGTCGCCCGGCAGGCGATGGACAGGGAGATCGACCCAGTCTTTGAGGCCCGCGGCTTGGTCCGCTTCGAAGGCAGGCTGGACGCTGACGTGCGCGTGGTTACGCTGCCTCCCGGAATCGATCCGGATGAGCTCGTTGCCACGGGATTGGAAGCCTGGACCAACCTGGTGGCCGCGTCCAAGCCCGTCGTCGAGTTCGTCCTGGATGTGGTCACCGAGGGGAAGGATCTGGAGAATGCGAAGGTCAAATCGGAGGTGGCCAAGACGATCCTGCCGCTGATCGAAGATGTGGCCGACCCGATCGAGCGGGAGGCCTACCGTCAGGCTCTGGCCCGCAGGATCAAGGTCGACGAGCGGGCGCTGACGACATCCCAGCCACGGAGGCGAGGTCCGGCCCGGGGCCGGGCGTCCAAGCCAGCGGCGGTGGAACCGTCGGCGCCGGCCGACGTCCCTTCACGTGCAGCGGTCGAGCTGTTCTGCCTGGGATTGGTCCTGCGCGACCCGGAGATCCTGTACGCCCTCGATCGCGTCTTCCAAGAGCTGGGGTTAGAGCGGCTCTCGGCGGTGGACTTTACAGGTACCCAACGTCAGGTTATCTTTCAGGCTGCCCGGGAGGGGCTGGCGCAGGACCAGGTCGAGCCTGGCCAGTACTGGCAGACCCGCCTGGAGCCGGAGCTGCAGCCGGAGGCGTTGGCGATGCTCGAGCGGATTGAGAGCATCGGTCAGATGGTCAGCCTGGACACCCAACAGCGCAAGGTGGCCGAGGAGGTCGTGGCTCGCTTCCTGCAGCTCCGCAAACAGCGGCTGGAAATCGGCCTGAGCCAGGCGCAGTTCCAGCTGCTGGAGGCACAGTCCAGCGGGCGGCAGGCGGCAGAGGCGGAGGACCTGGTGACCGGTTTGGTGCGGGAGGTCCAGCGCCTTGCCGAGCACAAGTCACGGGTCGAGCAGGCCATGGGCGGCCAGTCGGGCGAGATCAGCTACCTGGCAATGAGCGGAAGACGGTAGGGCGGGATGGATCCTGTCGACGACGACACGAGGCACGACGAGCTGCTCGAGGCGGGTCCGTTCGAGCCCGAAGACGAGGGCGAGCTCGAATCTGAGGAAGCGGTTGGAACGGTCGAAGGCGAGGTCGTTGAGATCGAGCCGGACATCGAAGACGTCTTCGACGGTGAAGAAGACGCCGTCGAGGAGGAGGCCGAGCCCGAGGATCTCACGGTCGCCCTCGAGCTCGCCGACGATCCTGTACGCCTCTACCTGAAAGAGATCGGCCGGGTCGAACTGATTGGCTCGGATCAGGAGCTGTGGCTGGCAGTCCGCATGCAGGCCCCGCGCCGCCTGGCCATCCTTCAAGCCGGACGTGCTTCGAGGCGCAAGGCCTCGGAGCAGGCCCTGGCCACTCAACAGATGCTGTTCGACGACCTGCGCACCTCGTGGAAACGGGTGGCGGAAGATGCCCGGCGCCTGCGCTACCATCAGCCGGACATGCTGCTAGTGGTGGTGGAAGCGCAGCAGCTGCGCAAGACCTGGCAGGGCGAGATGCCCTCGTTCCTCCGGCGTTGGCTCAACAATGGAACTTGGGGCACGGATCCAGCGTGGGAGAACACGGCTCGCAACGCCCTGGATGTCTTCCTGGTGTTGTACCTGATGCCGCCGATCGTCCAGCACAAGTTGCTCGAGCGGATGGCGCGCTACGGCGGGCTCCCGCCGTTGCGGACGTTTCTCAAGTGGGTCCCGGACACGCGCGCCTTGCGGGCGGACGAGCAGCAGATCGGCCTGCTGGCGGATGAGGCCCAGGCGGCGCTCATCCGCTCGAACCTGCGGCTCGTGGTCAGTGTGGCCAAGCGGTACATGGGGCGGGGGATTGCCTTCTTGGATCTGATCCAGGAAGGGAACATCGGCCTGCTGCGGGCGGTGGAGAAGTTCGATCCCGCCAAAGGATACAAATTCAGCACCTATGCCACCTGGTGGATCCGACAAGCCATCAGCCGGGCCATCGCCGATCAGGCGCGCACCATCCGAATACCCGTTCACATGGTCGAGACGATCAACCGTCTGATGCGCATCCAGCGTCGCATGGTGCAGGAGCTGGGGAGAGAGCCGACCTCCGAGGAGCTGGCACTCGAGATGGACCTGATGGAGGCGAGCGAGGTGGCGGCCGTTCTAAGAGCGCAGGCGGAAGAGACGGAGCTCGACCCTGCACTCGACCGCAAGTGGCGCCGGGCTGCATCCAAGGTGCGCCGGATCATGCGCATCGCTCAGGAGCCGATGTCGCTCGAGACTCCCGTCGGCACCGAGGAGTCGTCCCAGCTCGGGGATTTTATCGAGGATGAGACCCTGCCGGAGCCGGTGGACGCCGCCGCACGCGAGCTGCTCAAGGACCAGGTGCAGAGCGCTCTGTCGGTGCTGACCGAGCGCGAGCGGCAGGTGCTGGAGATGCGCTTTGGACTGCAGGATGGGAAGGACTACACCCTCGAAGAGGTCGGCAGGTACTTCAACGTGACGCGCGAGCGAATCCGGCAGATCGAAGCCAAGGCTCTGCGCAAGCTGCGCCACCCCACCCGCAGCCGCCACCTGCGCGACTATCTCGCCTGACGAAAGGCTGTCCTAGGAGGCTGGCCAAGAAGCCCTGCCTCCCGAGAGAAACTGGCGCATGTCGCGAACTCTCCCCTCGACGGGCTGCCACCCAGCCAATTGCCCACCAACGACCATCGGCTCGAAGGCCGTCCAGGTGGCACCGGTATCATGCGTGGAGTCGATCTGGTCCCCCACCAGCCGGATCCAGCCGCTATCGGCAGTCACGAGTTCGATGCGTCGATCCACTCGCCCCGACGGTGCGTGACCTGGGCCAGGTTTCCTACAGATCGCGGCTCATGAACAGAGCGTTGCCTCCGGTGGCCCAGGCGAGATGGTCGCTGACTGAATCGAATGCGCCCCGCCAGACACCTCCAGGCAGATCGAGCAATCTCCACGATCGTCCGCCGTCGTGAGTCGCGCAATGGTAGAGCATTGCGGGCTGACCCCGTTCAGCCACCAAGAGGGTCCCAGCCTTCGGCGTCACGAAGACCGATGGATCGAGGTAGGAGAAGGCCTGCTGGAAGTGTCCCTCTGGCATCCCGGCTGGGTTGGGCGGCGCCTTTGGGAACCAGGTTCCCCCGGCAACTTGTGTCCGGTAGAGCATGCGGCCAACTGGATCGCAATCCTCTGTGATCCAACCGTTCAAGGCATCGCTGAAGGCGATTCCTACCGCATTGCAGTTCGGGGTCAGGCTGCCTGCCACGAGCAGGGCCCCCAACTCCAGGGAGCAGGCGGAGACCGTTGTCCAGGTAAGCCCTCCGTCGACGGTGCGCTGGACACTGCCGGTTTCCTCCTCGGGCAGGAATTCTCCTTTCGAGTAGATCAGCAGCCAGCCGTGGTCAGGATCGGAGAAGGGGATTTCGGTGTCCTCGGCGTCCATGGCGATCACCTGCCGACTCATGTTCAACGCTCCCCCGGCGTCGGAGGTGCGCCGGACCTCCAACTCCGTCGCTCGCTCCGCTTGGCTTGCGCCAGACCGAGGGTGGAGGATCAGGGCATAGGCGCGAGAGCCATCAAGAGGGTTGACATGGTGAG
>CAZBJQ010000062.1:0-15960 GCA_964492235.1 uncultured Anaerolineaceae bacterium | reverse complement strand
GCTCCTTCTCGGACGGCGTCAGCCTCCCTAGCTTCTCAAGCAGCTCGAGATCTTCGATCTCCGACCGCATCTTCCGGTACCCGGCCACCGTGTTGTGGTCGGCAATGCCCAGGACGTCCAGGCCGCGCGCTTTCGCCCGCCGCAGCAGGTCGAGCATCGTGACGCCGTGCTCCTGGTAGTCGGCCGAGGCCGGCGTATGTACGTGCAGATCCATCACCCGCCATTGGCGGGAGGGAGACGTCGTTTTCTTACGCACTAGGTTGGTTCTACCTTTCTTCGCCTACGAATGTCTTACTTTGGGTCCGTTAGCCGCCGCAGCAGGGCGACCAGGTCATCAGGAGAATACGGCTTGGCGAGAAACTCCTCCGCGCCCAGCTGCCGACACTCCTCCGACATATCCATTCCGGAGGTCATGATGACCGGGATAGCCGTCAGCGCCGGGTCGGCTTTCAACGCTCCCAACAGCTCCAGCCCATCCTTGTCGGCCAGATACACGTCCATCAAGATGGCATCCGGCTGGGCGGCGCGGGTTCGCCCCAAGAGATCTTCCCCGCCCGCACCGTCGACCGTCTCGAAACCATCCAGCCTGAGCAGCGACTGCAGCAGGCCCACCATCGTCCGGTCGTCGTCGATGATCATCACCCGAGGCATTTGCCAACCCTAACTCAGGGCGCCTGCCGACCGCCCCGACCTGCTCTTGGCCGAGACGGCCTTCCTTCCCTTCCTGCCCGATTTCGAGCGACCGGCCTCCGACGAGGCCGCACGAGTCTGCCCCACGGGTTGGCGCTTCCCTGATCGACCGCTGCGCCCATCCTGCGGGAGCTTTGTCCCGGTGCGTTGGGTCCTCTTGCCCGACCGCCGCTTGGGTGGACTTTCCAAGCTCGCCTTCAGCACCTCAGCCACGGTGTCCACCAGCTCGAAATGCATCTGCTTGCGGATTTCCTCCGGAACATCGTCCAGGTCGGCCTCATTGCGCTTCGGCAGGATGACCTGGCGCAACTCAGCCCGGTGGGCAGCGAGCACCTTCTCCTTGACGCCCCCGATCGGCAGCACCTTGCCGCGCAGGGTGATCTCGCCGGTCATTCCGACATCCGACCGGACGGGACGGCCGGTCGCCAGCGACGCCAACGCCACTGCCATGGTCACTCCGGCCGACGGCCCGTCCTTCGGCTGGGCGCCGGCGGGGATGTGCAGATGGATGTCGTGTGTTTTCCAGAAGGCGTCTTCGATGCCCAGTGTCTTCGAGACCGAGCGCACGTAGGACATCGCCGCTCTGGCGGATTCCTGCATCACCTGTCCAAGCGATCCCGTCAGCAGGAAGTCCCTGCCCCCAGGCATCGCCGTGGCTTCGATGAAAAGCACGTCCCCGCCGGTTGGGGTCCAGGCCAGGGCGGCAGCCACACCCGGCAGGGAAGTCCGGTCGGCGAGCTCCTCGGTGCCGAAGAAGCGAGGCTTGCCCAGGTGGGCGCTCACCGCCTCGGCCGTGACCGTGACCTCGGTTGCCCTGCCTTCGGCGACCGAGGTCGCCACCTTGCGCGCCACCCGACCGATTTCGCGCTCGAGATTGCGTACGCCAGCTTCCCGAGTGTACGAGCGGATGATCGTCCCTAGCGCCTCGTCGGTGAGGGCGAACTCCGACGGCTTGAGCCCGTTCTCTCTCTGCTGCCGCGGAACCAGGTAGCCGCGGGCGATCGCGATCTTCTCCGACTCCGTGTAGCCTGAGATTTGGATCACTTCCATGCGGTCGAGCAGCGGGGCTGGGATGGTTTCCAGCCAGTTGGCGGTGGTGACGAACATCACCTGGGACAGGTCGAAGGCGACTTCGAGGTAATGATCGCGGAACTCCCGGTTCTGCTCCGGGTCCAACACCTCCAGCAGGGCCGAGGCCGGGTCACCACGAAAGTCCTGCCCGAGCTTGTCTACCTCATCCAGCATGAACACCGGATTGCGGGATTCCACGCGCCTGAGCGCCTGCAAGATCCTGCCGGGCAGCGCGCCGATGTACGTGCGACGGTGGCCGCGGATTTCGGCCTCATCGTGGACACCGCCCAGCGATGCGCGGATGAACTTGCGATTCGTGGCGCGTGCGATCGACCGGCCCAGCGAAGTCTTGCCGACGCCGGGCGGACCGACAAAGCACAGGATGACTCCCTCCCGTTCTTTGCGGATTTCGTCGGCTACCGCCACTTCGATCTGACCATGCCGCTCCAGGCGGAGCTTGCGCACCGCCAGGTACTCCAGGATGCGCTCCTTGACATCCTCGAGGCCGTAGTGGTCCGCATCTAGCACGGAGCGCGCGTGCGACAGATCGAGATTATCCGCAGTCGCCTTCGACCACGGAAGCGACACCAGCCAATCGAGGTACGTGCGGATCACCCCGTATTCGGCGGCGGCGGTCGGCAGGCGGGCAAGCCGATCCAGCTCCCGCCGCGCCTGCTTCTCGGCCTCTTCGGGCATGTTGGCCGCAGACAGCTTCTGACGGAACTCCTCAACCTCCGCCGCCTGCTCATCGCCCTCGCCTAGCTCACGCTGGATGGCCTTCAATTGCTCCCGCAAGAAGTACTCACGCTGGACCTTCTCGATCTCTGTTCGCGCCTCTTGCTGGATCTGCTGCCCCAGCGACAAGACCTCTACTTCGCGACCGAGGAGGGCATTCAGGCGCTTCAGTTTCGCTAGCGCCGAATCCTCTTCCAGGATGACTTGCGCCTCATCGAGATCCATCCGCTGGTAGTTGGTGATGGTATATGCTACGTGAAGCGGATCCTCGAGCATCAGAACGCTGGTGATGATCTCCCTCGGGAGGGCGGGCGCCAGTTCGGCGATCTTCTGGAACTGGTCTTTGGCGGCCCGAACCTGGGCCTCCATCTCCAGCCCTCCCTCGACCGTCTCAGGCATCAACGATACCCGTGCCTTGAGGTAGGGCTCGAGCGATACAAACTCGTCCAGCTTGAACCGGGCTAGCCCATGGACAATCAAGCGGATGGTCCCGTCCGGTGCGCGGAACAGCCTTTGGATCATGGCGACCGTGCCGCAGGAGAACAGGTCGGACGGGCCCGGCAAGTCGAGTTCAGGGTTCTTCGAAGCCACCAGGCCCAACAAGCGGGATCCGCCGGCGACCTCGTCGACCAGTGAGATCGACCGCGGCTGGCCGATGGTGAGCGGCACGGCAGTATGCGGATACACCACGAGGCCGCGCAGAGGGAGGATCGGGATCTCTTTGGGGATTTCCTCCGAGGTGGGCGGCCCGCCGGCAGAATGCGACTGCTCGCCCTCCTGCTGCACGGGGATGAAGGAGGACTCGCCGGCCTCGGTTCGCCATACGGAGCTCCATTCGCGGAGCGCTGGGTTCAGCGAGAGGCGAGGGCTGTCTGACTCTGGCGATCTTCCCTCGATCATGTGCCGCCTACCCCGAGATCCTGATCGACTTGGGCGTGCTCTTGGGGAGCGTCACTCGCAGGTAGCCGTCGGCGTACACGGCCTCGATCTTGGCGGCCTCGATCGGCGCCGGGATGCCGACGGCGGTCTCGAATTCGCCATAGGCGATCTCCATCTGGTGGTATGCCTTCGATACACCGGAGTCCAGGCGGATGCCACGGATCCACAGGACTCGGTCTTCCAGGTTGACCGAGAACTCTCCTCCCCGCATGCCCGCCACCTCCACGACCACGACATAGGCGTCATCGCGTTCAAAGACGTCGGTCGGCGGCCTCCAGATGTGAGCGCCACGGCGGGCCTTCCACTCGCTGCCAGACTCACTGGGCAAACGCCATGAGTCATCCTCGGCTCCGAACAGGAATGCCGATGCGTTTGGACCTGGGAATGGCGCGGTCATGGGGGATTTCGCCCTTTGGCGGGGAGGTCAGGCGATTGTACCACACCGTCCGGTCGGCGACGGCGCCCGAAGGTCCCCGGTTGCCCTGTCCCTGATCGATTGTAGAATCGGAGACAGGGACCCAGCGCCCCTTCCCCAGTCTGGCCAGAGGAGGTGGACATGGACCTGGTACCCTTGCTGCGCAAGGTTGAGCTGTTTGATGGGTTGACCGAGGACGAACTCCGAGCGGTCTCCAGCCTGTGCCAGGAACGCATCTTCCATGCCGGTGACTCGATCACGCTGCAGGGCGAACCTGGCGAGCACATGTTTGTCATCTGCGAAGGTTGGGCGGAAGTCACTCCTTCCGCCCCCGCAGGAGGTGCAACGCCGCGCGCCGTTGTCAACCTCGGGCGAGGGCAGCTGATCGGCGAGATGACCCTGGTCGACTACGGCCCTCGCAGCGCCAGCGTCAGGGCTATGTCCGATCCGACGGTGCTGCAGGCAATCCATCGTGAGCAGTTCATCGCTCTGTGCGAGAAGGACTTCCACCTTGGCTACCTGGTCATGCACAATTTGGCAGCGGATCTGTCGTTCAAGCTCCGCCACCGCAACTTGACCGGCCGGTGAGGGCAGCCATGTCTCCGGTATACAAAGTCAGCTACGTGGTCGCTGGCGAGGAGCATCCAGGCGCGATCCTGAATGCCGATCAGCCCCCAACCGTCGGGGGTCAGGTAAGGCTTGGTGATCGGGACTTCGTCGTGGTGGAGGTGGTCGACCTGTTGCCCGCCCGCGGCGACTTCCGTTTTCTTCACGCCACCTTGAGGCCGGCGCCCGAACCTGGCCGTCGGGGGTTTGGGGGCTAAAGCTCGAACGACATCAGGTCCTGGGCCAGCGTCACTTCCCCTTGGAACTCGATCAGCGCTTCTCGCCGCAGCGCCTGCGATTCCTCCTCCCCCGGGGGATAGTGAATCAGCAGCAGCGCCTTGGCTTCCGCCTGCTGGGCAATGGCGGCAGCCTGGGCGGCCGTCGAATGGCCGGCGCTTGGCCCTGAGGCTTCGTGGATCAGCAGGTCGGCGCCGGCGGCGAGTTCGACGACCGTCGGGCACGGCTCCGTGTCACACGAATAGGCGATCACCCTGCCACTGGATTTACCCTCAAAGCGCAGACCAATGGTGGGTATCAGGTGTCGGACCGGGGAGGCGAAAATCCGCACTTCGTCCGTCTCCAACACCTGCATCATGTCTCTTTCGGGGAGACGGTGGAACGCCACCGGGAAGAAGTTCGGCCAGTTCTCCCAGTTGTAGGACGCCATCATGTCCTCCAACCGCTTCAGGCAGTGATGCAGCCCGTAGATCCGGAGGGCGGCGCGCCGGCCGCTCAGCCACATGTTCATCAGCAGCAAGGGGATCCCGGAAACGTGGTCGGGGTGGAAGTGGGTCGCGATCAGGTCGGTGACCGAGTCGATCGCGATGCCTGCTCTGGGCAGACGTACCGCCGGCGTGCCGACGCAATCCACCAGCACCGTGCCATCCGCGCCCACCACAGCCAGGTGTGTGTTTTCGTGTAGAGGATCCGGGACGGCGCTGGCCGTGCCCAGCAGGACGAGTCGCGCCATGTTAGCCCCCTGTCAGCACCCTGATAGCCACCAGGGGCGTGACGAAGACCTCCAGAGCGGCGGCGAGGGCCAGCATCGGCAGCACCAGCCCCAGCCCGACCCGAGCCCACTCTCCGACAGCACGAAGCCAGCTTTCCCCTAGCGATGTCCCGCGCGGCAGGCTGACCCAGGCCAGCCCCAGCCGAAGGATGGCGGCGCCGGCCAGAATCGCGGCCGGGATCTCAATGACCCCGTGCGGCACCACCAGACCGCCGATCAACAGGGGAGCATTGAAACCGGAGATCGCCAGGTTCCCCGCGAAGTAGCCGATGACACCGACCGGCGCCGACAGCAGGATGATGCCGGCAACCCCGAAGGTGAAAGCCCCAAGGAACGATGCGATCAGCAGGGCGCGGACGTTATTGAGCATCACCCAAACCCACCCCTGACCGGAAAGCAGGCCGAACTGCCTCATGTCCAGGGCCTCCGCGCCAGACGCCTGGCCGATGGGCAGCGTCTCGAGCGGAAGGGTATAGGTCGAGGCGAATCGAACGCCGAGGAGGAACCCCAACACCATGGCGACGGTGACAATCAGCGCCGGAATCTTGAGCCGGGGAAGCGAACCTGTGAACAGGCTGCGGTACCATTGCCACGGATTCTTCGCCCCGCCCAAGAAGGACTCGCGCAGCACATGGCCCGCCCAATGCAGGTCAAGCAGGTCGATCTCCCGTCCGAGCAGCTCTTCACGATTGAAGAGGTGGATGCCAATACGCGACAGCAGTACGGCGCAGATGACCAGCGCGATGAAGATCCCCCAAAGCACCTGGTATCTGCCCCAGAACATCACCATGCTCTCCAGGATGATCAACTGGGAGGCCGGGATGATGATGAAAGACGCCAGCAGATTGGCGGCGCGCACCGATGTCGTCTGAGAGGAGATGACCACCGCCGCCCCGACCATTACGAAGGCCTGGGCAGCAGTCAACATCAGAATCTGGCCCAGCAGATTTGCCGGTGGCACCCAGCCGACCTGCCACCAAAGACCGAAAAGGTAGACTGCGATCCCGAGAAAGGCCGCCGCCACCGGCGGGACCAGGGCCGCAGCCATCTTGCCCAAGTACAGCTGGTGGTTGGACAGCGGCGCGGCCAGCAGCGGCTCGATGGACTGGCGCTCTCGCTCCCCGGCGAAGCTCTCCAGAGCAATCACTAGGCAGAACGAGATCGGGAAGAAGCCCACGACCAGCAGCAAGAACGGGATCAACCGCTCCGCCACCAGCGGCGCGCCGTAGCGGTTGACGTAGTCGATCGCCATTCGTGCCGTCAGATTCATCAACCAGGGAAAGAAGACCGTCAGCAAGAGAATCGGGCCGAGCAGACGCCAGTCCCGCAGGAAATCCCTCAGTTCACGGCGCGCCACAAGCCATGAGCCGGACACCGTATGGCGCGAGACCTCCGTCAGTGTGGTCATCCTGCCTCGACCTCGGCAGCGGGCAGGTCACCCATCACCTTCAGGTAGACGTCTTCCAATGACCGCGGCCGCTCCGCAAGCGAGAGCACGGACGCTCCCGCCAACGCCAGCTGCCTGAGCAGGGCGGGGTTGTCCCGCTCCGGATCATCGGTTTCGTACCGGAACCAACGATCTCCGGATTGAATCAACCGGGCTGTCCCGGGTACCACGCGCAGGTGCCCATCCAGAGGCTGGGTCAGGCGTACTTCCATGACAGCCCGTCCCAGCACGCGCTGCTTCATCTCCGCCGGTGTGCCCTGCTCGATCAATCGGCCACGGCGGATGATGGCAATGCGATCTGACAGCAACTCGGCCTCCGCCAGGTTGTGTGTCGAGACGACCACGGCGCGTTTGTCGCCGCGCAGGGCCCGGATGGCGTCGCGCACAAGGCGGGCACTCGTCGGATCCATGGCGGACGTAGGCTCATCAAGCAACAGCACAGCCGGATCATGCAGCAGGGCGCGGGCAAGGGCCAGCTTTTGGCGCATTCCTTTCGAGAACTCGCCCAGCCTGCGCCTGCGGCTGTCCTGCAGGCCCAGCCGCTCCAGCAACTCGTTGGAGCGACGGACGATCGCTTCGGGCGACAGTCCATAGGCCCGCCCAAAAAAGGTCAGGTACTCATCGGCCCGCATCCGGGTATACAGCCCGTGGTGCTCGGTCAGAAAACCGATCGAGCGCCGTACATCGTCCGGCTGCTGCACGGTATCGAAACCGTTGACGGACGCTCTTCCGCGGGAGGGGGTGAGGATCGAAGCGAGCATGCGCAAGGTCGTTGTCTTGCCGGCGCCGTTCGGCCCAAGCAGGGCCATCACCTCACCGGCTTCCACGCCGAAGGAAACGCCGTCTACGGCCTGCAAGTCTCCGAAGCTCTTCCCCAGCTCGCTGCAATCGATCAGGACCGTTGCCATCTAGAGGATTCTAGCACCCGCCTAGACCGGTGAACAACCGGACCACCGTCCCAGGGAGACGCTCCTTACACCCTCGGGTCGGCACTTGCGGGCTAAGTGCGAGCGGGGGCGCGCCGATGTCGAACCAGGAGGGCGACGGTGCTCGCCAGGGCAACCACCAACATGAACGCCTGATTGAAGTTCAAGCCCAAGGCGGGCGAGATATCGAGCCGGATGAACTCAAGGAAGAAGCGCGCCGTTGGGTAGGTAATCAGGTAGAGCAAGAAGACGTCGCCCGGCAGCAGGCGATCCTCGAACCTTCTGATGATGTAGATCAGGAAGGCGGCGTTGGCGAAGTTGAACAGCGCCTCGTACAGGAAGAGCGGTTGGAAGCGCTCGAAAGCCTCGAAACCCGGGAGTCGGTTCTCGGGGCGGATGGGGATCGCCCACGGCAAGTCGCTCGGCGGGCCATACAGCTCCTGGTTGACGTAGTTGCCGAAGCGGCCGATTCCCTGCGCCAGCGCCAACCCGGGCGCGGCCATGTCGAGCATCAAAGCCAGCGAGAGTTTGCGCCGCTGGGCGAAGATGGCCAAGCCTACGATTCCGCCGATGACTGCGCCGGGTATGCCCAGCCCGCCCTGACGCGTGTCGAGAAGGTCCAGCGGATGTTTCAGATAATAGCCCGTGGTGATTCCTGCCTCGATCTGCGATTGGGATGGCGTGAAGACGTGCCACAGACGAGCCCCGATGATGCCGAGCACAAGCGCCCACAGCAGCCCATCCCACGCCAGCGAGGGGTCAACTCCCTTGCGGCGCAGCAGGCGGCTTGCGAGATACGTCGCCGCCATTGCCCCCAGCATGATGATCAGTCCATAGAAACGGAAGTACAGCGGTCCGAGATGGATACCATACGGATCAACGGACATGTTCAGCTCCCGGGGTGCCGGCGGCCTGCCGCCGCACTGCGTAGATGCGTTGGATGGCGGTTACATTCGCCAGCACGGCTATGATCGAGATCCCGATGTCGACGATGCCGAGTATCATCGTCGGGCACAGGATAAGATATCGCTCCAGCCGGGAAAGGAGCCCCCCGCGGGCGTCGAAGTTCACTGATTCCGCCCGGGCCCGGATGTAGGAGACCAGCAGCGAACCCCCCGCTGCCAGAAAGACGACCAGAGACATGGTGCGATCACCCAGCCTGGTGTAGAAGGCCAGCAAGGCGAAGTACACAACGAGCTCCGAGTACCGATCTGTGACTGAATCAACGAAGGCGCCGAACCGGGACTTGACACCCCGTTGCCTGGCCATCGAGCCGTCGATGGCATCGACCGGCGCCATGAGCAAGATCACCAGACCGCCGATGCGGATCTGTCCGATCGCGACCAGATAGGCGCCGATCAGCGTGCCCACGAAGCCGAAGAGCGAGACTGTGTTCGGGTGTACCCCGCTGCGGTTCAGGAAGGCGGCGATCGGGTCGAGCAACCACGTGAACCACACGCGGAACCGGTCCGACAGGGTCAAGTGCGATGGACCCGTCTGGTTGGCTTGCATGATCCTCTCCCAGAGCAGTCAGCCGGCAATCGTAACGGCCGCGGGTGGAAGCGTCAAGGAGGCCGGCCGTCCGGCCGACGCCATGGCGAGGCTAGCCCTCCGGTTCTTCATCCCCTTCGCCAGATTCGTTCAACAGCACCTCACGGGTTCGGCCGCCCGCCTGCACGCGCCCCACCAGGCCCATTTCTTCCAGCTGATCCATCAGGCGGGCCGCCCGTGGGTAGCCGATGCGCAGCCGCCGCTGGAGCATCGAGGCGCTGGCCTGACCGGTCTGGCGCACAAGCTCGATGGCTCGGTCGAGGACGTCATCCTGTTCGACCTCACCCGCGCGCAGCGCCAGGACTTCTTCCCAGGGAGCGGCAGGCGGCGCCTGCTGGACCTCATCCTCACGTCCGCTCCTCCAGGAGTTAACCAGCTTTTCGATCTCCTTGTCACCGACAAATGCGCCTTGCAGCCGGACCGGCGCTGAGGCT
This sequence comes from uncultured Anaerolineaceae bacterium, assembly GCA_964492235.1. Taxonomy (GTDB): domain Bacteria; phylum Chloroflexota; class Anaerolineae; order Anaerolineales; family E44-bin32; genus PFL42. The sequence continues at coordinate 6,137 of CAZBJQ010000062.1, read as the reverse complement.
TCGGGTGACATGTACAGCATGTCGCCTTTCCCCAGCAGGGTCTCTGCCCCCTGGGCATCCAGGATCACGCGCGAATCCACCCCCGAAGCGACGGCGAACGAGATGCGGGCGGGGAAATTGGCCTTGATCAGCCCGGTAACGATGTCGGTGCTTGGCCGCTGAGTGGCGACAACCAGATGAATCCCCGTGGCCCGCGCCATCTGGGCCAGCCGGACCAGAGTGCGCTCGGTCTGGTCCGGAGCCATCATCATAAGATCGGCCAACTCATCTACGAGGACGACGATACGCGGCAGGGACTCCCCGTCTTTGCGGCGGCGCACCTTCTGGTTGTAGGACTCGATTTCCCGAGCCTTGGCTTCCTCCAGCAGGCGGTAGCGCCGGTCCATTTCCAACGTGCACCACCGCAGCACGCCGGTGATTCGCTCCAGATCAGTTTCGACCTTCCCCATCAGATGCGGCAGACCGTTAAAGCGGACCAGCTCCACCATCTTCGGGTCGATCATCACCAGTCGCAGCTCTTCAGGCGCGTTGTTCATCACCAGGCAGGCCGTTAGCGCTGTGATGCACACCGATTTTCCGGAGCCGGTTGTACCGGCAATGAGCAGGTGCGGCATCGAGGCTAGATCGGCGATGATGGGCTGTCCTGCCACGTCCCGCCCCAGCGCGATGGCCAATGAAGAGGGGATGGATTGAAACGCCTCGCTCCTTAGCAACGGTCCCAGCCGCACCAGGGCGGCACGCCGATTGGGAACCTCGATTCCGACATAGGCCTGGCCGGGGACCGGCGCTTCGATCCGCACGGTTGGCGCGGACAGTGCCAGCGCCAGGTCATCCGCCAGGGCCGAGATCTGAGAGACTCGGACCTTCTGCCGTTTGCTCTCGCCGTCAGGGGTGATGTGCACAGTGAACCCAGGCTCGACGGCGAACTGCGTGACGGCTGGGCCAGCCCGGAAATCGACGACCCTCGCCGGCAGGCCGAAGTCCGCCAGCGTCTTCTCGATCAGTCCAGCAGTCTGATTGACTTCTTTGGTGGTCACCCTCGGCGGCTCGTCCATTTCGAGCAGATCGAGGCCGGGCAGGGTCTTGTCGCGCCGGACGGCCTTGGCGGGTTTCTCCATTGAGATGGGTTGGACCTTGAAGGACTTGCGGTATTCCGAGGGCAGCGCCCTGGCCCGGGAGGCAGGCTGCGGTTCGGAGGCAGGTTTCTCTCCCGTTCCGGGAGCGGTCTTCACCATGCTGTCTGGGTCCAAGGCAGATGGGCTTTGCAGGGCCCGCGCGGGTCCGGCACCCCGCAGCCACGGGCGGAGGGCGTACCAGCCAGGGAACAGCAGGACCACGAGCAGCACGACCGCTGCCAGAACCCCGCCGACGGCATCGGTCAGCAGCCGGCCCAACCCCCAGCCAATCAGTCCGCCGCCGCTCCCAGCCTCTGCCCGTGCCACCGAAAGTCCGTCCAGCAGCGCCAGAATGCCCAGCAGGCCCAACAGCGCCAACTCGAGGGCGATCACAACCTTCCATGGGATCTCAGCCGAACGGCCCAGGGCTCTAAGCCACAGCACGAAAGCAATCCAACCGAGCAGGATGGGCAGGCTCCATGCGCCCCAGCCCAGCCATCGTTTGAGCTCGCCCGACAGCAGATCGATCAGCGTACCATGCGTGAGTCCGAGCATCCCAAGCAGGAGCACGACAGCGGCCAAAGACACGGCCAGCGCCGCCGCCTCCTCCAGGCGCAAACGCAGGGGCACGAACCCGCCCGGCGGAGCGGGCTCCGACATGGGTGGCGGCGACACTCTTCGGGGCTCCATGCGGATCAGCTTCCCCAGCGCCAAATCCGCAACAAACAAAGGCCGGGCGCGCAGACCGTGCGCCCGGCGGTGATGAGCGCGCAGCACACTACGACGATGTCAGAGCCTGCCATTCCCGCTCTGCGGCGGGATCATCCGAGATATGATCCCCTTGCGCAACGTCCCGGAGACTCAACCCCAGTCTACGATTGGCCGCATCCACGTGGATAATGCGGGCCCGTACTCGATCGCCCTCCTCCAGTTCACCGCTCGGGTGGGGGAAGCTCCCGTCGCCCATCTCGGAAGCGTGGATCAGCCCCTCCAGTCCCTCCTCGAGTCCGATGAAGGCACCGAAACGAACGATGTTGGTGGCAACGCCCTCCACCACGTCTCCGACATGGTAGCGCGCCTCGACGGTCATCCACGGATCCGGCAACGTTTCCTTCAGGCTCAGACCGACCCGCCCTTGGTCCCTGTCAATCGAGATCACCTTGACCTCAAGTGTCTGCCCGCAATGAACGACATCCGCCGGGTGGCGAACCCGCCCCCATGAGAGTTCGGAAACGTGAATCAGCCCTTCCAGCCCACCCAGATCGAGAAACACCCCAAAGCGGGTGATGTTGGTGACAACGCCGCGTGCGCAGCACCCGGGCTCCAGCGTCGAGAGCAGGTGCGTCCGCTGCCCGGGCCCAGCCTTCGCCGCTCGCTGCGAGAACACGAGGCGACCGCGTTCCGGGTCATACTCGATCACCTTGAACGAGATCGTCTTCCCAGGATACGCTGCCAAGGCGGCCGCCCGCTGATCTTCGTCGGCGACGGGTTCGATATCCACCAGATGAGAGATGGGGACGAATCCGCGAAGCGAGCGGGCATCCAGCAGCAACCCGCCGCGATTGAAGCCCGAAACCGGAAGGTCCACGATTGAGTCCGTCTCGTACAGGTTCCTGGCCCAGGTCCAATCCGCCAGGCAGGGGGTAGATCCTGGTCGGTCCTCCTCCCGCCATCCGGTCCGTTTCAGTGCGGGCGCACTGCGTTCGTCATCGGCGAGCAGGGATGCCCACCATGCCTCGTCCATCGGAGGAGGCGCGCCCCCGCGGTCCTCCTCTTTCCCCACAACCGAGCCCATGTCTCGCCTCACACCAGCAGACTTCTCGAACCGATACCCCCACCGCCATGCTGTAGGATACCGGATTTGCACCAAACCGCAACCCGCCGACGGCGCTCTACCCCTAGCGGGACAGCACCGACCGCCCGTTGCCGTGCACAGCCTCACGTTCCATCTCGGCGATCGCCCGCGCCACCGCCTCGATGGCCACCCGCTGCTTCCGGTAGAGATCCGCTTCAGACATCGCCAGCCGCAAGGCGATGTCCCGGACCTTTCTCCCCTCGAGGAATTTCATATCCAGGATGTTATAGAGCATCCACTCGGCGGTGAAGCGCCGTTCCCCTTCGGGCCGGACTCGCTCAATGCCGCGTCGGAGGATCTCGCGCAAACCGTTGACCGGGCTCCCCCCCTGTTCTTCGATCGCATCCCGAACGATCACCAGCCGTAGCAGCGGGCTCGAGGTCAGCCTGGGGCCGCCCCAGTAGTGGCTGAGGGCGTCGCGCACCATCGCCGCCAAGTCGGCATCGCTGCCAACGACGTCCGGCCCGGCTCCCAGCGCCCTCACGCCGCCATAGCGGGCGGCAGCCCGCAGGCGCTGGATCTTCTCGACCTGTACGACCAGCCGATCCACTGCGCTGAACACCTCGCGCTGGAGGGCGCGGTCGGTGAGTGCCACCAGGACGCGATCAACCAGCGTCCGCATCAGGGCGATCTGCTCCGCCGCCATTGATTCCGGCGGGTCAGTCGTGCGCAACCCCATCAGCCCGATCAGCGTCGTGTTGTCCTGCGCGTGGAGCGGGATCAGCCAGTAGTTGCCCCAGACGAAGACGTTGCCGAGTTGGTTCACCTCCCGCCGGTTCTCCGGCAACATCATTGCCGGCAACTCTTCCTCGCCGTGAAGAGGGTTGTCCGGCCCGACATTCACTTCGAGCTCCAGCCCTTGTTGCCCGATGACAGCTACAAAGGACGAGGGGGCTCCTGTGATGTCACAGGCCGCGTTCAATACCGATTCGAGGAACTGCTGCAGGTCGCCTGTGGTCAGCAATCGTTGCTCAAGGATCTGCAGTCGCTCAACATCCCGCCGGTCCTCCCCATAGAACAGGTAGCGCTCCAGCGAGGGCCGCACCAGGGTTATGACCGACTGCAAGATCAGCAGCGTGGCCACCATGGCGAATGGCACGGCCCGGCTGTTCTCCAACCCGAAGAACACCGCCGCCCGGTTGACCGTGACCGTGACGGCCAGCACGCTCGACGCCACGACCGGGCCGCGCAGAATCCACTGAAACAAACGGCTCTTGACCACCCGATCGGGAATGCTCACGCCGAAGTAGGCAACCACATAGGCCATCAGAACCATCGAAACCGCGACGGCGACATTCAGCGCAACGTTCAGGCTCCAGAACACCACCGGCTGCTGCAACATCGGCCGCAGACCGAACGTCAGCAATGGCAACGCGCCCAACATCGGCGGGATGCTCCCCGCCATCAGGTACCCCATGCGACGCTGGCTGGCACTCGTCAGGCAGCGGCCATAGGCCCGCCACAGATTCAGCCCGGTCAGCCCTAGGGTAACGCCCAGATAGGCGAGGTACACCCAGATCCCCGGGCCGGTGCCGAGGTACATCGCGCCCTTACCCGCGATGGCCAGATCGCCGACCAGACCCCGGCCCAGGCCGACCATCAGGACGAAGATTACACTGAAAACGTAGCCGAGCCGGACCGCAAGACGGCGCCGGCCGCGGGAGGGACGCCCGGTGGCCTCCAACAGCGCGTCGCTCAAGTGAAGGTAGCTTGCGGGAAGCACGCACAAACCGAGCCACCCAATCCGGAGCCAGGCTTCGATCTCCGGCGGGTTGCCGGTCAGGCCGGCCATCACGTCGCCGAAGTAGACCAGTGTCAGGCTGCCCAGCAGCACCGCCATCGACCGGGCCACGCGCTCGCGCAGGTTGAATGTCAGCGTGTAGGTCAGCAGCGAGAAGGCCGTGATGGCGTTTCCCGCCTCCAGGATCTGGTTCAGGACCACCAGGCTGGCGACAAACAGGTTGTCCATCAGCTCTCGGTGCGCTCGCGGATCCCCAGCCGGAAGAACAGAGCTATGTCCTGGTCGGGGTAGTATTGGTCGCTGTAGCCCGCGAAAGTAAACCCGAGCTTGCGCGCCAAGTTGATGGCAGGGAAGTTCTTGCTTTGCATCTCCAGAAACAGGCTCTCATGGTGGCGATCCCGGCACCAGGCGCGAGCCATACCGAGCATCGCCGTTCCGATCCCCTGGCGGCGGTGCCGGCTGGACACGACCAGGTCCGAGACCCACCCGGAGTTGTCAGCGAGGCCGTGAACCAAGCAGAGGTAGGCAAGTCGCTCGCCGTCGGCCTCCCCGACGAAGACTGCCGCCCGGCGGGTCCATTCATCCGCCAGCCGCTGCGGCGGACGCGGGTAGTGGACGCGCATCGGCCTGGGGAGGCGCACCTGGCGGAAGAGGATGCCGATCTCGTCCGTGGCCCGGTTGAGGGCCATCTGCCAGACGTGATCGGTGCTGAAGTCGTGATCCAGTCCCACCAAATCGCTGATGTCACTTGAGATCGCCTGGCGGATCTGTATGCGCTGCGTCATACGGCGCCTCTCTCCATATTGCCCTCCGCTCAGGGGGAGGCCTGAACCCGGACCTGGATTGTGCATGGCAGCGGGGCATTGCCCTCGGCGTCCGTCACAACCAAGCGAAACGCGTAGTCACCCGGGATGACCAGGCTGGTGTCCCATGTGCCAAGTTCACCCTCCATCACCGGCGTGGTCCCTGCCCAGATCGCGCGCCAGACCGCACCGGGCACAAGGCTGATGTACTCCAGCTTGAAGAAGGCGAAGTTCTGGATATTGGCGGTGCCTTCAACCTCCACAACCCCGGTCAGGCTGTCGCCGGTCTCGGGTTCGGACAGGGTAGCCAGTGTGTTCTGGCAGCCAACCGTGTCGACGATCACCGCGGGCAAGGCTGTGGCGGTCGCCAGGTTCTCAGGCGCCGCGCCAAGTACGGATGTCGCCGTCGGTAGCAGCGACAGCGTCGGTAGCGGCGTGGGACGGACCGATACGGGGATCGCGGGCGCGACGAAGGTCGAGGTCAAGAACGTCACCAGCATCAGCACCAGCGCGGCTGCCAGGAAGCCCGCCGAAGAACGCAGGCGTCCCATGGAACGCTCCCGCTCCAGGGAGAAGATCGTCTTGCGCGACTGGCGGTAGGATCGGACTGTCTGGCGCAGGTA
>CAZBJQ010000061.1:0-16006 GCA_964492235.1 uncultured Anaerolineaceae bacterium | reverse complement strand
ATGAAGTATTGGGAGGGCGGGTGACCTTCAAGACTCCCACCCGGCGCCAGGGCATGGCAGCCCGCCTACCGCCTCAACTGCGTCGTGTGCCGCGCTGGGGGTGGTGGGCGGTGATGGGCGCCTCCTATCTGGTGTGCGTCGTGTCTTTCTCGGTCCTAACAGGGGTAGCTGCCGGCCGCCAGCAAACACAGGCCGGGCAATCGGAAGCCATAGCACGTGCGGTGCAGGAGCAATTCGACCTTGGTGTGCAGGACTTGCTTGAGACCCGCTATGAGCTTGCCAGGCAGCGCTTCGAGTATGTGCTCAGCATCGACTCGGCCTACCCGGGTGCGACCGAGCTGCTCGACAAAGCGCTGTTGGGCCTGAACGCCCCGACCACAACCCCCGTGCCGCCGACGATCGCCGTGACCCCGACGGCCACGCTCGACTTGTCGTCGCTGGGTTCGCTCTATCAGCAGGCGGAGTCAGCCTTCGCAGGCGAGGACTGGACGACGACCATCCAGGCCTTGCTGACCATCCGCTCGCGCGATCCACAGTACCGCCGGGCCGAGGCCAATCAGATGATGGCCGCCGCGTTGCGCGCCCGCGGTCTGGAGAAGATCTGGGCCGGCCAGCAGGAGCAAGGGATCTATGACCTGGCGTTGGCGGAACGCTTTGGGCCGCTGGACAGTCAGGCCACTTCGTGGCGGAGCAGCGCTGCCTTCTACCTCTTCGCCAACAGCTACTTCGGTGTGGTGTGGCAGGAGGCGGCCCGCTACTTCTCTCAGATCTGCGCTGCCGGCGGCTGGGATTCCTGCTACAAGTATTCAGTGGCGGCCAAGGAGTACGGCAACGAGCTCATGAAGGCCGACGATCCCTGCGCGGCCGTCGACCAGTTCGAGGCTTCGCTGGATACGCGGCAGGACTCGGCGGTCGATGATCTGGCGAGCGATGCCAGGGACGCCTGCCTGACCGCCACGGCCGAGCCGCCCACACCCACGATCACCGTCACTCCCACGCTGGGTCTGCCGATCGAGACGCCCACCGAAACGCCGACTCTCGGGCCCTCACCGACCAGCACGCCCACGACTCCTCCCTTGCCGCCGACGGAGACCCCCACGCCGTCCGAAACCCCTACCCCCTAGCACCATGGCGGCGGTGTTGCCCTTCCCAAGAGGATCTGGCTGCGGCACGTGTCCGGGCAAGGCTCCAAGCAGCCCTCACACGGTACCGTCCCCTGGGGAGACCGCCTTGTCCGTTCCCCTCTGAGGCGCTTCTCGCTTTGGGCGATTCGCTTCCGCCGCCTTTGCCCCTGCGGGTCCTGGTCCTCGGCGATGATGGCCTGGCCTGCGCCGGTCTCTCGGCCTACTTCCAGGAGGACCCGGGCTGGGTCGTGGCTGGTGTGGAACGCCCGGATGATCTGCTGGTGGAAAACGTAGCTCACGCCGCCCCGGACCTGGTCGTATGGGACCTGGGATGGAGCGAGGAGGCGCTCGACCGGCTGGGGGAGGTGCTGCCCGGTCTGCCAAGGACCATGGTCCTGATCGCCTCGCCAGGCGACGCAGAGGACGCCTGGGCGGCCGGGGCCCAGGCCGTGCTGTTGCGTCAAAGCCCGCCTGCCCGCCTGCTGGCGGCGGCGCGGGCCGCAGCGGCAGGGTTGTGGACGTCCGATCTCGAACTCAAACGTCCCCAGATCGGCCGGCCGGCCGACTCCGGGCAGCCAACAGACCCCCTTACGCCGCGCGAGATGGAAGTCCTGCAGTTGATGGCCGACGGGCTCCCGAACAAGTCGATCTCCGCTCGCCTCGGCGTGAGTGAGAGCACGGCCAAGTTCCATGTCAACGCCATCCTGCGCAAGCTGGAGGCGCAAAGCCGGACCGAGGCAGTTGTCCGTGCCGGACGTATCGGCCTGATTCCCCTGTGACCTAATCGAAAGATCGGCTTCTGTCCTGCCCAAACGGGGGAAGCGGTCCCCGCTCGCCTCGGCTAGCATCGAAGCAGCCCAGGCGCCCTGCGCGCCTGGATGAGTCGGGAGGACAGGTGATGAGCAGGATTCTTGAGAACGTCTCGGATGAACTGGCGGCGCTCGTGGCATCGGTGGATGGTATCGTCCGGGTCGAGGGCCGGAGGAGGTTGCCGGCAAGCGGTGTTCTGTGGTCCGCCGATGGGGTCATCGTCACCGCAGATCACGTCGTCCGGCGGGAGGAGTCGATCCGTATCGGGCTCCCCGACGGCGATGTCGGGGAAGCGATCCTGGCTGGTCGGGACCCGAGCACCGATCTGGCAGTCCTGCGGCTGGCATCTGGGAAGCACAAGGCCCCAACTTGGCGTCCGACCGACGACCTCAAGGTCGGGAACCTGGCGTTGGCGCTCGGCCGCCCCGGTCGGACGGTCCAATCCACCTTAGGCATAGTCAGTGCTTCTGCCGGCCCGTTCCAGACCGCCCTGGGGGGAATGATCGACCGCTATCTGCAGACCGACGCCGTGATGTACCCCGGCTTCTCCGGTGGTCCGCTGGTCACCGCTGACGGACGCGTCGCCGGGATCCTGACCTCCGGCCTGATGGGCGGCGTTAGCCTGGCCGTGCCGACGGAGACGGTGCGCCGGGTGGTTGAGGCGCTGCTCAAGCACGGCCGCATCCCGCGCGGGTTCTTGGGTGTCGGCGCCCAGGTCGTGCGTCTGCCTGAGCAGGCATCCGCAATGGCCGGCCAGCCGACGGGATTGTTGGTGATGTCGGTCGAGCCGGGGAGCCCGGCGGAGGTGGGCGGTGTACTGTTAGGCGACACGTTGCTGGCGCTCGACGACAACCCGCTCCGTTCGATGGAGGACCTGTTGGGGCTGCTTTCGGGGGACCGGGTGGGGAAGTCGGTGGGGCTCCGGGTGCTGCGCGGCGGCGTGCCGCAGGTTGTGACGGTCACCATCGGTGAGCGCGTCTAGGAGACGGCTGGCAAACGCCTCGGAGGTGAGCAGGGTCGATGTGCGCAGCTGGGCAATGCCCAACCACCCACATCGGCCGCAGCATCTTCTCGGTTGCGTTTCTCAGCGGCCCGTTGCGAGGTTGCAGATGGCACTCGTCCTTGAGGGGTTGAGTTCCGATTGGAGTGAGATGGTCGAGCGCGTGCGGCCATCGTTGGTGCATGTGATTGTGCAGGGCCGCCGGGCGGGCGCGGGGACGATCTGGCATCCACAGGGATTGATCGTCACCAACGCGCACGTCGTCGAGCGGGGTGGGCTGAGGATTCAGTGCCTGGATGGCGCCGAACTCGACGCCAACCTGGTGGCCGCCGACCCGAGGCTTGACCTGGCGGCGCTGTCGGTTGAGGCGGTATCGCTCCCGGAGATCGAGCTGGGAACCTCTCGCCAGCTGCGTTCAGGGGAGCTGGTGATGGCGCTGGGACATCCGTGGGGCGTGGCCCACGCCGCGACGTTGGGGATGGTGATCGGTGTCGGGAGCGACCTTCCCGAATCGCCCCTGCCAGGGCGCGAGTGGATCGCCGTGAGCCTGCACCTGCGCCCGGGTCATTCGGGTGGAGCGCTCATCGACGGTCGCGGACGCCTGATCGGAATCAACACGATCATGGCCGGGCCGGACATCGGCATGGCCATCCCGGTGGACGTCGCCAAGCGCTTCGTTCAAGATGCCATTGGAGGGCGACTGGGCTTGCGGCGCCGGGCGGCATGAGGGAGGCCAGATCGGGCGGGGGCGAACAGCTTTCGGCCCAAAAAGCTCCAACAAGTGAGCAGATGGGGTTGCCTACGAAGGCCGCAGCGACATGGCTGAGTTGGGTTGCATGAGGTCGGGGGGCGACCCCAACCCGATACAGCGCGATTTCCTCTCTCGCCAGTCAGTTCTCGGGACGGCCGCGCCCGGCCTGAGTCGCCGCCAGCTAGAACGCCTCGAGCGTTCCCCGCCGCTTGGCCTGGATCTCAAACCATCGGAACAAGTAGTACCCCAGCAAGGTGTATCCCACCCCGACCACCAACTCTCCCGCCAGCAGAGGCGCGACCTGGTGCAGGGACGCTCCATCGATCACTTGCCGGGCGGCGGCGATCCCCCGGGTGAGCGGCAGGCAGAAGGAAATCGCCTGCATCCAGGTTGGGAGCGAAGCGACGGGGACATTGGCCCCGCTGAAGATCAGCAGCAGGAAATACACCGTGTTGTTGACAAACATGACGTTCAGCGTGATCAGACTCAAGCAGCCCAGCAGCAGGCCCAAACCGGCCGTGCTGATCGTGCTGACCAGCACGACCACGCCCAGCGCCGCCGGATCGGTGTTCGACAGGTCCAGGCCCAGGAGCAGCACTCCCCAGGCGAAAGCCAGGACCACCCCGAGCATGCCGTCCAGAATGTGAAAGCAGGCGCGCCCGATGACCATCGCCATCCGGTTGGCGGGCGTCCCGAGCAGATAGGGCAGGGTTCCCTCCCATCGGTCGCCGCCAATGCTCATCGTCACTCCGAAGATCCCGCTGACGGCCGTGATCTGCATTGCATTGCCGATAACGTAGTACGTCGGCTCCTTCCCGGTGGCAAACATGCCCAGGAGCGAGAAGAACACCATCTGCCACAGCGGCATGAATACCTTGGAGGCAAGGTAGGTCATTGGGCGCAGCCAGCGGAAGAGGGCGACGTAGGATAGAAGCGCTCCTTCCAGGAACAGCCGGGAGTTCAACCGGAGGTTGTGTCCGAGAGCTCGTTGGCTGGTGGCTGGCTGAGTCATCCTGCGCACATCTCTCCGATCCTATTGCAGCCCGAGCGTGGCGTCTACTCTCGCCCGTCGGACGGTGATCCGGAACAGTCGCCTGGCTACGATCAGGTACACCGCCGACAATAGCAGCATCATTCCCCAGCAGGCGAGGATCTCGGGCGTGCCACCTTGCAGGCTGGAACTGATGTGCAGAGCCCGCGCGGCCCAGTACGGAGCCAGGAGGTAGCTGAGTGGCGTTGTCCAACCGGGGAGCAGGGCGATGGGGAAAAGGAATCCGCACAGGATGTACACCGGGAATTCCATCGCATTCTGCCAGCGCTGGATGTCCGGGTTAAGAACGAACGCCGGCGCGATGACCATGCCGAAGGCGACAAACGAAATCACCATGAAGATCAGCGACACCATGAAGAGGAGGGGCTGGGCGACCGTCAAGGGGTACCCGAAGAAGAGCGAGGCCAGGACGTACGCAACCACCATGGACACCAAGGACTGTGTGACATTGGCCAGGTTCTTGCCGAGGATGATCCAGGTGAGTGGGGTGGGGACCCCGGTTAGCGACTCGAGGGTCCCGGACCAGCGCTCTGAGGTGATACCGCTCCCGCTGATGAAGAGCAAACTGCTCCAGAGTCCCGTCAGCCCGCTGCCGACGACGACGAAAATGGCGTAATCACCGCCGCGATCCTGTAGCATCCACATCGCCAGAATGGCGATGATCAGCGGCTGCAGCAGCAATCCGAACAGAACGAACGAATCCAAGACGTTGCTGCGAAGCGCCATCTCAGCCGCAACCCACGTGGCGTTCAGGTTTCCGCGCAGGAGGCGCATTAATCGTCGCCTCCCACCAGGCGTATGTAGGCATCCTCCAGTGTGGGCTCTCGAAGCGCCACCTTGCCCATGCGGACACCTTCCAGGCAGCGCAGGATCCCCGGGACGATCTCGGAACCACGCGGCGATTGGACCTGCAACAACTGCCGCTGATCCAGGTTTTCGACGTTCACCGCATCCACGTACGGCAGGGCGCGTACCCGGTCCAGCAGCGTTTCGGCTGAACCGAAGACCTCGACCTCCACGACCGAGAGATCGCTCACCAGCCGTTTCAGTCCCGCAGGCGAGTCCAGCGCGATGATCTTCCCGTGATTGATCACGGCGATGCGCTGGCACAGGGCATCGGCTTCGAACATGTAGTGGATCGTAAGCAGGATGGTCTTGCCCTCGGCCTGCAGGCTCTGAACGACGTGCCGGAGCTCGCGCGCGCCTACCGGATCTAGACCGATCGTAGGTTCGTCCAGGAAGAGGACCTCCGGGTCGTGCAGCAAGGTCCGCGCCACAAGCAACCGCTGCTTCATTCCCCTGGAGTACCCCTCGACCTTCTCCCTCTCCCGCCCATCCAGGCCCACCATCTTCAGGAGATAGGGGATGCGAGCGCGTGAGACCTCGGGTTCGACGTGGTACAGGCTGGCGAAATAGCGCAGGTTGTCCGTGGCCGAGAGGCGCCAGTACAGTCCGCGCTCGCCGCCGAAGATGAACCCGATCCGTGGACGGATCGCCTCCGCCTGATGTTCGACGTCGTATCCGAGGATGCGGGCTGAGCCGGAGGTCGGGATGAGGAGCGTGGTGAGCATCTTGACCGTGGTCGTCTTGCCGGCGCCGTTCGGGCCGAGCAAGCCGAACAGCTCTCCCGGCTGCACGTCGAACGAGACGTCGTCCACGGCTACGACTTCCTTTGCCGAGCGGCGGATGACGCCGACGGTCGCCTTGTACACCCGGCGCAAGTGGGAGACCTCGACTGCGCTCAACCGGATCCTCCCGATCAGGAAACGCGCATTATACCTTCGGTGCAGGCGGACGCAGGCGACGTCTTCATCGATCGGCGGCCGTATGAGTCTGTGTTTCGCGCCCGTCGCTGGTTCTAACCGGTCGTTCCGAGTTCCTCTCCGGATCGGATTTCGATTTCATGGGAGGTTGATTCGCGCTGGACCCGCATCCCAGCTTTCGTGTAGAGCCGGGTGGCGCCGGTCAGGCTTGCAGCATCGACTCCCAATCCCGCTCGTTGCGAGCCGTTCGTCCTCAGCACGGCAAAGGCATGCCGGAGCAGAGCCAGTCCCAGTCCGCGGCGGCGCCACGGCCTCCGGACACCCAGGGTGTCCACCCAGCCCTTGGCTGGATCGTCATCTGCCTGCTCCCGGCACAGAGCGATCCCGGCGATCTCCTCGCCGTCCACCGCCAGGAACCATAGGTCCGGGATGAGAGGCCGGACCTCGGCCGCCGCGTGACGCCACTGTTGGAAACCCTGGTCGAAGGGGACCTCGACGAAGCCCCAGTGGTCGCGAAAGGAGTCGATCACGGCGGAATACACCGCTTCCAGATCCTGCGGGTTGCGAAAAGGGCGAAGGCGGATTCCCGCCGGCCAGAGGGGAGCCGGCGGCGGCGCTTGCAGGTCGATGACCATGGTCCAGCTGTGGCGCGCCGGCTGGAAACCGAAGTCGGTGAACAAGGCCGTGCTCGGGCCATGGGTGCGGGGGGCCGCCACCCGGGGGGCGAAGCGGGCGTGCGGGGGTACCCGGTCCAGGTCTTTCCTGGCTCGAGTCAGCGACCAGGCCATCATCGCCGTCCCAATGCCGCGACCACGCCACTCGGGGTGGACCCTGGCCCAGATCCAGGGGTGGACCGGCGGGTCGAGCAGAGTCCACACCTCCACGCACCCAACCGGTTTCCCATCCGGCGCAAGGACGAGGCGGGTGTCGGTCTCCAGGTCGAATCCAGGGTACCTCCATTCCTGTTCATAGCGTTCCAGGCTGTACATCGGGGCTCCAATCAGCTCGGCTTCAGCCGCGTTGAACATCATTAGAGCCTGCGGCAGGTCGTCCAATCTGGCCGGTCGTACCACGTAGCCCTGTTCCTCAAGATGGCCGAAGTGGGAGTCCATGGTTCGTGATCTCCTGGCGCCGCCGTACACCCCGAACGGCACGCATCGTTGTCGCGCCGGCTCGGAGAGAGACGTGACATGACAGTGATCGTCCGCCGCGTACGGGGGCTGGCATCTCTTGCCTGCAGGTGCTTCCCCGACGCATCTCAACGCCGCCCCAGTCCCGAGCGTGAGACGACTACCTGTGCGCGACGCTTGCCGGAGAGAAGTTGAAGGGGCGCAGGCTCGGGATGCGCCGCAGCGCAAACCGCGCCGATGCAGTTCTCTTCACCGCACCAACTGCATCTGGGGGGTTGCCGAGACGCACGCCGTAGCAGCCACATCCAGCCGGCAGCGACGGCGAATTCTACTCCTGCTTGAGGACGATGTTGCCCACGACCTGGGAGATGACCACATCTGCCTGATTCTCCGCCTGTCCATAGCCGGCGGTGACGTAGCGGCCATCCGGTAGCTGCCGCAGTTTGGTGTCCACCGACCGTCCAGTCAGCAGCGGTTCCAGGCGGATGCTGGCCTCCAGTCCCGTCGGGATGACCACCGAAGTCTCCCCAAACACGCCTGAGATCTCGGCGGCGTACTGTCCCTTCCCAGGCAGCACAACCTCTGATTGACCGAAGACCACATCCACCTTGAGGTGTTCGGCGATCAGATCCCCCATCGGCAGACTGGCTTCTCCGGCGACCAGGCTGACCACAATATCAAGTGGAATGGTGGGAGTCAGCCCTAAATCCCACTGCCCGCTGGCCCCGCTGTACCCGCTGACCGGGTAGATATGTCCGCCGGTTGTGTGCAGCTCGACCTCGGCGCGATCCCCGTGGCGCTGATAGCTCTGCCCGACGGCTTCCCAGGGCTGCGAGTAGATCGTGCCGGCCAGCAGATGGACGCGGTCCGAGAGATCGCCGGCCGCCAGGGCCGCGGCCAGCGGCGCCAGGGTGACCTTGGCGGACGTCACGCCCTCCAGTTCCACCTGGACCGTTTCCGAAGCCAGGCTCTTCGAAGGGATTCCGCCGGTGTCGGCCACATACCAAAGGCCGCCGGCCAGGATCAGCACCGACAGCGCAGCCGCGGCCGCCGCCCCTGCCAGCGAGCGGTGGCCGATTGCCAGGTCCAAGCCGGCTGCGATCAGGATCACCGGCCAGAGGTCGAACAGCACGCTCCAGGCGCTCTGGCCCAGCATTCCCAGGTTCTCCAGCAGCAGAACGGCGCCGATACCGATCAGGATGATCGGCCCGACGATGCTTCCGTGTCGATACGATTGGGACATCGTTCTCCTCCGATCGCCGGTCCCGGACGTTCTTCAGCCGGGAGGCTCCGGGCAGACGCAGTCAGTTCACTTGCGCAAGACCCGAAGGATGAGCAGGATCCCGCCCAGGATGAGCAGCGCGGGTCCCATGTATGACAAAGACGAACTGAAAACCAAGCTTGAGACGGCTCCCAGAAGGAGCAGCACAAGAGCGGGCACCAGCGGCCACCGCATCCTGCCCTCCGGCGTCGGCACAAGTAGCAGTAGGCCGAAGGTGAGCCCCATGCCGATGAACAGCACGGTGAGGGCCGCCATTTCGCCGTCGGCGAGCGTGCCGGCGAGGGTCATCGCCGCCACGGACAAGACGGCGCCGGCCGGGATGATGGCCCACCAGGCATTCCGGTTCGCCAACCACACGGCCCAGAATCCGAGCGAGAGAACGCCCATGAAGAGAGCGCCTCCCCACGGATCGGCGTGGGCCGGAAAGAAGGCTCCTAGGGCGATGGAAGCCGCGACACCAAACAGGGCGGCCGAGGGGATGGCAGCCCACCAGTTGTCGCCACTTAGCAGGAAGACATACAGGAAGATCGCGCCCCCGGTGGCAAACGCCAGGGTCCAGAACAGGGCGCTCCCGGCGGGTAGCAACCCTAGGCTTTGCAGCAAGAACAGTAGTCCTCCGACGATGAGCAGCAGACCAATCAGGATTTGTGGTTGTGCTTTTCGCATGTCCCAGTTCCATTTCTTCGAGGCCGGACGGGGAGAGCGTGGCCTGGGCCTGGCCGATCCCAACACGCCAGGCTGACGGCCGGAGGACCTCCCGCCGGTGACGGCTAGCGAATATCCACGGAGCCGGCGCCGATTCCTGCTTCAAGTTCGAAGCGATCGGTCGCCTGATCGAACCCGGAAGAAGTGTACGTCGATCCTTCCTGAGTGAAGCGGCTTCTATCGACGCTAACGCTGCCCAGGTCGGTGGTCGCTCTGACGCGGGCCTGAACGTTCATGGGAAGCCGCACGCTGATCGAAGCCGCGCCGCCCTTGAGCGCAACCGGCACATGGCCCTGTGGGCCGGGGAGCCGGACCTCGGTCGAACTGGCACCCGTCAAGAGTCGGAGCGAGCCCAGGTGAAGGCTTTCCAGGTCGAGGACCGTATCGCTGGCGCCGGTCTCCAACTCCAGATCGACGGGGATTTCCTTGGTCAGGTGGATCGTCCACTCGGGAGGTTCGCCGCGCCACCATCCCCAGGGCGCGGAAAACAAGAACCAGTCGTCCTGCGGGCGCAGGTGGACGGAGAGTTCGTCCCCGGACCGCGCGCTCTCATGGCGCACACCGAAACCGAACTTGCCGTCGAGCGCCAGGCCCAGACCCGCGCCGGAATCAACCCGCAGCCTCCCGGCACCGTGCTTCAAGGACAACCGGAGCCGTCGCGCGCCCTCCATCGGAAGGCTGAGCGAAGAGGCCTGCTCGCCCGTCGTCCGGCGGGAGATCCCCCAGATCACCCACACCCCCAGTACGATAAGCAGGGTCGGGAGGATGAGACCGGTCAGGTCGAACGGCAGGATGCCCAGCATGTCGATCAACTGCAGGCTGCCGAGCGTGATCAGGACGATGCCCCAGAAGATGCCGCTGCGAAGCATGTCGCCTGCCTCCTACCTTGCTCGTTTGGGGAATAACACGTTGCGCACGATCTCAGCCAGACCAAGCACGATCAGCAGCACTGGCCAGTACGGACTTCGCGGCACCGGGCCCCCGAAGACCGACGAGAATACCAGGAACAGGACGAGGCTGACCAGGACAGTCCATAAGCCATCCCGGATCGATCGGCTTGGTTGCATACCCAACACGCCGGCAACGACCGTTCCAATTCCGGCAAACCCGGGGATCAACGTCCACATGTACAACCAACTTCCCCAATTGCCCGTTGCGTTCTGGTAGAACAGAATGAAGCCGATGCCGCCGACGATACACGCCGGGACGGCCATGGCTGGGGCCCCGGTCAGCAGTCCCAGGATGAGCAGAAACAGGCCGACACCAACCAGGATGAGTGGCCAGCTGAAGGTCCGTGGAATCAGATCCTGCAACCCTGGGGCCAGCCGGGCCAGCAGCAAGCAGGCGCCAAGCAGGACAAGCAGGACCCCGCCTGCCAGGGCAGTTCGCTGGCGTTGATCCATTCTCCATCACCTCCTCGGGGCCCGGCTCACAACCCGTCGAACGTGCGCTGTGAGTTGCCCCTGCTCCTATACGTCGGCTGATAGTCCCGGTCGCGTCTTCGGGTCACTCAGCCGACCAGCCCTTTCAGCAGGGCGCCGACGACATACGCCACCCCGGCGGCCAGGCCCCCGACCAGCAGGGTTTCCAGGCCGCTCCGCAGGAGACTGCGCTCGGTGACCAGTACCTTGGCTGCCCCGAGCGCAAACAGGGCCACACCCGACAGAACCAGCGACAGTCGGAAGGCGGTGTCGGGTGGAATCTCGACGAACAGGCCGACCAAGTAGGCCAAGAGCGGCACGGAGCCGGCCACCAGGAACGCGGCGAAGGTCGCCAGTCCGCTGCGCACTGGCCTACGGTTGTCCTCGACCATCCCGAGTTCGTCGAACATCATGGCCTCGACCCAACGTTCCGGGTTGCGCGAGTGGACCTCGACAAGGGCGGCCGCATCCTTTTCATCGTAGCCCCGCTTGCGGTAGACCTCAAGCAGTTCGGCTCGTTCCCCTTCAGGGAAGTGATCGACCTCCCAGCGTTCGCGCTCCCTTTCCCGCTCATAGTACTCTTGATCGCTTCTCGACGAGAGGTATGCTCCCGTCGCCATGGAGAAACCATCCGCGAACAGGTTCGCCAGACCCAGGATCAAGACGATGTCACTTCCCAGCTGCGCCCCGGCGACGCCGCTGACAACGGCGAAGGTTGTGACGATGCCGTCCAGGCCACCGTAGACCATCTCGCCCAGATACTGATGCGCAGCCCCGCCGTGCTCCTCGCGCGCGGCTTGGGAAATCCGTTCCACGGAGTGGGCCTGGGCGGAGAGCTGCTCGTCACCCTGGGCGTACCCCTTCCGGGCTTCGTCGACACGGCGCATTAAGCTCATCTGAGTGCCCTCCTCGAAAGCCGCTAGCCGGCCGGATCGGCCGGGGGATCGGCTGTGACCGTTGCTCCCGACGGCTGCGGCGCCAGGTGGGTGGATCGGTCAAGGTAAAGATACATCCCGACCGAGAGCATACCCACCACGCCGCACAGGTACCACAGAAGGCGGCTGTCGTAGTTGTCCATGATACTGCCGGCGATCATCGGCCCGACGGCAAACGGGATACCCCAGGCGAATCCGGAAACGGCCATGTAACGACCGCGCATCTCCTCCGGCGCAAGGTTGGCAACAATCGCCTGGGAGACCGGCGCGATCATCATCTCGCCGATCGTGATGACGACCATGGCCAACAGGAACAAACCGTACGTCGATGTGAATCCGTACATGGCGAAGCCGATCGCATACAGCGCCGTGCCGATGGCAACAATCATGAACGGCGGGTAGGGGGTGACTCGGCGGGTGATCGGGAACTGGAGGAAGACCACCATGATCGCGTTCAGGCTGAGGATCAGGCCGTACATGCTCTCTGAGATCCCGTGGTCATCCCGCAGGTACACTCCCAGGGTGGTGTTCATGTTCAAGTACACGAGCCCGGCCAGCATCGAGGCGGCCAGGAACATCATGAAGATCCGGTCTCGCAACGGGACACCGTATCCGGCAAACGTCCGGGCGACGCTCTCCTTCTCGGCGTCGGGGTGCGCCTGGGGTTTGGTCTCCGGCATGGCGACGTAGACCACCACTGCCACCAGGGCGCTGATGATGGCGTCGATCACAAAAAGCAGCAGGTAGGATCGGGAGGCCAGGAATCCGCCGATGGCCGGACCGAGAGTCACCGAAGCGTTGAAGGCGACGCGGATAATGCCGTAGCCCTGGGCGCGCTGCCGCTCGGGCAACAGGTCGGCTACCATGGCGTTGTAGGCCGGGCCGCCGACCTCAGTAAACACACCCGAGACCAAGGCCAGCAGGTAGAAGGCCTCGATCGTTCCGACGAAGCCCATGGCCAGCGTGCTCAGTGAGCTGGCCAGCAGGCTGAAGATCAGAAGAGACTTGCGGCCCGTTCGATCGGCGAGGGCCCCGCCCAGCAGGCTGCCCGGGAAGGAGGACAGCGCCCAGATGGCGAAGAGGATCCCGACCTCGGACATTCCGATGCCGAAGCGGTTTGTCAGGTACAGGGCAAAGAAGGGGAAAAGCAGTGCACCGCCCAGCCGATCGATGAACGTGGCCGTGACCAGCGTCCAGAATGGCTTGGGGAACTCGTGGTAGACGGCGACAGCTTTTCGCTGTTGTCTGGTCAGATGTTCCATGGTTCTATCTCGGTGATCGCTCTGCCCGATCGGCGAGGGCCGCGACTCGGTGGTGACGGCGGCCTGTCACGGCGCCCCCACCAGTCGGTCCAACGGAGAAGCGCTGTTATGGTCGAAGGTGGAGCGGGGTCAGAGTTCGATCATCGGGGCACCAGTGTGTGCAGTTGAACTCGTCGTCTTGAAGGGCAGCCAACGCTCCATTTCTAGCACACTTATGTGGGAGATGGTAGTGCGCTTCGACACGCGGTACGCAGGATCACTGCCCGTGATCGCCCGCTCGCCTTGCGGCAGCAGCCGTCCGAATGGAAACGTGGGGACGGTCTCCCCGCTGTCGGGTAGTCTGGGCCAGCTGAGGCCCCGGGCTCGATCAGCCCTTGGCGAGGGGGGACTGGCCGGATTTCGAAGGGCGGTAGTACGGGTTGGTGCCCCCGGCATGGTCCGTCGTGTCAACGACTCTCTCAACCGCCGGGACATCCTGTCGGATCATCACTTCAATCCCCTGCTTGAGGGTGACGTCGACCATGCCGCACCCCTGGCAGCCGCCGCCCAGGGCGACGTAGGCCGTCCCCCGATCGACTTGGAGCAGCTGCACGAATCCACCGTGGGAGGCAAGCGCCGGGTTGAGGCGCGTGTCGATCACCGCCTGGATCGCAAGGGAAGTCGGATCACGCCACAGCGGATTCGGATTGTCGATGCGGAACCCGGACTCGTCCGGCGTGTCAACGAAGTCGATGCTGGCACCCTGCAGGTAATCCAAGCTCTCGGCGTCTACCAGAATGGAAACGCCGTCGAGGCGGAGCCTGGTGTCATCGGGCTGCTCGGCATCGGGGGTGGCGAACGCCAGGTTGTATAGGAATCCATCCGGGCCGCGGCCGCGAATCCCCACGCGCAGCAGGGCTTCGGGCAGTCCGCGTGCCAGCTGAAGTTCAAGGATCTTCTGCCGTGCCGACTCCGTCACGCCAACCATCTCTACCTCCACGCCCCCATCTCCGTCCATTCAACCTGCACTTGGAAGCCTCCCTGGGGCACGGCGAGCAACCACGTCGGCGCCTCTGGGCAAACGAAACCGATACGCCGTCAGGGCGGCCAGCGACAATTGTAACCGCTCGGGACTGTCAGGCGGAGGGAGCAGAGTCGTACTCGACTCGCAGAGTACGGTGGGCCGCCCGCAGGGCCGTTTCCACCGCCTGCGGCGTGTCGGCTTCGCCGAACAGGAATCCCAGGTAGGAGGCGCCCTCCGGAAGGACGACCATCTCCCCGCCTGTGGGGATGGTGATTACGACATCCGTGATCCCGGGAACACCTTTGGCGGTCTCCACCCCATGAACGCCGCGCAGAACACCGGAGCCCGGAATGGGGATCATCATCACTCCGGTCGCCCCCGGCTCCAGGGCGAGGCTGGGGAGGGGCAGGCCGACGGCGTGGGCCAGCAGAATCTCCTCGAGAGACCTGCCGCCCTCGAAACGGAGGGCCCGTGAACACAGGCCCCCAATCGAGCGTGCGGCGATCTCCACAATCCACACCTGGCCGGCGTGAACCCTGACCTCGGCATGGAGGGGACCATGCGTCAGCCCGATGGCAGCCACCGCAGCCCCCACGGTCCGGCCGACTTGGCTCTGCGTCCTCGCGTCTAACCGCGAAGGGGTGACAAAGAGCGTCTCCTCGAAATACGGACCTTCGAGGAGATCTGGCTTGTCGAACAGCGCCAGGGTTTCCATTCGACCAGCCGTAAGCAGTCCCTCCAGGGTGTGTTCACTCCCGGGGATGTAGCTTTCGACGAGCAGTGTCTCGTGCATGCCATGGGGATCCGATGTGCCTGCCGAGCGGATAATGCGAGCCGTGCGACGGAAGGCGGCGACGAAGGACGCCGGATCGTCCGCTCGGATCACCCCCCGCGATCCTGACAGGCTGCGCGGCTTGACCACGCACGGGAAGACCACCTGAGTTGCGACCTCCTCAGGGTCGGCATCCAGCGGCACGACCCAGTGCGGCGGGTTGGGAAGGTTGGCCCGATCCAATCGCCGGCGCATGCGGGCCTTATCGCGTGTCACCAAGACCGAGTCGGGACTGTTTTGAACGAGGCCCAGCCGGGCGCTGGCCGCGGCAGCTGTCACCACGCCCTCGTCTTCGGCGGCAAGCACGCACTGGAAGGTCGGCTCGGCCGCGGCCGCGATCGCACTGGAGGCGGCCTCGGTGTTGTGGAAATCCAGAGAAAGCAGTCCCGGGGTCGGGTCTTGCGACCAGGCATGCGGCTGGTCCGTGCCGACAACGATGGGCAGGCCGAGGCGGTCGGCGGCCTGGAGGAAGGCGCCGGCGCGGTACGTCCGAGTCGTGACAAGCAGGAGCACTGGGCGCATCATCTGAGTCTCGGTGCGGCATGTGGTGCTTGGCGGAGTATAGTCCAAGCCAGTCTCGACCCGGCGGCCCTCGGTCTGCCTCCGCAGGTGGCAGGGTGGGCGGCTGGTAGTAGACTTCATGCCATGCTGCCTCGGCATAGCCTGCGAGCGGGCATTCACGGCAGCACGCCAGGTGGGCCCCTGGCCTCTCCAAGGCTGGAAGCCGTCATGTGGCCAGGTCGCAGAAAGCGAAGCTACTCGGGAGGAGCGAAGATGGACCTCAAGTCGATCATCTTGGCCGGAATGATTCTGGGCCTGCTGCCCGTAGCATGCGCGCCGGCAAGCACCCCCGAGCCGGCCCCGACGGCGCCGGCCGACCTCACCTGGGGGCGGATCCAGAGCACCGGGAAGATGATCGTGGGGACCGCTGGCGATT
>CAZBJQ010000060.1:0-16006 GCA_964492235.1 uncultured Anaerolineaceae bacterium | reverse complement strand
GGCCTGACCCGACTGAGCGAGCTGCCGCCCTTGCAGGTGGAGGCGCCTGCGGAACCGCAGGAGCTTGAAGCTCCCGCCCCGGCGCAGGACGCGGGGGAGGCCATTTGATGGGGGTGCGACTGCAGAAGGTTTTGGCTCAGGCCGGAATCGCCTCGCGGCGGACATCCGAAGAGATGGTCAGGGCGGGGAGGGTCCGGGTAAATGGGCGCACGGCCACGGTTGGAATGGTGGTGGACCCTGTGGCGGACCAGATCGAGGTGGATGGCCTTCGCCTCGGCGCAGCCGAGTCACTTGCCTACATCATGCTGAACAAACCGCGCGGAGTGCTGTCATCCTTGCACAGCCAGGGCGGGAAGACCACGGTCCGCGATCTGATCCCCATCGAACTGCGCCTGTATCCGGTCGGCCGTCTGGACCTGCTGAGCGAGGGGCTGCAATTGATGACCAATGACGGGCCGCTGGCGCAGCGACTGACGCACCCGCGCTTCGGCCATGAGAAGACCTACCGCGTGCTTCTCGACCACCGGCCGACAGCATCGCAGTTGGATGCTTGGCGACGGGGCATGACCTTGGACGACGGGACCCCCTTCGGCCCTGCCGAAGTCCGTCCCTGGATCGCGCCAGGCGAGGACCGCTGGGTTGAGGTGATCTTGCGTGAGGGAAAGAACAGGCAGGTCCGGCGGACCGCGGAAGCCTTAGGGCTGAGGGTGCGCCGATTGATTCGGATCGGCTTCGCCGGTCTAGAACTCGGAGACCTCCCAGAGGGGAAGTGGCGCCCTCTGGAGGCGCGCGAGGTGCAGCTGCTCGCGGCGGGCCGATCGGCCCGCTCCGTGCGTGGCGGGCGCGGGCCGCGCCCCAAGAAACCCAGGGCAGAGAAGGTGGAGTCCATATGAGCCAGGGCAGAGACAAAGGCGCAGGCGCGCCGGTGGGCGACGATGTCCTCGATCGCAGGATCTCGATTCGATGGGAAGTGGTGGCCTTCATCATTCTGATCGTGCTGGCGCTGATTAGCCGCTTCGCCGACCTGGAAACGCGCGTGATGAGCCACGATGAGAGCCTGCACACGTATTACTCCTGGCTCCTGGCGCAGGGGCGCGGGTATCAGCACACGCCGCTGATGCATGGGCCGCTCCAGTTCCACCTGGTCGCTGCATCGTACTTCCTCTTTGGCGACACAGACGCCACGTCCCACCTCCCGGCGGCGTTTGCCGGGGTGCTGGCCATCGGGCTGCTCTGGTACTTCCGCCGATGGCTGGGTACGGTGGGGGCGGTCGTGACCGGGGCTCTGATGCTGGTGTCGCCCTACATGCTGTACTACTCGCGCTACGTCAGGAATGAAGCCTTCGTGGTGGTCGAGGGCTTGCTGATGTTCATAGCGGTCTTCCGGTACGTCGAGACCCGACAGAGCCGCTGGCTCTATCTGCTGGCGGCGGCCCTCTCGCTGCATTTTTCCACCAAGGAGACGCATTTCATCTACGTGGCGCAGCTGCTGGTCTTCCTGGTCTGTGTGCTGGGTTGGCAACTGCTCCGCACCCGTTGGCCAAGGCCGGGCCTGAAGGCCGGCTTCGTCGTGGGTCTCGGCGCGGCGCTCTGCGGCGCCTTCGTCACCCTGCTGGCCCTGGTGCGCGAGCGAGCGGGAACTGGCGTTGTTGGCGTGGCGGAGACCGCCGCCCCACTCAACCCGGGCGAGACCGTGGCCTTCGCCGGCGCCTTCCAATCCCCGCTGGTCGCGCTGGGCATTGTGCTCGCCCTGGCCGGGACGATCTTGCTGGCGGCCATGCTGATCATGACCTTCGGCCGCCGCTTGCGCACAGACTTCTCCTACCTCGACCTGCTGGTCATCACCGGCACGCTCACGGTTCCTTTGCTGTCCTCTATCCCGGCCTACCTGCTGGGGTGGGATCCACTGGCCTACAACGATCCACAGTCGGTCACCAAGACCGCCGTCGTCGTGCTCTTGCTGTTCGCGCTGTCGGCTGTGATCGGCCTGCTCTGGGACTGGCGCCGCTGGATCATCTCCATGGGTGTGTTCGTTGCGATCTTCGTCCCGCTGTACTCCACGCTGTTCACCAATGGGCCCGGCGTGCTCTCCGGCCTTGTCGGGTCACTGGGCTACTGGCTCGTCCAGCATGGCGTGGAGCGCGGCAGCCAGCCACTGTACTACTACCTTCTGATCCAGGTCCCGGTGTATGAGTTCTTGCCCGCCTTGGGCGCGCTGCTGGCCGGCGCCTACGTCCTGGCCGGGTACCACCGGAAGCCGGGAGCGACCTCCCGTGCCGGCGCCCCAAGCTTCCCTGTCCCGGAGTTCCTGGTCTACTGGAGCGTCACTGCGCTGGTTGCCTACTCGGTGGCGGGCGAGCGCATGCCGTGGCTGACGGTCCACATCACGCTGCCCCTGATCCTGCTGGCAGGCTGGGGTATCGGTGTTCTGCTGGAAGGCATCGATTGGCGGGCACTCGGGCGCGGCCGGGCGTGGATGGTCTTGTTGGGCGTCGGGCTGCTGGTCTTGTCCTTGCCGAAGGCGCTCGGTTATCTTCTGGGCAGCCCACCTCCATTCCAGGGCAAGGAGATGGTGCAGCTGGAGTCGACCACCGGGTTCCTGGCTGCAGTGGCCATGAGTGTTGGGGCCGTCATGCTTCTGGCGTTCGCCATGCAGGGCTGGCGCTGGAGGCGGCTGGGGCAATTGGGACTGGCGGCTATGGCCGGGCTGCTGTACCTGTTGACGGCGCGGACTGCCTTCCGGGCGGCATACATCCAGCCGGACCTGGGGACCGAGTTCCTGATCTATGCCCACTCCTCGCCCGCCGTCAAAGTCGTGCTGTCGCAGATCGAGGATCTTTCCCGGCGGATGAGCGACGGGCTTTCCATGGATGTCGCCTATGACGATGACGTGTCGTGGCCGTACTCGTGGTACTTCCGCAACTACACCAGTGTCCATTACTACGGCCCCAATCCGACCCGCGACTTGCTCAACTACCCGGTTATTGTCGCCGGCGACAACAACTGGGCAAAGATCGAACCCCTCCTGGGCGACCGCTACTACAGTTTCGAGTATGTTCGGATGTGGTGGCCGACGCAGGAGTACTTCGGCCTGACGTGGGATCGCATCCGCGGTGCATTGATGTCCGCGGAATACCGCCAGGCTCTGATGGACATCTGGCTGAACCGAGACTACACCGCCTACGGCCACCTGCGGGGAATCGACTACTCGCTCAAGAACTGGAACCCATCCGACCGGATGAAGCTCTTCATCCGCAAGGACGTGGTCGGCCAGGTGTGGGACTACGGGGCCGCCCCGCAAGAACTGGCACCCATCACCTTTGTGGACCCGTACGAGGCCGGGATGCGCCTTCATGAAGCGGACGCCACCTTGGGGTTCACCGGGACATCGCCCGGGCAGTTCTCGAAACCGCGCGGGGTGGATGTCGCATCCGACGGCAGTCTGTACGTGGCTGACACCCTGAACCACAGGATTCAGCACCTGGCGCCGTCCGGTGAGGTGTTGCATGTCTGGGGCGAGCTGGGTAGTACGTCCGAGGGAGAGGCCCCCGGCGGCACTTTCAACGAGCCATGGGATGTGGCGGTCGCCCCTGACGGCAGTGTGTATGTGGCCGACACGTGGAACCATCGGGTTCAGCACTTTGGCCCGACCGGCGAATTCCTGGGCATGATCGGCAGCTTTGGCCAGGCCGAGTCGCCGACAGCCTTCTGGGGGCCTCGGTCGGTAGCGGTCGACTCACAGGGTCGCCTGTTTGTCGCCGATACCGGGAACAAGCGGATCGTCGTCTTCGACAAGAACGGAGCGAACCTGGGTCAGTTCGGCACGCCCGGCTATCTGAGTGGGCAGTTGGATGAGCCGGTGGGTGTGGCAGTCGATTCCGAAGGTCGGGTGTACGTGGCCGACACCTGGAACCAGCGGGTCCAGGTGTTCGAGGAGATTGAGGCCAATGTCTTTGAAGCGGTGCGGGAGTGGCCGGTCGAGGGCTGGTACGGGCAGTCGCTTGACAACAAGCCCTACCTGGACGTTTCGGCCGATGGTGAGGTGTGCACTTCGGACCCCGAAGGCTACCGGGTGTTGTGTTTCGACGAGACTGGCCAGTTCCTGCAAGGCTGGGGGGATTTCGGCGGGACAGGCTCGACCTTCGATCTGCCGACCGGGTTGTCCTTCGATCGAGAGGGTGCCCTGTGGGTGGCCGACGCAGGCAACGGGCGCCTGATGCGGTTCCGTAGCGACGACGGCGGTTAGCCCAGCCCGTCGTCGGACTGGAAGTTCGCCGCCGAACAGAGGGAGTGTTGATGAAGCTTCACGAATACCAGTCAAAACAGCTCTTCGGGCAATACGGCATTCCGATCCCGAGGGGCAGGGTGGCGACGACGGCGGCCGAGGCCAAGGGGATTGCGGAGGAGCTCGGAGGTCGCGTCGTAGTCAAGTCGCAAGTCCTGGTCGGAGGCCGGGGGAAGGCCGGCGGCATCCGCCTGGCGTCCTCGCCGGAAGAAGCCCAGGAGATGGCGACACAGGTATTGGCAATGGAGATCAAGGGTCTGCCGGTGCGCAAGGTGCTGGTGGATGAAGCGGCGGAAATCCAGACCGAGATCTACCTCGGCGTCACCAACGACCGCGCCCAGCGCTGCCCCGTGATGATCGCCTCAGCCGAAGGCGGCGTCGACATCGAGGAGGTCGCCCGTACCGATCCGGGGCGGATCATCCGGGTGCATGTCGACCCTCTGCTCGGGCTGCGGGAGTATCAGGCACGGGACTTGGCGGCTTCCATCGAGCTGCCGCGGGATCACTGGAAGGCTTTCATTGAGATCGGGCTGGCGCTGTATAAGGCCTACTGGGAATCCGGTGCCAGCCTGGCGGAAATCAACCCTCTCGTGATCACCAAGGATGGACGGTTGTTAGCGCTGGACGGGAAAGTCGTGCTCGATGACAACGCCTTGTTCCGCCATCCCCGGCTGGCGGAGATGCGCGACCTCGACGAGGAAGCGCCGGCGGAACAGGAGGCTCGGAAGTACGGCCTGAGCTATGTGAAACTGGACGGCAATATCGGATGCCTGGTCAACGGCGCCGGCCTGGCGATGGCGACAATGGATGTCATCAAGCTCCACGGCGGGGGCCCGGCCAACTTCCTCGACATCGGCGGCGGAGCCGGGGCAGACAAGGTCGCCGCTGCGCTGCGCATGGTGTTCTCTGATCCCAGTGTCCGCGCCGCGCTGATCAACGTCTTTGGTGGTATTACCCGCTGCGACGAGGTGGCGCGGGGATTGCTGATCGCCCTGGAGCAAGTCAAGCCCAAGATCCCGATCGTCGTACGGCTCGTGGGCACGAACGAAGAAGAGGGGCGGCGAATCCTCGCCCAGGCGAAGCTTGAGACCGTGGCGACGTTGGACCAAGCGGCGCAGCGGGCGATCGAGCTGGCTGGCCAGGAGGCGCGGCATGAGCATTCTCGTCGATAAGCACACCCGGCTGGTCATACACGGCATCACGGGCAGAGAGGGAATGTTCCACACGGCCCAAATGATCGAGTTCGGCTCGAAAGTTGTGGCGGGGATGACGCCCGGCAAAGGCGGCGAGTGGGTCTTCAATGGCAAGATCCCGGTCTTCGACACGGCCAAACTGGCGGTCGAAGCAACCGGCGCCAACTGCAGCGTGGTCTTCGTTCCCGCTCGTTTCGCGGCGGATGCGGCCCTCGAGGCGGCCGATGCCGGGGTGGAACTGGTCATCGTGATTACCGAGGGTATTCCCGTCCAGGACATGATGCAGGTCAGGCGTTACATGGACCAGAAGGGGGTGCGGTTGGTGGGGCCGAACTGTCCGGGGGTCCTGACGCCTGGTGAGTGCAACGCCGGCATCATCCCCGGGCACGTGGCTGTCCCCGGCAGCGTCGGGGTGGTCTCGCGCTCGGGCACGCTCACGTACGAAGTGCTGTATGCGCTGAAGCAAGTGGGGCTGGGCGTCTCGACCTGCGTTGGGATCGGGGGTGATCCGATCAACGGCACCTCGTTCGTGGATGCCCTCGACATGTTTGAAGGGGATGCGCAGACAGAATCTGTGGTGCTGATTGGAGAGATCGGGGGGACGGACGAGGAGCGCGCCGCCGATTTCATCACCGACCATCTCAGCAAGCCGGTGGTCGGCTTCATCGCCGGGCGGACGGCGCCGCCGGGCAAGCGTATGGGCCATGCCGGCGCCATCGTGGAAGGTGGCACGGGATTGGCCGCTGACAAGATTCGTGCGCTGGAAAGCGCCGGGGTCCGAATCGCCGACACACCGGACGCGATTCCGGCGCTGCTCACCGGCGGGCAGTAGGCGGGAGGTCTAGGCATGGCCGCGGCCAAAGCGAAGCAAAAGCCTGCAGCGACCCCGCTCCCGTCGCCGGCCACCCCGCTGGATGAAGCTTGGCGCGCCTACGGGGCTGGCGACCTGGCGCAAGCCGACCAGATGGTTCGGCGCGTGTTGTCCCAAGCCCCAAACGACATTGAGGCCGCCTATCTGGCCGGCCTCGTTTGGCGGGCGCAGGGGAATAACCAGGAGGCCAAGGGCGCGTTCCAGATCGTCGTCGACCAGCATGTCCACCTCGAGGACCGGACACGGGGCAGGATGCTGCGGCGACTGGCCGTCGGACATTTGAATCAGATCGACCGCGGCCTGTGGGATCTGGAACCCGAAACCTGGGAGCGAGCATGACGACCAAGCGTGACAGATTGGAGGCTGCGGTCCGCCGGGAGAAGGCGGACCGCCTTCCGGTCGCGCTCTGGCGTCACTTCCCGGTTGATGACCAACAGCCAGAGAATCTGGCGGAAGCGACGCTGGCCTACCAACGCGAGCTGGACTTCGACCTGGTGAAAGTCACGCCGGCCTCCTCGTTCTGTGTGCGCGACTGGGGCGTTGTCGACCGGTGGGAGGGAGATCCGGAGGGAACGCGACGCTACACGAAGCGAGTGATCAGCGTTCCCGAGGATTGGCGGAAAGTGCTGCCTTTGCCGATCAGCTCCTCTTCGTTGAAGGCACAGCTCGACTGCCTCCGCAAGGTAGTGGGCGGTCTCGAGGACGGGGCCCCGGTTCTACAGACGGTATTCAGCCCGCTAGCGCAGGCCAAGAACCTGGCTGGCGAGTCAAGACTGTTCGAACACCTGCATTCGCATCCTGAGGATGTGGAGGCGGCGCTGAGTTCGATCACGACGACGACGATTGCATTCGTCGATGCCGCCATCCAGACAGGCATCTCAGGGATCTTCTACGCCATCCAGCACGGGACCTACCGCCATTTCGATCGAGAGGGGTATGCGCGCTTCGGCGAGCCCTTCGACCGGCGCATCCTGGAAGCAGCCAGCGAATTATGGTGCAACCTGCTTCACCTGCACGGAGTGGCGATCATCTTCGAGCTGGCCGAGACGTATCCGGTTCAGATCGTCAATTGGCATGACCAGGAAACCCCGCCGGACCTGGCACAGGGGAAGGCTCGGATCCGCGGCGCGGCTTGTGGCGGTCTGCGACGGATCGAAACGCTCGTTCTGGGGGAACCGGCTCAAGTGCAGTCGGAGGCGCGAAGCGCAATCCAGAGTGTCCAGGGCCGGGGTTTGGTGTTGGGAGCCGGCTGCGTAACGCCGATCTCCGCACCCCGAGCGAACTTGCTAGCGGCGCGCCGGGCGGTAGAAAACTTCGCATAGCCACCGAGGGCGACCAGAATGGCAGGCTTGCGTGTGATCGGGGGCCGAGCCAGAGGCCGGCGCCTGCAGATGGTCCCGGGAGATTCGACGCGACCGATCGGCGATCGCGTCAAAGAGGCTCTGTTCAACATCATCGGACCGGATATCGTCGAAGCGCGCTTCCTCGACTTGTTTGCCGGCACGGGTGGTGTGGGGATCGAAGCCTTGAGCCGGGGCGCCTCGTGGGCGGTGTTCCTCGATCGGCAGGAAGCGGCCATCCGCACCATCCGGGCAAACCTGCAGGCAACGGGCCTGTCAGGATCCGCCGAGGTGTTCCGGGCAGATGCGTTCTCCTGGATCGAACACTCTCGACACCAGCCCTTCGAATATGTGTATGTCGCCCCGCCTCAATATCAAGAGCTGTGGTCGCGAGCGGTGCTGGCATTGGACGCCCGGCCGGCGTTGCTCGCCCAGGACGCATGGGTGATCGCCCAGATCCATCTCCGCGAGTTCGCGGACCTTTGCTTGACGCGCCTCGTCCCCTCGGATCGACGCCGATACGGCAACACGCTGCTCGCCTTCTACGCCGCACCCGCGGATGAAGAGACGACTGAGTAGCCGCCACAGGACGCCACGCACGACCCGGCGCGACCCTGGGTAGCACAAGTTCCTGATTAACGGACCTGCCGCAGGCGCCTGTCAGGCGAGAGGCCAAGCTCCACAAGTCTTCGACGCGCACAAGGGGTTTCGTCGACGACCGCTTCCCTGGTCGCGCCCGCCTGCGGTGGTGGATCGAGACGCAGCATGGTTGACCGGACCGAATCACGTGTCGATGTGGTACGCCAGGGGGCGTTGTCAAGAGTCCATATGACCATCGGCATGCAATTCGATGAGCATTCCGGAGGGGTGGGGCCCGCGGTTCAGGGCTTCCAGCAACCCGGTTCGCGGGCGGCAGGCCTGGAGGCACCGGAGGCCGCCCCCGACGGAAGGGTCACTGCCGCCACCGCCTTTCTCAGCGTGCCGGCTGTGCTCCCTGGGATCGGAAGGGTGGATTCGACGGCCTGGATCAAGCGTATCTCGTCGAAGTGAGGGTCACCGCCCTGGAAGGCAAGGCAGTAGGATCGAGCCCTCTCTCAGCCAGGCGAGGCGATGCCGATCCCTGGCTCGGATCGGGGTCAGGGAGACGCTGATCTGTTGCGTGCCTCCGACGAAGGCCGAGCCAAGCCGTCACCTGGGCGCCGCCGCTGATCCTTGGCGAACCCACAAGTTCGAATCAGGTTGACGAAGAGCACCTTTCATTCAGCAGGCCTGGACCCATCATCGGCCTCCTAAGGGCAAGGGCTGCCCCAGACGCCGGCGATGGAACCCCCAGCAAGTGTGCGCTAGGGCTCGAGCGGGTGGAACTGGATGATCGGCCGCCCGTCGTCCCCAAAGCTGTATACCCCGGTGAAGCACATCCGCTCTAGGTAGCAGCGCAATGCAAGCGGGAGAATCTGAGGGATGTCATCGATGACGGCGTGCTGGTCGAGGCTGTTCAGGGGGACCCAGAGCGCCTCGCCTTCGCGGCTGGAGCGCGGATCGCCGTCGCCCTCACCGACAAATACATACAGCCCGATCCCGGGCGTCTGACCGACATCGATCAGGACAACGCCGACCAGACGCATTCGGCCCGGTGTCAGGCCGCTCTCTTCCTCGACCTCACGCCGGGCCGCGTGCTGCGGATCCTCTCCGGCCTCGATATGGCCGCCGATTCCGTTCAACCTTCCCGCCCAGGCGCCCTTGCCTTGGGCGATGCGGATCATCAGCACGTCATCAGGTCGGGTCAGGAACGTCAGCGTGCGCGGGATGACCGCGTATCGGCTGGGGTCGGGGTGTTGGCCCTCGCGAAACACGGACGGGGCTCAGTCTGCCAGGTCGCGGACGTCCTCCACGACGCCGGCCGCCTTGAGGAAGGGGGCCAGCGGGGCTCGGACCGCGACCGGCCTGACAAACCCCGTGACCTCCGCCCGTGTGCCCCCGATCTTTAGGCGCTCAAAGAGCAAAGCGAACTGCCTTTCCCAAGCAGAGGCGATTCCGGCCAGGGCTTCGGCGGGCATCTCCCACAGCTGGCGCTTGAACGGGCCGATCGCCCGCTTCCGGGCGCCGTAGTAGAACTGCTCTTCCGTTTGGCCTGGCTTGCGCTCTTCGGGATGGTTCTTGGCCAGGTAGGCATACATCTCGTCACGTAGGGCCGAGGGCAGACGGTCGTACAACATACTCTGGAAGTTGGTCGCCAGGTGCACCTCGACGGCATTGGACTCGGCGAAGCGCGAGAAGGCCTCCTCCGGCAAAGTCGATGCACCGTGCTGCACGGCGCCGCCCAGATGGTAGGCCTTCTGGGCCAGCAGCGATAGTTGCTTGAGGGTGTCGAAATCCACCTTGACCTTGGCGATGGTCCCATCGGGAAGCACGACCCCGCCGTGAGATGTCCCGGTCTGAATACTGATCTTCGAAAGGCCGGGCTTGCCCGCCAGGGCGTGCGGCATCCATTGCAGGAAGCCGTCCATGAAACCCCGCAGCTCGGGTTCTGTGCTGTTGTGGCCTCCGACCTCCCCGATCTCGCCCCCAATGGAGATGACCACGCCTGCCGGTTCGAGCTGGCGAATCAAGCCGGCAAACTCGGCGCACAGTGTGAAGTTGACCCGCTGCTGCTCGGGGATCGTTGGCTGGTCGAGATCGACCAGCGTGGAGGTATCGATGTCGATGTTGAAGAAGCCGGCGGTGATGGCCTCCGCCGTCAGTGCTTTGACCGCCTGCACTTCGCCGGTGGCATTCTGCTTGAACTTCTTGGCGCTGACCTGGAAGTGGTCGCCCTGGATGAAGACCGGCCCGCGATAGCCTTCGGCGATCGCCGCGCCCAGGACGCAGGCGGCGTACTCGGCAGGGCGCTGGTCGGTATAGCCGATCTCGGACCTGGCGATCTCGAAGATGATGGCCTGCGCCTCGACTGCGCGAGCGGCGCGGAACACCGCCATTGCCGCGTGAAACGGCAGGGCTCGCAGATTCATCGCCGGAACTGTGAAGTCATTGCGTGTCCTTCCGGCGCCGCGGGCGAGATAGAGCTCGTGAATCGAGGCCGGCAGGGCACCCGCTTCGGCGGCCAGCTCGCGCACCAGCCAGCAGGCCAGACCCTTCTCGGGCTGAGGGCTCAGGCAGGCCGTACGCACCAGAGCCTCGAGGCGCTGGCGCAGCAGGTCAGGCTGGCGGATCATGACCTTCGGCCCCGGCTCGATGGCAATTGCCTCGCCGAGGGGTTCGGCCACCCGCCGCAGTGTATTGAGATTCGCCATCAGGTGACTCCTTGGGGTGTTCTCAGCCCACAATGATAATACAGAAGGAGGAACGGGTGGCCGTCCGGTCAGCCGAACGTCAGGCGGATCGGTTGTCACTGGCAGGATTGGAATGTAGAATGGGCGTGTTACGTGCTTGAGAATACGAGGCAGGATCAAGAGGAGAATGCGATGGGCGATCCGTATGGAAAGGTGACTTCAACCGCCGACTTGATCGGGAAGGTTCGCGGCTTTCTCGCCGGTTTCGTGGGCTACTTCGAACGTGACAATCGTCGGGAAGCTGACAAGGTGCTCCGGGAGACGATCGCCCAACGCTACGAGGAACAGTGGGCCAGGATCTCGGAAACGCAGAAGCGTCTGGTGAGCGAAGGACAGCTGGAGGTGGTGGATGACCTGGAGGCTGCGGCCCTCAAGCTGCGCGCCTTCATCGACCGCATCCGCCGGGCCTCCTACGGGTATGCCGGGTTCTTCGATGCCGTGCGCATCAACGAGCCGGAGCTGGCCAAGCTGTATGAGACAGATCTGGTGTTGCTGCAGGATGTCGGGAAAGTCTCGGCTGCCGTCGACAACGTCGGCCTTTCGATTGGGTCGGATGGGCTTCCGGCTGCGATCCGGAACCTAACCACCATCTGCCAAGATGCGATCGACGCCTTCAACCGGCGCGATGAAGTCATCTTGAGCGTCTAACGGGTCAGCGGACCGGAAGGAGTCAGAAGCCATGGCCAGGATCTTCGATATCGTCGAGTACCCCAATGAGATGAAGGACGAACTCGTCCACCGAATCCCAGAGCAGGGATCGGGTGACTTCCGCATCGGCAGCCAGGTGATCGTGCGTGAGAGCCAGTCGGCTGCCTTCTACAGGGACGGCAAGGCGCTGGACGTCTTCGGCCCGGGCCGCCATACCATCACGACCGCCAATATCCCTGGACTGGTGGGCCTGATTGGCCGGGCGTTCAATGACCAGACGCCCTTCAAGGCCGAGGTCTACTTCGTGTCGATGCGCGAGTTCGTCGACGAGAAATGGGGGACGCCCCAGCCGATCATCGTTCGCAACCCCGGGATGGCCCTCGGTGTGGCCTTGCTGCAGGGCTACGGCACCTACGGCTTCCAGGTCAGTGATCCGCAACAGTTCGTCACCCAGGTGGTCGGCGTCAACGGTGCCTATCGCACGACCGATATCCAGGCCCGGTTGCGCTCAATGCTGCTCTCCAAGCTGCAGGACCTGCTGGGAGAAACCACCGAGGCCAAGAACGTCCCTGAGTTGATCGCAATGGTGGAAGAGATCGGCGCCGCAGTGCGGGCTAAGACCCAGGATGACTTCAAGGCGCTCGGGCTGACGCTCAAGGCGTTCTACGTCGAGAGCTTGAAGCCGTCCGACCGGTCGGCGGAAGAGCTGCGGGCGATGGGTATGCTCGATGTCGCCACCTACACCCAACTGCAAGCGGCGGATGCGATGCGCGATGCGGCAAACAATCCACAGGGTGGTGCTGGCCTGACAGCCGGAATCGGCGCCGGCATGGGGATCGGCAATGTGCTCACCGGTTCGCTGCAACAAGGCGCTGCCGGCGGGGGTGCGGCTGCCGCTGGCGGTGCGCCGGCTGGCGGAGGCCCGATGACGCCGTCGGAAGCGGCGACCTACTTGAAGGTCTCCGAAGAGGACGTCCTGGCAGCGATCAAAGCCGGGCAACTCAAGGCCAAGAAGATCGGCAACGCCTACCGGATCAGCAAGGATGCGCTGGACGAGTTCCTGAAGGGCTGACGCCGCAAGGCATGATCCCAGAAGGGAGCTGTCCTAAGGATCGGCTCCTGCTACAGGAAAACGCGAGATGTGGGGTTTGGGCGCAGCCCGACCCCACATGTCGCGTCTTCTTGTTTCTCGCCAGGCTGCCTACGGGACGGCCTCGGATTGCCGCCATCGATCCGGACTATCTCGTAGCTACCCCAAGAAGGGAAACCAGCCGGGCAATCTGCACCTGACTGAGGGCGGGACGCTTGGGGAGCTTGCGCAGGCCTTCCTTTGCCTTCTTGGCGTGGAAAGCCGGGATCGGGCTGGACTCGGCGTGCACGACGGCGCGAGGGTGGACAAATAACAGAAGAGGCTCGACGGAGACCTCGCCTGCCTCGGGAAGGCGCTTGTGGATGGCCGAAGCCATGGCGTCGGCATCCGCTCTCGCCAGGGTCTCCACGCTGCGCATGTTCCGTGTTCCACCCAGGCGGATGCCTCGCCGTTCCGTCGTCCGCAGCCACTTCTTGTCCTGGTAGTGAATCTCGCCGTCCTCCGTCCGCACGATGAGGGCATACAGACCTGTCGGTGTGATCAGCGCGTGCGGCGTGGCAAGCTTGTAGTGGATCAGGGCGTATCTGCCGTCCAGCCCTTTGAGGGCGTCGTCGGCGATCTCGTCCAGCCGTGGACGGCGGGACCAGCGGTTCATGAAGGCGGAGCCGAACTGCACGGCCATCAGGCCGGCCAGGGCGGGAACCAGGGAATAGGTGCTCCATGCCGGGTTGCGGGAGACAACCAGCATGCCAACCACCATGATCACCAGGCCGCCGTACAGCAGGATCTTCCCGAAGCGAGCGTTGCGGACGATCATTCTCTCGTCGGCCAGACGTCTCATTGCTCTGCTACCTCTCTGAGTACCAGGCACGCGTTCTGGCCGCCCAGCCCGAAGGAGTTGGAAAGCGCCGCCCGCAGGCGGGCAGGGCGCGGCTGGTTGGGGACATAGTCCAGATCGCAGTCTGGATCGGGGTTCTGATAGTTGACCGTGGGGTGGATCATCTGCCGCTTCAGCGACAGGGCGCAGACGGCGGCCTCGATGGCGCCCGCCGCGCCCATCGAATGGCCCAGCATCGACTTTGTGGAGGAGATCGGGATCTGGTAGGCGCGTGCGCCGAAAAGCTGCTTGATCGCCAGGGTCTCGATGGCGTCGTTGGCCGGCGTCGATGTGCCGTGGGCATTAATGTAGTCGACATCATCGGTCGATATGCCTGCCGATTCGAGCGCCCAGCGCATTGTGCGTATGGCACCGGTCGCCTGCGGGTCCGGGGCGGCGATGTGGTAGGCATCCCCGCTGTTGGCATGACCGGCGACCTCGGCGTAGATGCGCGCCCCGCGCCCGACGGCGTACTCCAGGCTCTCCAGGATCAGCACAGCCGCGCCTTCGGAGAGCAGGAAGCCCTCGCGCTTGGCGTCAAACGGACGCGAGGCAGACTCCGGCTGGTCGTTGAAGCTCGTCGGCAGGGCGCGCATAGCGGCGAATCCGATCAGCACGAAATCGGTCAGCACGCCATCGACCCCCCCGGCAATCACTACGTCGGCCATCCCCTGGAAAATCGATTCGGCGCCCTCGCCGACGGCCTGCGTTCCCGTGGCGCAGGCGGTGGTCACCGTCCGGTTCGGGCCGTGCGCGCCGAATTCCTTGGTGACATGGAACGCCGGCATGTTCGGCAGAGTGGAGGCGAGCAGGAAGGGATTGGTCCTGGCGTGACCTTCGTTGCGTGTGGTGCGAATGCCCTCGTCCACACGTTCAATCCCGCCGATGGCGGTTCCGATCGACACCGCCACCCGTTCCGGATCCGTCAGCGGGATAGGGAGGGCGGCGTCTTGCACCGCCTTGTGCGCCGCCACCAGCGCCATCTGTGAGGCGCGCGACATCCGGCGCGCTTCCTTGACAGGGACGAACTCATCCGAGCGGAAATCGGTGATCTCGCCTCCGATCTGACAGGGGCTTCCGGTCGGGTCGAACAGACTGATCCGTCGGATGCCGGATCGGCCGTTCAGCAGCCCCTGCCACACGCCCTCCAGGTCCGAGCCGATGGGCGTGACCAGACCGATACCTGTGACTACCGCCCGGGCCAGTCGAAAGTCTCTGCGGGTCATGACTGAGCCTCGGGGTCGCCTGGTACCAGGCGGGATTGGATGGCCTGGCGCATGGCGTCCAGCAGCCCTGAGGCGACCGCCTGGCGGGCGACCCGAAGCGCGCTGACCAGCGCCCGAGCATCGGAGCGTCCGTGTCCGACGAAGACCAGGCCGTCGACGCCAAGTAGCGGCCCGGCGCCGTACTCCGCCGGATCGAGCACGCCTCGGACCTTGCGGAAGGCCGGCTGGGCCAGCAACCCGCCCAAGGAGGTGACCACACTGGCCTTGATTTCGGTCCGGATCAGATCGATGAGGAAGGCCGCCACCGACTCGCTGGTCTTGAGCATGACATTGCCGCAGAAGCCGTCGGTGACCAGCACATCGGCCTTTCCGGCGAAGAACTCCTTGGGTTCGAGGTTGCCGATGAAATCCAGGCCGGCCGCCTCCATCAGAGGGTAAGTCTCCTTGACCAGTGCGTTTCCCTTGGTGGATTCCTCGCCGTTGGAGAGAAGCGCAACCTTCGGGCGCTCCACGTCGAGGATGTGCTTGGCGTAAAGGCTGCCGAAGATCGCAAACTGCACTAGATACTCGGGCCGGCAGTCGGCATTGGCACCGATGTCGGTGAGGATGGCGCGCCCGGTGCGGACGGGAAAGACGGTTGCCAGCGCCGGCCGCCGGACGCCCCGGATGCGACCAAGGCGGAACAGTGCGTTGGCCATGGCCCCGCCGGTGTTGCCGGCGGTGATGAACGCCTGCGCTTCACCGAGCTTCACCAGGTCGATGCCGACGGCCATGGAGGAGCGCGATTTCTCGCGGGCGGCGTCGGCCGGGTGGTCGGTCATCTCCAGCACCTCGGGCGCGTCGACCAGGTTGACCACTCCGGCGCCGGCGCCTTTGGTTTCCAGCAGTGGCAGCAGCAGGTCAGCCGGCCCGACCAGCGTGACCGGGTCCCCCCACAGGGCGTGCGCCTGGAGGCAAGCGTCGACCTCCGGGCCGGGATGGGCGTCACTGCCCATGGCGTCGAGCACGATGCGTATCATTGTTTCCCTCGCGGTCCGAGTTGGGTTGACAGCGAGTCCTCGCAGGCTATAATACCGCACGTCTCAACCACCGGCGCTGGTGCTGGAACTGGCAGACAGGCATGGTTGAGGGCCATGTGCCGAAAGGC
>CAZBJQ010000059.1:0-16277 GCA_964492235.1 uncultured Anaerolineaceae bacterium | reverse complement strand
CCCGCCCGATCTGGTTCAAGCCCAGCATGCCGATCATGTTCATCATCTCGGCCGTCTCGGTCGGGCCGGCTGTCACCATGGCCGCCGCCGTGGTGCTGGCCTGGTCGCTCAACCGCAAGACGGTGTCGATGGACATCCTGCGCACCATCGCCCGATTCTCCGGCTTGGGCCTGCTGCTGTATGCCTACATCAAGTTCTGGGATCTGGCGGTGGTGACCTACTACGGCGGCACGCCCGAGGCGCAGGAGAGCTTCCGCACGCTGGGTGCATTCACTCCCTACAATTTCGGCTTCTGGGTGGGCGAGATCCTTCTGGGCATCGTTGTGCCGGTGATGATCTTCCTCTCACCACGCTTCAACCGCCGTCCGGGCCAGCTGGTGCTCGGCGCGGCCCTGGCCGCCCTGGGGATCGTCATCAACCGCTGGAACGTGACCGTCTCCGGCCTGGTGGTGCCCCTCGTCTACAATCCCGGCCGGGCCTTTATTGGGGTCCCCAGCCCGTATCAGCCCGCACTCATCGAGTGGGCCATCGCCATCGGGGTGGTGGGCTATGCCCTGTTGATGTTCACACTGGGGGGCAAGTTCTTGCCGCTGTTCGGCAATTCGGAGAAGCCTTCCTAACCCGATCCGGCCTGCCTGACCCACCGTCGCGGCCGACCAAGGTGGATCGCCCCGACGGTTCATCTGGCCCGCGAAGCCCGTGAAATGGCGTACAATACCGCCCATTCGGGGCCTTTCATGGCCGCAGGCACCCGGCCTCAGCTGCGGGACCCGCCTCGCCCCGAAGCCAACCGGAGATCGAATGCGGAAAGCCCTGCGCAACTTCTTCTTCCCCCCGGCGGGGACCCCTCGTTGGCAGCGGGTGTTGCCGTATGCAGTGCTTGGGGGGTTGACGCTGGTGGTGTTGGTGGGCGGCGTATACGCCTGGGACTACACGAACAGCCCGGCATTCTGTGGGACCACCTGTCACACCATGCCCCCGGAGTACACCGCCTACCTGACATCTCCGCATGCGCAGGTGGATTGCGTCGAGTGTCACATCGGCCGCGGGTTCGTCGCCACGCGCATCTCCCGCAAGGCGGGAGATCTCGAGCACGTGTTCGACACCACCTTCCACAATTACGAATTCCCGATCCGGGCTCGCAAGATGCGTCCGGCCAGCGATAGCTGCGAGAAATGCCACTCGCCGCAGAAGTTCTCTGATGACAGCCTGCGCGAGATCCGTCGATTCGGCACGGATGCCTCGAATACACCAACCAGCACCTACCTTGTACTCAAGACCGGTGGCGGCACCCAAAGAGAAGGCCTGGGCCGAGGCATCCACTGGCATGTCGAGAATCCGGTTTACTATCTCCCGTCTGAAGACCTTGATCAAGTGATCCCATACGTGCGAGTGGTCAACAACGATGGCACGACCACCGAGTTCGTCGACATCACCTCCGACATCGCCCCGAGCGCCGTCCGCCAGGAAGACCTGAAGCGGATGGACTGCATCACTTGCCACAACCGCATCACTCACTTGATCCTGACCCCGGAAGACACCATCGATCAGCTGATGAGCCGCGGCCTGATCCCGCAGGCCATCCCCGATATCCGCGCCCGCGCCGTCGAGGTCTACGGTGCAGAGTACGCCACAGTCGAAGGAGGCCAGCAGGCGATCGCCGGGCTGAAGGACTTCTACAAGCAGAACCACGCCGAGTTCGTGGCGCAACAGCCCGGGTTGGTCGACAAGGCCATTGCCGCCCTGCAGGACGCCTACGCCAAGAGCAACTTCCCGGAACAGAAGGTCAACTACGCCACGCATCCCACCAACATCGGCCACAAGGACTCACCGGGCTGTTTCCGCTGCCACGACGGCAAGCACCTCAACCAAGATCAGGCGCCGATCCGACTGGAATGCAACCTGTGCCACTCGATCCCGATCGTGGCCGGACCGCCGGATTTTCTGGCGAACATCGAGGTCAGCCGCGGGCTGGAGCCTTCCTCGCACCTGGAGCCACATTGGATCGCGCTGCACCGCGATGTCTTCGACACGTCGTGTGTCAACTGCCACACGACGGACGATCCGGGCGGCGTGAGCAACACCTCTTTTTGCTCAAACTCGGCCTGCCATGGAAACGTGTGGGAATTCGCCGGCTTCGATGCTCCGGGGCTGCGCGAGATTGTGCTCTCTAAGCTGCCTCCAGCCCCGACGCCGACGCCGTTGCCCGCCGCGGCAGCTGTGACCTTCGAGACAGTCGTCGGCCCGATCTTCGCCCAGCGCTGCGTTGCCTGTCATGGCGGGGGCAGCCCGATCGCCGGCCTCGACCTGAGCAGCTACGCCGGCGCCATGAAGGGGAGCGCCAAGGAACCCGTCATCAGCGCGGGGGACTCGGCCAACAGCCCGTTGATCCGCATCCAGTCCGGGCCGCAGAACCACTTCGGCCAGTTGTCGCCGCAGGAATTGGAGCTGGTCGCCGGCTGGATGGACGCCGGCGCCCCGGCCGAATAGACCCTCGAGGGCGCGGTGGTGAGGGTGCCCTGAGCCCCAATCACAGGCCTGATCATCGTTCGCGGGCAGCGAGGGTCCACTCGCTTCCCGGAGGGGCGGTTTGCACAGATTGTCGCTAGATACCAGTCAGGCGATGGATCGCTCTCGCGTTCGGTGGAGGCAGCAGCATGAGTGTCAAGCCAGGTTCGAGCGACTCGAGACGGCAGTTCCTCAAGGCCGCCACCACAGCCATCGGCGCTTTGATGGCGGCGGGCTTTGCCCTGCCGGCCGTGGCCTATCTGATCGGCCCGGCGCTGAGACGCGAGCAGGTCGAGGTCTGGATTCCGCTTGGGCCCGCCAACAAGGTCGAGCCCGGGACCCCGACGTTGTTTCGGGTCTCCGTCGAACGCCAGACCGGCTGGATTACTGCCACCGAGGAATTGTCGGTTTACGTCCTGACGGAAAACGGGCGCGAGTACAGCGCGATGTCGAACATCTGCACTCACCTGGGATGCCGCGTGCGCTGGATTGAAGACCGCCAGGAGTTCTTCTGCCCGTGTCACAATGGCGTGTTTGACAAGCAAGGTGGTGTCGTCGCCGGGCCGCCCCCGCGTGCCCTCGACCGGTACCCGACCAAGGTCGAGGACGGCCGAATCTACATCCTGGGAGGGGTGGATCATGGCTAGCCAAATCGGCAACTGGCTTGATGAGCGCCTGGGGTGGCGCTCGGTATGGGATGTCATCTTCCTTCGCCAGATCCCGAAGGTCAACTGGCTGTACACCCTGGGCAGCGCCACACTGTTCGTCTCGCTCAACCAGCTGATCACAGGCATCCTCCTCACCATCTATTACGTTCCCACCCCCGACCATGCCTACGACAGCGTCATGTACATCACAACCCAGGTTCCCGCCGGCTGGCTGATCCGGGGTCTGCATCACTGGGGCGCGAGCGCCATGGTCGTGCTTGCAGTGATGCACATGATCCGGGTGATCCTATATGGGGCCTACAAGTACCCGCGCGAGATCACCTGGTTCTCGGGTGTGGCCTTGCTGCTGGTTACCCTCGGCTTCGGCTTCACAGGCTACCTGCTGCCCTGGGACCAGAAGGCGTTTTGGGCGACGACGGTGGGAACTGAGATCGCGGGCGTAGCGCCGCTGATCGGGCAGGCCATTCTGCGCATCCTGCGTGGCGGCTCCGAGCTCTCCGCCGTGACCCTGGCCCGCTTCTTCGGGGTCCATGTCTGGGTTCTCCCGGCCACCCTGACACTTCTGCTGCTCCTGCACCTGTACCTTGTCATCCGGCACGGCATCAGCGCTGTGCCTGGCCGGAAGGAGTAGAGGATGAACGAGCAGGACCGGAAGCAGTATCAGGCGAGGTACGCTGAGGCCAAGAAGAAAGGGGTTCCCTTCTTCCCCGACATCCTGTTCAAGGACGCGGTGGTCGCCCTGGCGATCTTCCTGATCTTGATCGGCCTCGCCTATTTCGCCGGCATCCCGATGGGGCCCCGGGCCGACCCGGCCGATACCGGATATACCCCACGGCCAGAGTGGTACTTCCTGCCGGCCTTCCAGCTGCTGAAGTACTTCCCGGGGAGGCTGGAGGTGATCGGCGTCTTCATCCTCCCGACGCTCGGGATCCTTCTGCTGGCCGCCCTACCCTTACTTGATCGAAGTCCGAACCGCCACTTCTTACAGCGGCCGGTCATCGCCGGTGCCACGCTGCTTCTGGTCTTCGCCGGGATCGGTCTGGGGATCCAGGCGGTCCGGGAGGCCCCGCCCCCGAGCGAGGCCGTCGCCGGGGACCAGGTCGCGGCGTTGTATACCCAGAACTGCTCCTCCTGCCATGGCCCCCGGATAGATGTCGCTGCGGGCACCGACCTGCACAACATCATCGCCCAGGGAAGCCACGAAGGGATGCCCGCCTGGAACGCCGACCTGACGACCGACCAGATCGATGCTTTGGCTGGCTTCATCCTGTCGCCGGCCGGTAGCCAGCTGTTCACCGACAACTGCGCCGCCTGCCATCAGGCGGTTGAGCTTGTGGTGGGAGACCCGATCGCGCTGCGGACGGCGTTGGATCAAGGCCCGGCCTACCCCGCCCACTCGGGGCAGGCAATCCCGGATTGGTCCGTGACTCTCACAGCGCAAGAACGCACCTCGCTGCTCAACTTCCTGGTCGCGCCGGATGGGGAACGCCTGTTTGAGGTCAACTGCGCCACTTGCCATGGCCGGGCGGTCGCCTTCGCTGGAGAGCAGGCCGAACTGCGTGAGATGATCGTTAAGGGCGGGCGCCACCTGGAGATGCCTTCCTGGCGCGGCCGTCTGAGTGAGTCGGAAATCGACACGCTGGCGCAGTATGTCGTCGATCCCTCCAGTGCCGCTGCCGGCGCGCAGTTGTTCGACGCCAATTGCAGCTCCTGCCACGGACAGCGGGTTCCAGTTGCAGCCGATGTCGCCGCCGCCAAGGAGAGCATCGCCAGCGGCGGGGCCCACGAGACGATGCCTCTGTGGGGCGAGGTGCTCACGGCCGAGCAGATCGATGCTCTGACCCAATATACCTACGCTGCCGCCCGCGGGGCCCCCGCCGAGGTCGGGCGGGAGCTGTTTGCCGGCAACTGCGCCGGCTGCCATGGCGATTTCGGTGAAGGTGGCCCGAATCCCGCCCGGGCGGGCGACATCATCGCCCCGATCAGCTCGCGAGAGTATCTGAGCACCCGCGATGACCAGACGCTGCGGCAAGTGATCTCGCAGGGGCAGCCTGACTTTGGCATGTCACCCTTCGGCACAGCCTTCGGCGGCCCGTTGGACGATGAGCAGGTCAATGCCATCGTCGGATTCCTGCGTACCTGGGAGGACAATCCACCAGTAGAGGCGCCGCCCGAGATCGCCGCGGTCGCCGCCCCGCTGACCGCCACCCAGATCTTCACTGACGTTTGCGCCCGGTGTCATGGACCGGCTGGGGAGGGCGGCTTGGGTCCCGCCCTGCGGGGAGCAGAATTCCAGGGCCGCTACGCCACCGACCAGGCGATGTTCGACACGATCAGCGATGGCCACGAGGCGACGGCGATGATCGCCTGGGGAGAAATCCTGACGTCGCAGCAGATCCAGGAATTGGTGGACTACATCCGCGGGCTGGAGACCTCCGAGGCCACAGCCACGAGTGGGGCGCCAACCTTCTCCCGCGACGTCGCCCCGATCTTCCAGGCACGCTGCGCCGCCTGTCACGGGACCATGGGCGGGT
This sequence comes from uncultured Anaerolineaceae bacterium, assembly GCA_964492235.1. GTDB lineage: Bacteria > Chloroflexota > Anaerolineae > Anaerolineales > E44-bin32 > PFL42. The sequence continues at coordinate 10,567 of CAZBJQ010000059.1, read as the reverse complement.
GGGATTCCTCCAGCTTTGCTGCGGCCACGACCACCGGCAACCATGCGCCAGTGATCGTCCCCGGCGATGTCCAGGCCAGTCTGCTGGCTTCCCTGCTCCAGGGGGACCCGGCTGCGGGCATGGCCATGCCGCCCGCAGGCGCCTTGCCCCTTTCCGAGCTTCAGACCATCTTGGACTGGATCGCCGCCGGAGCACCGGAGAAGTAGCCGTCATGGGCTTTCTTCGTTCTGAAACGCGTGGATTGCCAGGGGCACCCCTGGCGGTCCGTTGCCTCTCCCCAGCCTCTCCCACTCGGCAGCCGACCGGAATTCCCCTTTGTGCAAGGTTGCACATTGATGTATACTCATCTTGCCCCACGCGCCTAGGGTGTATTACCCATTCCCCGGGCGCGGACGTCCTGCAGGCCGGCACGGGCAACCTGGAGAGGCGCACCTCGCCCTGGGGCCTCACCAGGAGAATCAATCCTCAGGGCGATCAGGCGGAGGGTTGGCCGGGGAATGCTCAGCCCGGGCCAATCCTCGGCAGCGGATGAAGGAGGTGAATTCACACACATAGACCGTTTGGCTGTCGTATGGGTAGTGAACCATGCCGAAACTCGAGGAGAGTGCTGAATGTCAAGAAAGAACCTAGCCATCCTAGCATTGTTGCTGGCTGGCGCGGTAATTCTGGGGGCCTGTGCTGCTCAACCGGGCCCTGCCGGCCCTGCCGGGCCTGCCGGCCCTGCCGGTCCTCCCGGGCCGGCCGCCGAGGTCGTTGCTGCCGATCTCACCTGTACGGAATGCCACAATGACACCACCCTGATCGTCTCCAAGGAAGCGCAGTTTCGCGAGTCCTCGGTGCACGGAACGGGCGAGTCCTTTGTGCGAGGTGAAGGCACCGACTGTGCCGGCTGCCATGGCACCGAGGGGGCCAAGGCGCGTATCAAGGCTGGCCTGCCCCCGCATGATGCGTCGGTTGTAGGTGTGACAAATGTTTCGCCGTTCGACTGCCGCACCTGCCATGATATCCACACCAGCTACACGTCGGACGACTGGGCGCTGACCGGAGGCGGCCAGCCCGTGCTGCTGGAGAAGACCGGCGGCACGTTCGACGGCGGCGCAGGCAACCTGTGCGCCAACTGCCATCAGATCCGCAACGATCTCCCGGTCGCCACCGACGGGAACATCGAGATCACCAGCGCCCGCTTCGGCACGCACTACGGCGTGGAATCCCAGATGCTCCTGGGTGAGGGCGGCGCAGCGGGTGTGACCGGTAGTCCCAGCACGCACTACACCACGGTCAAGGACACCTGCGTGGCCTGCCACATGGGCGAGGAATTCAACCACACCTACGCGCCCGCCGTGGAGCGCTGCACGGCCTGCCACGCCGATGCCGAGAACTTCGACATGAACGGCGTTCAGACCGAGGTCACGGCGATGCTGGCCGAAGTCAAGGCCAAGCTTCTGGCCAAGGGCATCCTGGGCGAGGACGACCTGGCGGTCCCCGGCACGTATCCGGAGGCCGTCGCCACCGCCCTGTGGAACTACAAGCTCGTCGAATATGACGGAAGCAACGGGGTCCACAACTCGAAGTTCGCCAAGGCGCTGCTCCAGGCGGCCTTGGACGCGCTGAAGTAGTCGGACTCAGCTTCGCTTTACGGTCAAAGCCGGGCGCCCAAGGGCGCCCGGCTTGTTCTTTGGTCAGGGGTTGCGGGCCAAGAGGGGGATCGGTCCACCTCTCGCGGCGCCAATCCGGAAGAGATTGCGGCTGCGTAGTGGAACTACAAGGCGATCCTTGAGGACCCCAGCGACGGGTTCCACAACTCGGCATTCGCCCGGGCTCTGCTCGCCCAGGCTCTCAAGGCCCTGAAGTAGCGCATCCCCCTTGCAGGGGGGCGCACGCGCCCACAGACCGGCAGACGGGGTCTGGGCAATGCCCAAACCCCACATTCCTTCCTGCTGCCGTAGAGGCAGCGCCTTGCGGGAAGCCTAGGGCCACCTCGTGCGCAACCACACAAATGGGGTGTTTCCGTCCCCGACGTGCCGCGAGCCCCATCGGGAAGTTGCGGCGCCTGCCGGGATGTCCTTCCCAGCGGTGTCGGCCATCGTGGAAGCAGCCAGACTACTTCGGGGGGGATACATGTTAATGGCCACCCTGGTAGCCGTGCTCGCAAAACCCTGGGCAACCCTGGGACTGACGATCCCGTTTCTCGTCATGGGCATCCTGGGCGACGCCTGGATGACCCAGAACCTCTCCTGGTGGGCGGCGGCCCTTGCCTCCGCCACCCAAGTCGATCTCAGCGCCGCCCACCGCATCGATCCGGGCCACTTCGCCGGATCCGAGGAAGCCTTCCGCCATTGGGATGCGCAGGGCGAAGTTCCGGCCACCTGTGCCAAGTGTCACTCGGCGGGTGGGCTGCCGGAGTCCCTGGCCAACGCCGGGACGACGATCCTGTCCGGAACCACGCTGGCCACGACGAGGCCAATTGGCCGGCGCGCCATCCCGTCACTTCCGTGCCGTTCCCCGGCAGGACCAAGGTGACCTTCAGCACCGAAAAGGACGCCAATGGCAACCTGGTCCCGGTCGATGCCAACCTGTGCATCGAGTGCCACCAGGGGCGTGAGTCGACGACCAGCGTCAACAACGCCATCCGCTCGGCGGCGGTCGGAGATGACGAGGCCTCGGAGACGCTGCGCTTCCGCAATCCGCACTACTTCGCCGCCGGCGCCACGCTGTTCGGCGACGAGGCCAAGGGCGCCTACCAGTATGACGGCAAGACCTACGTCGGCCGCAACGCCCACGTCGCCGGCTTCGATACCTGCACCGCCTGCCACGGCACGCACGAGCTCGAAATCAAGTTCGAAGCCTGCAGCACGTGTCACGCCGGGGCGGCCAGCCCACAGGACATCCGCATGTCGACGGTCGACTTCGATGGTGACGCCGACGTCACCGAGGGCCTCGCCGGCGAAGAAGCCACGCTGCTCGAGGCGCTGTATGCCGCCATCGTCAAGTACGCTGCCGACCAGGGCACCCCCATCACCTACGACCCACTTGCCTACCCATACTTCTTCGCCGATGCCAATGGCAACGCGGCTGTGGATGAAGGGGAGGAGGCTTTCCTTTCCTGGACCCCGCGCCTGCTGCGGGCGGCCTACAACTATCAGTGGTTCTCGAAGGATCCGGGCGCCTTCGCCCACAATCCCAAGTACACCGTCCAGGTGCTTTATGACAGCCTCCAGGACGTTGGTGGGAGCGTGACAAGGGTGACCCGGCCCTAGAGTCCCGCGCACAGAGGCACGACGCCTCGAACACGATGATCGGCCGAAGGAGGCGCCGTCCTCAAAGCAGCCCCCGAGGGCAACGAACGATTTCTGCGGGGTTCGGGCGTGGCCCGAACCCCGCAGATCGTCTTTTCCCGCAGCTGCAATGCGCTCGTGGGACTGCCCTATCACCGGGTTCACCAGCCCCACCTTGCTCGGACCAGCGTACATGGGGTGTTTGACTGCCGGACGTGCGGCGGCATCCCCAGCCGGGGTATCCGTCGCGCACCGGATTGCCTTGGCGCGGCGGCGTTGCTATCGTAGAGATGAACTCAGGGTGAAGAAGGAGGCTGGCAATGGTCCGGGTCTCATTGGTGGCTGTGCTGGCGACGCTGGGCTTGACCATCCCCTTCCTGGTGCTGGGAATCCTGGGTGCCGCCTGGCTGACGCAGAACCTGACCTGGTGGGCAACCGCGATCGCCTCGGCCACACAGGTCGATTGGGGGGAATTGGCCTTGGAGGGCTGGTCGCGCTGGCCCGAGGCCCTCGGGATGGTGGTCGGTCAGGCGTTGATTCTGCTGATCGTCGTGCTGGCTCGCGACCGGGCAGTGGTGCCGCGCCGGGCGCCCTAGGAGGGCGACGGCGGTCGGTCGGCGCCTGACCCGTCCGCTCGAACCCGTGCACGCCCTGAGGGCTGTCACGGAATCAGCCTGGCGAGAGAAAGATCTCCACCTGTGGGGTTGGGGCTGGGCCTCCACCCCACAGGTCGCGTCCTCCTCTGGCTGCAACGGGCTGTTTGGGCAGCCGGCGCCTCATGCCTGGATAATCCCTTTGCGAATGGCGTACTTGACCAGCTCGGCGCGCGAGTGCAGGTTGAGCTTGCGCATGATGTTCTCTCGATGGCGTGAGACGGTCTTGGGGCTGATATTCAGCCGTTCAGCAATCTCCGGATTGCCTGCGCCGTCCGCCAGCAGCGTCAGGACCTCCCGCTCGCGCTCGGTCAGCCCGTCCAGCGCCTTGTTGCTGCGCCCGCCCGCCTCGGCTGTCAGATAGTCCTTGACCAGCAGTTTGGCAAGCGACGGATACAGATAGACCTCGCCGGCGGCGGCGGCCTGAATGGCCTGGATCAGCTCTTCCGGCGCGGCCCGTTTCGGCACGTAGCCGGTGGCCCCAGCCTCCAGCATCTTGAAGAAGTATTCCTCGTCCTCATGGATGGTCAGCGCCACCACCGCCGTGTCCGGCCGCAGGCGCTTGATCTGGCGGGTGACGTCGATGCCCGAGGTGTCCGGCAGACCGATATCCATCAGGACGACGTCGGGCTCCAGTGCTTCCAGCGCCTGCAGCGCCTCGGCCGCCGAGCCGGCCTCCCCGACGATCTCCATATCGCCCTGGTTCTCCAGTAGCATTCGCAACCCGGATCGGACAACCGCGTGATCATCCACCAGCAGCAGGCGTGTCGGCATGCCGCACCTCTCTCTCTGGCCGGAGCGGGATGATAACGGAGACACAGGTTCCCTTGCCTGGGGCGGTGTCGAGCGCCAACTGGCCGCCGAGGAGCGCCGCCCGTTCCTGCATCCCCAACAGTCCCCAGGACGGATGCTCGGCGTCGCGCACGGTCGTTGGGTCAAACCCGATGCCTCGGTCGCGCACCACCAGACTTACGTACTCCGGAAGGTATTCCACCCGGACGGAGGCCGAGTTGGTGCGAGCATGCTTGACGACATTGTTCAGCGCCTCCTGAGTGATGCGGAAAAGCGCCGTCGCCGCTTCGCCGGAGAGGCCCTGCTCTTCGCCAATCAATTCGATGCCGACGCTCAACTTGACTTGTGACTGCAACTCCCCGGCATACCAGCGCAGGGTCGCCGCCAGCCCCAGGTCATCCAGATGCGACGGCCGCAAATTGGCGATCATCCGCTGCAAGTCTCGCAACGACTGGGCGACGAGGTCCTCCATTTGGCGCAGCTGGCTGCCGGCCCGGCGGGGGTCTTTGGGTAGGGCGCTCAACGCACCTCGCAGTCCGAGCCCGATCGCCGTCAGCGATTGTCCGGTGTCGTCATGCAGCTCACGGGCGATGCGCTCGCGCTCCGCCTCCTGCGCCGTCACCACCTGCATCAGCAGTTCGCCACGCAGCACTTCCCTCCGCTGCGCCTCTTGCAGCCTGGCCGACTGCAGTTCGGTGATCTGCCGTTGGATCTCGACTTCCGATGAACGCAGGAAGCGTACGACAAAGATCGCCACGACCACCGCCGCCGCCGCCCGCAGCAGCTGTACCGGGAAACCGAACAAGCTGATGAAGAGGTCGTTGTTGATGATGTTTGACGGCGGCAGCGGGGTGGCGGTGGTGAACGCCTGACCGATGGCGCCATACCAGGCGAAGGCGACCGCCGCCCACAGGCTGTCCTGCCCGAACTCAGCCAGGCCTGCCTGCGAGAAGGCGCGCCGTTGCGCCAGCAGGCCGGCGCACGCCAACAGGGCGGAGGGGATGGCCAGGCTGTAGCGGGTCCAGACATCGGCGACCTGCCAGAACGCCTCCGGGTAGCGCCCGCTCAGGACCACCATCCCGATGGTCCAGGCGGCCAAGCCGCTCAAGGGGACAACGATGCTCCCCTTGCGCGCCCCGGATCCGGGGAAAAAAAGCGCCGCCCCGAACGCAGCCAGCGCCAGGAACGAGCCCGCCAATACGAAGACACGCAGGACATCCAGGAATTCCACCGTGAGCCCCTGCAGCGGGCTCATTCCCAGCAGGTGGAACATCTCCATCCACTCGTGGGTGCCGTGGACCAGGCCAAAGAGCGCCAGGAAGCGCAGGCCATAGTGCAGCCGCTGGTCGGAGATGTGGCCGACCTCGAGCAGGATTGCCAGGCCCATGCAGAAAAAGGCCAAGCCGTAGACGAAGAAGATCCAGACCAGTCCAGTAGGCGGCATCGAACGCCTCGCATCCAGTCTAGCATCAGCCTCAGGGCAGGGAAACCGGAAGACCCGCCTGGTTGAGCCGGACAGATGTCCCTGGCGACTTCCACAGAACCCGATTGCTGCCTGAATCGCACCCCGGGAGGATGGAGGCATCGTAGATGTCCCGCAAGCAGCTCGCCGAAGGCGGGTATAGCGATATGTGGGGTTCGGGATGGCCCCAAGCCCCACATATCGCGTATTCCTTCATGCCGCAGTGGGTACCCAGGACAGCCCCAGGTCTGTACCCGATGGGGTGTAAGGCGCAAGTGGCTGCTGCAGGCTCGGAAAACGAGGGATCAGCTGCGAAGCTTCGTCCCGCAGCGGCGGCAAAACTGGTCGCTGACATCGGTTTGCGTCCCGCAGCTGTGGCAGAAGATTACGGACGCATCCAATGAGATGGACGGCGATTCCTGCTCGCCGCGCGGCGGCCGATGCCTCTCGCGCCGGGCGATTCCCCGGTTCACCCGGCTTGACCGCCAGTACAGCATCCCGCCGCCGGCTACCACAGCCAATCCCAGGATGCCCAAAGCCCAGGGCAGCCAGGCCGTCACATCCAGTGAGCCCCCTTCGGTTGCAGTTGGCCCGGCCACCGGCGGCGCCGGCGGGCCGAGCGTATCGATGGACAGCGCCGGGGTGTCCTTGCTGTAGCTGAGGCGGATCTGCCTCGTCTCCTCGGCCGGCACGGTGCCCAGGTCGCCGAACGAGTACATCAGACCGTCAGGGCGTGGTGCCTCCGACAGCGGCGCCGGGTCGATCGTCATCTCCTCAGCGGCCGCCGGATGCTGAACCTCGTAATCCATGCTGCCGATGGCCTGGCCTCCGGGCCAGACGTAGGTGAAGCTGCGCTGGGCTCCGTCGAGGCTCAACGGCTGATAGTACTCCAGCTGGACATCGAGGGATTGGGCAGTCAGCGTGATCAACGCCCATTCGCCCTGCACCTGCCGGTCGTACGGGGCATTCAGCAGCGAGCCATCCTGCACCCGATAGGCCACAGCCAGTGGTTCGCCGGCGGAAGCAGGGATCGGCAGCACGACTTCGGCCGGGAAGCCCGTCGAGGCCGGGAGGGTAACCCGTAGGATGACCAGCATCTTCGGCTGATCGTACTCTGGCCATAGGGCAACACCCAATCGCTCGATCGCTGGCAGCGCCTGCCCGCCGGCCGCCTGAACCGGTGCGGCCAGGCACAGCAAGAACAGCAGCGCCAGGATCCATCGATGTCTGTTCAACCCGGCTCCTTACGCCCGGCGATAGTAGATGATCAGAGCGACTCCGACAACCGCTGCGATCGCAATCAGAATCAGCAGGCTGGCTGTTCGTCCCAGCGGGCCCAGGGGCTCGGCCGGCGGCGTTGATGCCGCCTCGACCGGCTTCAGTGTCAGGATGAATGCCGCTACATCGGCAACCTGCTGGTCGCTGAGGGGGCCCCCCTGAGCCTGGCCCCAGGCCGGCATCTTGCTTCCATCGATACCGCCGATCGCGACGGAACGAATATAGGCGGCGGGATCATTGGCGGGCCAGTCCTTGGCCAGCGTGTACCCGAAAACTCCCTGTCCCCGATCTCCGTGGCAGGCGACGCAGTTGTCATGATAGACCACGGCACCCGCCGTGGGGTCTCCTTCCACATCGGGCAGCGGCGGGATCACCGGGGGCTGGTAGGTGGGCGCTGGATGGACCGGCTCGGTGCCGCCGAATGCTCCCTGGATGTAGGCTGCCAGGTCGGAGATATCCTGATCGGCCAACGGACCTCCGTTGGTCGTCGACCAGGCGGGCATCACCGAACCCTCCACGCCTGCGGCAATCGTCGAGACAAGTGCCGCATTTACCTGGATCCCCGGGAACGCCTCCAGGCTGGCGCCGATCCGTCCCTGGCCGTCAATCCCGTGGCAGGCGGCGCAGTACTGGACGTACAACTCCCCTCCACGCTTGGCATCGCCCGCACCGTCCGCCTGCGCGGCCAGGGTGGTGCCTGCCATTGTCAGCACCCCGATACCGATTACCGTCAGCGCGACCTTCCAGCGCATACCGCTCTCCTCCCGGTGATCCGGCCGGGCCTGCACCAGATTGTACGCCTCGCCCACTGCCGCGGCCCCCCTGACCTGCCAACGGCGCCGTCGCCATGACCGAGACGACGGCGCCTCAAGGAACCTTAGCCTCGCGCAGGCTGGCTAGCGACGTGAGGGACAACTGCCGTCTCCGGCGGTGGAAACCGAGATTGCCGCGGTCGGGGCATTGCCCCGACCACCCCAGATCCGATATTCTCCTCCGAAGGCCGGTTTCTCTGGCACCCGCCTAGCGCAGGCTACTCATATAGGCGACCAGATCGGCCAGGTCCTGCGCTGCCAGCCGGTCGCCGTAGTTCTGCGGCATGATCCCTGGCTGGAAGCCGGAGACGACGAAAGCATTCGTCTGCACCACGGACTCAATCAGGTACTCATCGGCGGACACAGCCTGTCCTGTATAGTCATCTTGGGAGTAGCGAGTCCCGGCCCGTTCCCCAATGCCCGGCTGAGCGCCCGACGGCAGCCAGGCCGGCCCTACGGCAGCCAGAACGTGGCAGCCGGTGCAGCCCAGCCCGCCTTCGGCGAGCTGCTGGCCGCGCGCCGGATCCCCGGCCGGCAGGGACTGGCTGATATCGGTTCCGACTGCGTGTTCGACCACCGGCGGCGGGGCCGCCTGGCCTGCGGCCAGCGCACGATCCTCCCAGTTCATGATGAACGACACCAGCGAATCGACCTGGTCGTCGCGCAGCGGACCGCCGAAGCGCTGGCTCCAGGTGGGCATGCGTTGCGGGAAGGCGGTTCCGGCGCTGGGCACCGGCCGTCCGGCGGCGATCACATCGCGCACATAATCCTCGGTCGACCCGGTCCACCCGATCGCCGCCAATCGGCTGCCATCATACAGGTCGTGGGCATTGATGGCCGGTGCCACGCCCTCGATCCCCTTGCCCTGGGGGCCGTGGCACGGACGGCAGTTGTTCTCGAAGAGCAGAGCGCCGGTTTCGACCGCCCGGGCGTCATTCGAGGCCAGGAAGATCTCCATGCGGGAGAGCTCATTCAGAGACAGCCCGATCGTCAGGACCAGCAGGCCCAGGACAAGGAACAGCCCGACGGCGATCTGCCACTTCATGAGCCACCTCCGCGGTCGTAGGCCGAGTCGCCGTGCAAGTAGGTCACCTGGCTGTATTCGCCCGGTGATCCATCGGCGAGGTTGGTCCAAACCACGCGCAAGGTGACTTTCTTCAGGTTGGTCTGCCAGTCCTCAATCACGAAGTAGCCCTCGGCCTTGCTGCGGGTCTCGTCGTTGACCTCAAGCACTTCCTCATGGAAGGTCGCCAGCAGCCGGGCCATCTGCGAGTTGGGCGCCGAGGCGTACTCGCTGGCCGCGAAGGTTCCGAGTTCCAGCGCATTCCAATCCGTTTCGCGCAGCGGCCCCGGATGCGTCTGCGGCAGGATGGTGGCAATGGCCTCCTGCTCGGCCGCCGTCGACACGCCGTACCAGGGCGTGCCCATGAAGGACAATGCGGTCAGGGCCGCGACCGAGAGCGCCGCGATCGACAGACCGATGCGCCGGTCGCCGTAGCGCCGGCTCGGGCCGACCTCGAAGTACGGCAGGGTGAGCAGCAGGCCGATCAGCACGGTCGGCACGATCACGCCCCAGATCACTTTGTCGCCCAGCTTTAGCATGCCCTGAAGCCACAGGAAGTACCAGGGCGCCGTCGTGTGCAGGGGGGTCACCAGCGAATCGGCCTTGATCTCCAGCGGCGACTCGTAGAAGAAGGCGGCAGCCGCCAGCATGATGAACACCAGCCCCACGACGTAGAACAGCTCGCGGGTGATGATCTTCGGCATGAAGTACACCCGGCTCTCCATCGGCACCCGCTTGGCGGTGTCCTCGCCGATCTTCTCGGCCTCGGGCGGCAGGCTGTGCCCGTGATGGATGACCTTGTAGTAGTGCACGCCGAAGGCGATCAAGCCGACCAGAGGAAGCAGGACGACATGAAGCAGGTAGAACCGCAGCAGGCCGGCGGCGTTGAATTCGGGCCCGCCGCGCACGATCAGGTTCATCGTCCGGCCGACCACTTCCGGCGGGAAGGCCTCCACCATCGAGGCGCCGATGGTCACCGCCCACAGGCTGAGCTGATCCCACGGCAGCAGGTAGCCGGAGAATGACAGGAACAGCGTCACCCCAAGCAGAATCACCCCGGTAGCCCAGGTGAACTGCCGCGGCTTCTTGTACGAGCCGGTGACGAAGGTGCGCAGCATGTGCAGGGCGACGACCAGCACCATGGCTTCCGCGCCTAGCTTGTGCAGGTCTCGCATAACGCTGCCGAAGAACACGTTGCCGAGCAGGTTGAGCATGTTCTCGTAAGCGGCGTC
>CAZBJQ010000058.1:0-16540 GCA_964492235.1 uncultured Anaerolineaceae bacterium | reverse complement strand
CCACAGATGAGCCCGGCAAGCGCAGCGGATAGCACGAATCCTCCACGTGCCCCTACCACCGGTCGTGCCGGGGTTTCAGCCGTCTGAGTCAGTTCATAGGAGAGAATCGGCAGAACGCCTCGACTGAGGGCGATCTCTTGCTTCAACGCCTCGAGAGTCGGTTGATCGATTTCCCCGGTGCCTGTCATGCACTGCCAGTAGAACTCCGAGGTCTTCTCCTGAGAAAGCTGGATGCAGTAAACCATCAATGCGTATGGCTGCAGCCTTGCAGCTTTCCATGCATGCTCCATGGCTCCGTCCAGTTGCTCGATAGCCACTTCGGACCATGCACTGGCGATGGCCGCTGCCTGGGCCGGCCGCTCGGCAATGCCCACCAGATGCCAGTCGGCGAGTTTCGAGTCCAGGCGAATGTGGTTCCGGAGCTGTTGTGGGTCTGACCAGGGTTCCTGCAGCCCATGCTCGAGCTCAAGGGTTTCGGCCACTCTCTCCAGCGTGTCGTCGGAGGTCAGCAAGGCTTCGACCCGGTCGAGCGCTCTGTCTTCCACAATCAATTCCAAGGGCAGGGTACGCCCGTAGTCTATGCTGACCGCAAGCACACTCGACGATTCGTACACGGGGTGCACCAGGCAGCTTGCAAGCAGCCCCAGGACGGCGCCCAGTATCCCGGCCACGACGATCCAAGCCCATCGGTTGACGATACGGATACTGAAGTCCGTCATCTCCAGCCCGGCGCTCATTGGCGCTGCCCTCCCCGAAACGCGACCTCGAGCTCTGCGAACATGGGAGAGGCAGAGCAATCCTCCGTCAGGCCGATGGCCCTTCCGCAACTTTCCTCTTCGATGACCTCTCCCCCGGGCAGTCGAGATTTCAGTGGACTGGATGCCAGCCACAAACCATCGCACGAGCTCGACCATGGGAGAGAGTGGGCAAGTGGAATCCGGAATCCATGGCCGGATTGCGGTCGAGCAATGCCCCGATCCCAGCGGATTGGTTTCACGCTTCCCATCCAGTCATGACTGCGCTCCAGCGTAGAGACCCCGGCACAACTCGGCGGCATCAATCTCGGTCCGCCTCCAACTCGGTAGCCAGGCCTAGCTCACGATAGGCACTGACGTATTGGGCGAGGATACCCGGAATCGAGAAGCGTTCCTGCGCGATCTCCCTTCCACGCCTCCCCATCTCGGCCCGAAGTGTGGGGTCGGCCAGGAGCGACCGGATCGCGCCTGCCAGCTCCACAATAGCGCCTGGTTGGACCAATAGACCGTTCACGCCATCCTTCACGATCTCTCGGCAACCTGGGACGTCGCTGGCCACAACCGGAAGGCGCGCGGCACTCGCCTCGATCAGCGATTGTGGAACACCCTCACCATACATGCTTGGCAGGACAACCAGGCTGGCCTGCGAGAGGATCTCAGGGATATCATCACGGTGACCCCACCATTCCACGGCCCCGCTCCGCTGCCAGGCCTGCAATTGCGGAGGCGGGACAGGTCCGGGGTTCCCCGGATCGGGGTCGCCGACGAGGATGAAGCGAGCGTCCGTGGATTCCCTGCATAGCCGGGCGGCTTCGACAAACTCGGCAACTCCTTTAGACCACAACATGCGAGAAACCATCACTACCAGTGGTGGATGCTGGCCTCGTCCGACAAGAGTGAACCTTGTCAGATCGACCCCCCACCCCGGAATGATCCTGCTTGCGCGCCGGAGTTGCCCGCTCGCCCCCAGCATCATCTGTCGATCTGCCTCTTGATGGAAGACCATCAACGACTGAGGACGAACGGCCGCCCGACGTACCCCCCAGCGCATGACGCTCCGATCGATGGCGCCGGTGAGACCTCGGGTCACGAACGCATGGCCCAGGCCTGGCAAGACGTTGATCGCGCGCCGCCGGTCATCGGCAGGCATCGCCAGGTCACCCAGGACGACGGCCTTGGCCGTCACGAAATGGGCCAAGTCCGGCTGGACTTCCCGTAGGAGCCGTCGGATGGCCGAGATCGACGCCAAGTTGCCGCGGGCCGATCCACGCCCGCGCGACATCGGGATCTCGACCCAGCCCAGGCCAGCCCGTCTGATGTCATGTATGTACGGGCCTCCAGGACTAGCGGCGACCACCTCGACCCCGGCTTGCGTGTGCCTTGACAGAAACGCCGACATGAAGTTGGCGAGGAACCAATCGGTGTTGGCCACGACAAGCATCTTGCGCAGGGCGATCATCACCACCGGTAACCGTAGCGGCGCGCCAGCCAGCCGGCAAGGGCCCAGCACAGATAACGGCACCAAGAGGGCGCGCCCGTGTGCCAATCGGTGTCCTTCCTCAGCGAGCGTGGCCCGCGAAGGCGGGCCTGATTGCCGGACATGACATGGCCGTAGCCGAACACTTCGCCGTTCGCCGCCCGGTCTCCAAGGGCGGCGAAGTCGATTCCCAAGGCCGCCCCGAGACGTCGCAAAGCCTCGGAGGGGTCATCCATGAGATCCTCATAGCGCATCCGGACATAGGGTGCTTCTCGATGCGTGGCTGCGAGGAACTCGGCTGACAGGTTGACCAGGATCCAGTCCATTGCGGCCCGAAAGGCGACTGCGGGCCGGGGCCGGAGCCACCACTTTCCGATGGTCCACCGGTCAACTTTCAGGCTTGACCAAGCGACAGCGCGCGGATCACGCAGGACATGGACCAGGGTCAGGTCAAACCCGCCAGCACTTAGGAGGGCAAGGGCCCTCGGCGGCGCCTTTGAAGAGTCGGCGATCAAATCAGCCGATGCTGCCTCGGCGATTGTCCGCAGTAGCTCACCGGTCCAACGCGCATAGGTCTCGAAGGACGGCGAGCGCCGGACAGCTTGCCACGCCAGCCGAGGCAGATGCCGGAATCGCTCGAATTGCTCCTGTAGCTCAACATAGTCGGCGGGCTGTCCAGGTGAAATCGCCCTGCTCCAGCGATCGATGATCGGCCCCCAGAGTACACACTCGCTAATTCCGCGTGTGCAGGCGCAAACGCGAGGTTGACCATAGTCGTCCCGCAGCAGCATGTTGAGCTCGCCGCCGGCCAGAATGCCGGGATGGCTTCCCAGGACGGCGTCGAGGATTGTCGATCCACTGCGCGAGGCGCCGATTATGTAGAGGAGCTGGGGTCGAGGATTCACCATGCATCCGAACCCTAGAACGGCTCGAGGCCGACCTCGGCCGGCTGCTCGACGGGAGAGGAGAGAATCCCATCACGGAGGGCCACTTGCGCGCGCGCATACTCCCCTCGGCCCAGCATGTAGGTAACGGAAAAATAGGTGGTCGCGCCCAAAGCCAGGGTCAAGGCCAGCCAGCCCAATGAAGGTTCCGACGTGGTCCGTGCCGAACTCAGAGCCAAGAGGATGGCGCTCATCCCGAGAATGCCAAGTCCGGCGGTGCGTATCCCCCGGACGTACGCCCCTGGCGAGATACCGACTGCCGCATCTAGCGACGCAACGTGAAGGGGGAGCACGAGGACGGCCACCCCAAGGTGGACGAGAGCCACGGCGACCACTCCTTGCTTGACAAATACGACGAAGCCCAGCACGGCCAGGCAAGTGGTCACTATGTTGAGCCTCAACTGCAGCCCGGGCCTTCCCAACGCCACGAAAGCTGTGGCTGTGGCCATCGGCAGCGTCTTGGCCGCCCCGGCGAGCGCCAGCACCTGCATCACGGGAACGCTCGCTGTCCATTGCGGCCCAAAGATGATCGGAACCGCATCACGAGCCACGAACGCAATGCCGACGAATGCGGGGAACGCCGCTAGCGACAGGTACTGCAACATCGTCAGAAAGGTCCTCCGAAACCTGCTGAGGTCTGCCTGCAATCGCGCAAGAACCGGCAAGGCGACGGACTGCACCGTCCCGGCGAGAAGCTGTGTCATGTAGGTAAGCATGCGGTAGCCCACGGTGTAGTAGCCGAGGGTTGTGGCACCGAGGGCGAGGCCGATGACAAGGTCATCCGCTTTCCCCTGAACCAGGTTCACCAGGCGATCGCCCAAGACGGGGATCCCGAACCGCGTGATCTCACGAAAGGGCTGCCTGACCAGCCTGAGATGCGGCCGCCAGTCCGCCACCCGCCAGAGAACCACGACCCCGGCTATCCCCCGGCCCAGAGCCTGCCCAACCAGGCTCCACACACCCATTCCCCCAACCGCCATTGCGATCCCGATGCCCCCTCCGATGCTTTCGGCTATGGTTGTCCTCACAGCCAACTCCCGGAACCGCAACTGACGCTGCAGCAAGGCAGCCTGCGTCGCGCGCAACCCGGCCAAGATGAGGGTGGGCGACAAACACCACAAGACAGGTTCAAGCGTCGGCTCACGGAACAGCCGGGCCAGAGGTCCAGCCACAACGATGGTGATCAGGCTGAGTGTGCATGCCAAGAACATGGAGAGCAAGAACGCCGTGTCCAGATGATCCGGCGAGACCTCCACCCTCTGTACAATCGCCTGGTTCACGCCTTGCTCAATCACCAGCAGGGCCACCAATAGGTAGGCATTGGCGAGGGCCAGCAGGCCGAAGTCGGAAGGTTGCAGGAGCCGCGAGAGAACAATGAAGGCCGCCAGCGAGATCGCCTGGCCGCCGGTACGCTGGATGGCAGACCAGAAGAGTCCCCGAACGGTGTGGATGCGGAGATTCAAGTCTTCGACCGACGGGAGGGCGGTCGCGACTGCCGATCGCCGGTCATCGTTCCCAGACCCAATGGAGGCTTCCCCTGGAGCGTTCGGTCGACATCAAGCCCTGGAGTCAGTCGCAACCCGAACCCCGTCCACCACTCGTCCGGGAGACGATAGGTCGTGGATCATGCGCAGGTAGTCGATGTACCGATCGACATGATGGTTGACCATCACCCGCTGCCGGGCGGCCTGGCCGAGGGTTCTTGCCCTCTTCGGGTCATCAAGCAATTGGAGGATGGCATCACTGATGTGCTCAACCTCCAGCGGCGCCATCAGGCCGACGTCCTCGGTGACGACACGGTAGGTTTCCCCGACCTCGCTGGCCACAATTGCACAACCAGCCGCCATTCCCTCCAGCAAGGATTGGTTCGGGAAGTTGTCGTAGCGGTCAAGCGAGACGTGGATCAGGCTGCGGTTCACGATAGGCGAAGGGTCCTCGAGATACCCAATCCGAACACGCCCCTTCAAGCCTTCCAGAGCGACTTGTCGCGCGAGCTCGCTTTCGATTCTCCCCTTGCCCAACACCGAGAAGCGCACCTCCGGTCTTCGCCGGAGCACATGCTTGACGACATCGACCATCAAGAGCGGGTTCTTCCAATCGATTGCGCGCGCCGCAAATGAGACCGAGAGTTCGTCCTTCTCCTCCGGATGGAACGCCTCGTGATTGACGCAGTTCCATGCCGGATTGTTGAGCCGCCGGGGGTCAACTCCCAAGGCCTGCATGCGGTGCGCTACCCAGTCATACATGCAATCCACACGGGCCGCCGTGCGGGTCGCCCGAACCAGGAGCCGGCAGTCAAGCGAACGGCCGTCGAAGTACTTGGGCAGGTGGTCCACGATGGGGACAATCCATGGCACGTCTCGGATCGGCATGAGGGCAAGGAAGGGCACAAACTCCAGGTAAGGATGAAGAAGGGTGATCCCCTCCCTTGAGATCAATTGCTTCAGTTCAGAGCGATACCGGAGCAGGCTGGCCATTCGACCCATGTCAACGAGCCGCGAGGCGTGAGCCCCGCCTTTGACATCGAGCAAGGAGCGGCGGCCGAGGACGTGGACTCCGGGCAACTGATCGAGCCCAAAGCCGGCCCGGTTCAAGACAGGGTATAGATCGGCTGAAAGAACCAGGAGGTATTCGCCGGGATAACGCCTTTGAAGATGGCGGTAGACGAACGACAACCTCCGCTCAGTCCCACTTGCGATGACGCTGGGCAGCGCCAGAGCGATCTTCGTCATCTACATGCTGTCCGCAGCCAGCGAGGGCCTGCATCTTGCAGGCCACGCCTTCAAAGGGGCTCTACTCCGAGGCGCCTTCGGCGCGGGGACGTGGTCAACGTCATCTGGCCTTAGAAGATCCCACTCCATGCTGACGAGTTACTTCCGAGCGGCAGCTGGGAAGCCGCCGTCTCTGACAAAACCCATCTCGATCAAGTGGGCCAGAATGGCCCGCGCGTTGTCTTCAACCGAGACATCCACTGTACGCAGCGTGATCTCCGGATCTACCGGGGCCTCGTAGGGATCATCGATCCCGGTGAACCCCTTCACCTCGCCCCGCCGCGCCTTGGCGTACATCCCCTTGGTGTCTCTCGATTCACAGACATCCAAGGGGGTGTCGACGAACACCTCGATGAAGCGACCCGATCCAACCATATTGCGGACATCGTTTCTCGTCGCCCGGTAGGGACTGACTGCAGCGCAGATCGCCACCCCGCCGTGCCGCACGATCTCGGAGGCGACGAAGCCGATGCGACGGATGTTGGTGTCCCGATCCTCCTGGCTGAACCCGAGGCCCTTCGAGAGGTGCGTCCGGACAACATCCCCGTCCAACACCGTCACCTGCCGACCATACTCAAGCAGGAGCATAGTCAGGATCTCGGCCGTGGTCGACTTGCCGGCGCCGCTCAGTCCGGTGAACCAGACACACACGCCCTGGCGGTGACGGGGCGGATTGCTCTCGGCCAAGATCTCCGCCACCTCCGGCCGAGTAAACCAATCGGGCAGGATCTGCCCCTTGTCCAGGTAGTCCTCGCGCACCTGCGTCCCCGAAATGGACGCCGTCCGCACCCCCTTGCTGACTCTCGAGATCTCTTCATACCGGTCCTCATCCGGGAGATAGACAAACTCGCGGAAGGGGACCATCCCCATGCCCAATTCCTCCGAGTACTGCTCAACCAGCTGCTGTGCGTCATAGGGGCCGTAGAACGGGTTGCCTTGCGAGTCTCTTCCTGGTCCGGCATGATCACGGCCGACGATCAGGAAGTTGGCGCCGTAGTTGCGCCGGATCAGCGCGTGCCACACGGCTTCGCGCGGCCCGGCCAACCGCATGGCAAGCGGAAGCAGCGCCAGCAGGATCCGTCCCGGATCGAAGTGGCGAGCGGCCAGCGCCTTGTAGGTTCGCACCCGAGTGTAGTGGTCGACGTCTCCCGGCTTGGTCAGGCCGACCACAGGGTGTAGCAATAGCACACCACCAACTTCTTCCATGGCGCGGCGGGTGAGCTCTTCATGCACCCTGTGAAGCGGGTTGCGCGTCTGAAAGGCGACGACGTTTGGGTATCCCATGCGTTCCAGTCGCTCCCGGGATTGTGTCGGAGCCAGGCGAAGGTCGGCGAAATCGTAGTGCACTGGAAGCTTCAGCACGGTCAGCTTGCCCGCAACGTTGACCTGTCCCCAACGCTGCATCTCGGCTACCAGAGGATGCCGGAGGTCACGCGTGCCGAGCACCCGCTCGGCGAGTTCGACTTGATCCCAGGGGTAGATCTCCTCAATCTCCAGGATCGCCAGCAGATCGTTCTTGGAGTCCCGCAATGCCAGCTTCTGATCCAGGTGCAGGCCGTTTTCGGCGCCCACCGGCAGCGTCACGGGGATCGGGAAGAGATGTCCACCGGCAAGGCGCATCTCCCCCAGAACCCGGTCGAAGTCCGCCCTACCCATGAACCGATCGAGGGGTGAGAAGCCGCCTACTGCCAGCATCTCCAGATCGCATGCGGCCCGTTCCGAGATCTGGATCGAGGCCAGCTCTCCGGCCCGGGCGCGCAGGTCTTCCACGGCACCGGCTGCCGGGAATAGGTCGACCAGACTCCCACCACAAGGTGCAATCAAGCTGGAATTCGAACGTGGCATTCCTTCATCCTTGTTGAGCTGGGGTGGAGACTTCCGGCGAACGGCGGTCGAAGACGGCCACCGCACCCTGGTGCTAAGTGGCGCCCGATCGCAGGCGCTCAAGCTGCAGCCGCAACGGCCACAGCGGGCCCATAAGCCGGCGCAGGGCATAGCGGACGTAGATCCAGGCGGCGAGCCCTCCGCCCAGCCTTCGGTGCACCCGAATCATCTCGGGCCAGCACCGATCGCCGGCTGCCAGGGTTTTGCCATCCCGGTGCAGACGGAACTCCGCCCACGATCGGTTGACGTACTGCAGGCGGCTGACACTTGCGATCCGGACCCACAGATCATAGTCCATGGCGAAGAAGTACGTCGGATCCAGCGGGCCCAGCATGTGCCACAAGCGCGCCCGGAAGAAGGCCGCCTGCTGCGGAATGTGCACGTACCCTTGGCGCAAGCGACGATAATCGGTTTGGGCTGCAGGAAAGGCCCCGGTCCGGAGGCCATGGCCGTCGATGTAGTCGGCGTCGCCATAGACCATGCCCACCTCTGGGTGTTCGTGCAGGAAGGCCACCGCTTCCGTCACCGCCTGCGGTTTGTAGCGGTCATCGGAGTTCAGCCAAGCCAGGATCTCCCCGGTGGCCATGCCGAACCCCTTGTTGAGGGCATCCGTCTGGCCTGCATCGGGGGCAGACAGCCATCTCGCCAGTCGGCCTTCGTGGTGTCGAATGATCTCGAGGCTGCTATCCGTCGAGCCCCCATCGACCACGATGTACTCGATTCGGCCGTAGGACTGGTTCAGCACCGACGCCATCGCCTCTTCCAGGAACCGCGCCTGGTTGAACGAAGGCGTGATAATGCTTACCAGAGGCTGATCGTTGTACGACACCGCAAGTTCACCCCACTTCCCAACCTGGAAGGCCTTCCATGAAGCATTGCAGGTTGCACCGACCTCGACTACTGCCCACCCGCGCCCCCCGGTTGGTCAGCGCTTTCCATCCCTCTTCCGACCCCCATCCCACCTCGACTTCCCGAGGTCCTCCGGTGTTTTTCCTGCGGGCGTCAGTGGGCCCCCGTTCCGTCTTCCTTCCGGAACCGCCTCGGCCTGAGTGTCTCCCAGCCCAAGAACGCCGTCCGGCGGACCGATGCGGCGGCTCGGCCCAATGCAGGTGTCTGGCCAGGGCATCAGCCGGATCCCTCCTTCGGAACAACGAAGTAATCGAAGGGGTGCTTGTAAGACGAGTAGTAGGCGACGTCCTCCAGCAGCGGGAGCTCGGCACCAAGCAACTCCCGGAATACGACTCGGAAGGTGTTGACCGGGCTGATGGAGTCGTAGAGGGCGCCCCTGGCCTCCCCGGGCAGGTAGTAGGCGTTGAGGATCCGCATGCGATCTTCCGCCGATGGCGCTCCAACCGGAGGGCCGTGGTCCGCCTGGATGACGATGACGGGTGGCGTCTCGGACTCGGCGACGATCTTCTCCATCAACGGGATCAGCCTTGTATTCAGGAAACGGATCTGGTCGATGTATCCTTCGAACGCCAGATGCGGATCAGAGGCGTTCTCGTCCGCGATGAGGGTGAAGGCGCCCGACGGATTGACCGGCTCCCCGTTCGGCCCGAACACGAACGGCTGGTGAGGCGAGACAAGGTGGACGAACACGAACTTCGGTCCGGGTTGCTTGGGCAGCTCGGCGAGCGAAGATAGCACATACAGCACGCGCTCTCGGTGCCTTTCGAACGGGTCGTTCATACCCGGCACCAGGAACTGCGGAAGGATCTTCGACGAGTCGGCCAGCACCCGCAGCGCTGTCGTGTAGACAAGAATTGACTCGAAAGGCGAGAGGTCTCCTTGCTCGATCCATTTCAGCAGGCCCTCTCGCCTCGGATTGAGGAAGACGGCCGCATGGCGCAGCTCCGTCGCCTTGTAGCCGGTGTCGAAGGCGACCGTGGTATAGCCGATGGACTCCAGGTCTCGCTCGACCCGGCTCTCTCGAATGAAGTCGTGCAGCGGCACCCGGACGGTGGACTCAACTCCAAGGGAACTATCCAGGTTCTGCAAGTAGTCGTAGTTGAGCGAAGACGCGAGCGAGAGATCAGTCTGGGCGTAATTGCTCTGGCTCCTGCGGGCGACATAGAAACCGCTCGCCTCAAGCTCTTCGAGAAACGCCGAGTTGTCATAGCCGAACATGCTCATCAGCACATCGTCGCGTGCGTAACCATCCAGTATGATGTAGTAGATGTCCGGCGGTTTCTCCGTCCTCTGAACCACCGTCCCCGCCTGCCCCCCTGGCTTGGGTTCTCCGTCGGAGGCCTGCCACACCCTGAGTCCATAGACGCCCAGCTGGAGAAGAGGCAAGACGATCAGGATCCCCGCCGCGGCGTTGAGAACACCCGCCCATCTCTGCGGCTCGCCCACCCGTCGCACCAGCCACAAGCAGCCGGCCGCAGCCGCCGCCCACAGCGGCAGCAAATACCGGTGTCGTCCGATGGGTTCACCCATGACCATCACCGGCTCAAGCGCCTCGTAGACTTGCCCGTAAGCGATGAACAGCACGGTAAGGCAAAGTGCGATCATGGCGGCTCTGTGCAAGTTCTTCGAAACCAGAACCAGCAACGCCAGCAGGACCGCCTCGCCGAGCAAGAGGACGACCAATGGCCTTACGGCCTCGGTCGGCACCATTTGCTCGATGTTGGCAGCGGCGAGCGCCAGAACCGGTGACAGCGCAACCAGAAACGGATAGACCGGCTGTCGGCTGAGAGCTCTCACGGCTGCCGCCAGATCGTCACTGGACTCGAACTCCTTCGGCTGCGATGCCCACGCCGGCCGCTTGCAGGCAAGCCCCGCCTTCGCCCATGACCACCGCAGCCTGGCGATGCTGGGCGCGGCGGCGAAGGTTGCGGTACGCCAGGAACACACGGCTCAGCCCGGCGGCGCTGAGTGCGGCCTGGATGCCTTTGTACCAATACCGGAGCGCGACGCGGGCGTCCGTCCGACCGGCGCGCACGAGCCGGTGGGTCGCACCCCGGTAGTCTCCGGCGTCGATGAGCCGCCGGGCCGCAAAGGCATCCAGGCTGGCTGCGATCCGTCGCCGATGGGTCTCCACGAGCGAACGCAATCCGGCATCGGCAGACGCCCGCCGGATCAGGATCTCGGCTTCCTCGACGAAGGCCGAGGCCAGGGCAACTGTCTTGGCTTCCGGATGGGTTCGCTCCGCCGCCCACTCCTCCGAGACATGCAGGATGGGATAGCGCGCCGCGATGCGAACCCACAGATCATGATCCATGATCAGGTTGTAAGATTCGTCCAGCCGGCCCACCTCTTGCAAGGCCGCTCGTCTCATGAACACGGTCGGCTGGAGGAGGACATGGAAGCACAGCAGATCGAGGGCGCCCAGGTCTCGATAGCGATGTCGGTCCAGCAACGCCCCGTTCTTGTCCACCATCACGCCATCGGCATAGACCATGCCTGCGCGCGGATTGTCCGCCAGCGCCCGTGCGGCGCTATCCAGCGCACCGGCCAGATACATGTCGTCCGAGTTCAACCAAGTCACAATTTCCCCGGTGGCAAGCTCAAAGCCACGGTTGATGGCGTCGGTCTGCCCCCGATCTGGCGCCGAAGTCCAGTGGGCCAGTCGATTGCCGAATCGCCTCAGGATCTCCACGCTCCCGTCGGTCGAGCCCCCATCGATCACGATTACCTCGAGGTCCGGGTAGCGCTGCCGCAACACGGATTCCAGCGCCGCCTCGAGGTACGCAGCCTGATTGAACGAGGGGATCACCACGCTGATCCTGGGCCTGGCGGCCGTGCTAGCCACTGCCGCCTCCGCTGCCCTTCGGCCGGTCCATGAGGTCGCGGCTACTTTCCCCGGCCCAGGTCGTAGACGACGAAGCCATCACCCTGGGTGGCAATCGCGAAGTGGTTCTCGAGATGCGCCTTCAGTTCCGGCTGCTGATCGAGCTCGCCGAAGTGAGTCACGAGGAAGTACCGGGCGCCCGCCGTCTTGTCACCGAAGATCTGTTCGAAGGGTCTGTCGTCGGCATCCCCCCGGAGCTCGGCGAAGCGCAGATCGGCTAGGTAGGGCCACAGAGCGGCCTTGGTCCAGCCGTAGTACAGCAGACGGTAACCGTACTCCTGTGTGAGGGCGATGATGCGCCCATCCTTGGGCATGGCCTCACCCAGGCGCGCCCACCCCGTCGGCTCCCCGCGATAGTCCGATTCAAGCAGGTTCTCCACGGCATTCCATGCGAGGGGCACGAAGGAAACGACCACCAACAGCATGGCGACGAGTCCTACCGTCCGGGGCTGCAGGCGAAGTCTCTCTTCCAACACACCAGCCACAGCCGCCAGTGAGAGGGCGACAATCGGAACCAGCATCAGGCTGTAGTAGTCATGGGTGTGAATGGTGTAGGCGAAGATCAGACCGTAGGTCAGATATCCGACCCACAGTCCAAGGAGCAAGGCCCGCCCTCGGCGGGGGAGCAGGAACGGTCCGATCAGGCTCAGCATCACAAACGTAAGCCCGAACATCCCGTTCAACAGCCGAGCCCATCCAGCATAGAAGGACGGCTGCAGCAGAAGCCGCAGCGGAGCGGCGACGAAGAAGGCGAACATCCCCGCCGAACGCTCACCTGTCTGCAGCAGGTAGTAGGCGGCTGGGATGGCAAGCGTTACCAGGCCCGTCACCCATAGCCTCGGGCTGCGGAAGGACCCCCGCCCCCAGGTCGCCAGCGAGATCGCTGCCGCTGCCATCATCACCGGGAAGACGGCCATCGGCTTGGCCAGGATGGCGATGCCCCCAGTCACTCCCGCAGCGATAGCCCAACCCCGGGTCCGCTTGTCTGCAAACTGATACCACGAGAAGGCAGCTGCCAGCAGCCACATCACCATGAACGGGTCAGGCTGGAAGGACCGGCTGGCGATAACCCCAAAGGGCAAGAACAAGTAGTAAGCGAGCCCGACAAGCCCCGCCACCGGTGTGGTCATCCTGCGAGCCAGAAGATAGAGGAAGAGACCGCCGATCATCCAAAAGGCGGCGGCAAACACCCGGGCCATCCACAGCACTTCTCTGCCCGCCAGCAGGTAGGCCACCGAGACCATCCGCTCGAAGATCTCGGGTTCGTAGCGTGGTGTGGCGGCCCTCAACTCGGCTGCCAGTTCCCTGGTGTCTGGGTCGCTTGACGGCGAAAGCTGGTAGTACATGCCCCGCGCAATCACGGCGGATCGCAGCTGTCGATCCGGGTGGAAGTCGAGCGGGGGGTCGGTGAGATCGACCATGCGCAGCAGGAAGCCCAGAAGCACCAGCACCCCGGCCAGGATGGCAAACACAACCCTGGCACCGACACCACGCCGGCGGCGGTTCATAGCGGCGCCCGGGACTCCGCTGGCTTTGGCCTGGATTTCATCAACCATGGATCACGACCCGCGTGTCACGCACTCTTACCTCCTGCTTCCCACAGGAAGCCACCGAGCGTCTCAACAGCTCGTGAGCCGAGTTCGAATTCGATCCCCATTTCCACCCAGGCAGGGAAAGATGGGGGGCGCTGGGACACGCTTGAGTCTGCGAAGACAGCGGCGCCAGCTGAGCAGCGAGAGGCTGGGGTCATCTCATGTCTTGACAAAGCAGGCGAGCCTCACTTGGCAATGACCCGTTTGAGCCCGTAGGCCTGGGCGACACACCGGTTGACCCATTCGTTCGGGTCGTACCCGATCTCCGCCAGGCCTCCCATGTGCGGCAAGGAAACGACGACCGCCTCATCGGCACCGGCGGCGTACGCCGCCCGCAGCTCGGCGTCTCGCTTGTCCCACGCGGGTGCGAAATCGCGCGCATCCGGCAGCAAGCTCAGAGGCCGGCGGGTGGCGGGCGCAATGCTTGCCAGGACGAGGAGCAGACTCAGTGCGGCGGCAATCAAGGCGGCTGGGAGGGCCCGCCGGCCGGAGGACCTCGCTAGAGCTGCACCCAACAGGAAACCCCAGGTGGACATTCCAGCCACCAGCACGAATTGACTTGTGATCAACACCCGCGCATCCGGGTAGTCCGAAACCGCGAATTCGTAGGGCGCCATCGAAACTAGCAGGAGTGCTCCTGTGGCGAGCGGCACAATCACCAGCCACGGTAGGAGCTTCTTCGGGCTCGGGGAGCTGGGTCTCCCATCGCCGGATCCGGAGGCGCACAGCCCCAGCGCCAAACCGGCCGGCAGGAAGACAGCCAGGAGGAGTGTGGCGGGCACGCGTCGCACGACGCGCGACAGAAAAATGCGCGCATCCTGCACAACCCGTCCAGCGAGCTCCCTGACGCCCATGGGTTCCGAGATCATGCCGCGGCGCACGTCCGTCCCTGGGGCAACGTAGATCATCAACAGGGCAGTGATCGCCCCCAACAGGGCCGCGGCGAACAGGGCCATCACGTGCCGCCGCCATCGACCCCGCAGCCCGACCCAACACGCGACCAGGCCAACGGCCAGGACTGCAATTTGAAGCACGGCATAGGTCTCAGATAGCCCACCGGCGAGAACTGTGGTACCGGCCATTGCGGCCAGCACCCAGGGCTTCGGGCTAGCGAGGGCTGCCCGGCGGACTGCCGACAGCATCCACGCCGCCAGAGCCGTGATCAGAACCAGAGGCAGCGCATAGGTGATCATCCCTGTCTGCCAGTACAGGGATTGGTAGGGGCTGGGGGCGCCATCCAGTATGGCGAAGACAACCAGCGCGGCAAGCAATGCCCACGCGAGCCGACCCGCATCCGCTCCAACCCATCGACCCACCTGACGGAAGGCAAAGGCCGTAACGATGACCCAGAGCAGGATCGCCAGCGCCGGCAGGAAGCGGGTAACGATGACACCTGCGGTCTCGGCAGCATGAACCAGGAATGTGAAGGTGTACCGGCCGGACCAGGTCGTATACCAAAAGGACTGACTTCCCCAGAAGCCCAGGGCGCGCAGCGTCCCTACGGTGCAGTAGTCATCCGCCATGTAGCGAGAGAACCAGCCGACTATGGCGTGCGCAAGCAACGGGATCGCAAGCAGCGCCGTGCTGAGCGCATACAGTGCGGATCGGGCCGTCGCCCGGCTTGGCCTTTCCGGGCTATACATATCCCGCGGTGCCCGAATCGCATGGCCGCTGCCGGCTGTCGTCAACCCTGGTCAACACGCTAGAACAGCGAGTCATAGTCCACCTTGGGGAAAATCGTCAGCTTGCCTCCGATGGTTGCATCCACGATCCTTCGACCCGCCTGCAGGAATGCGGCATGGGCGAGGCGATAGGCGCGCTCCGATGCCTCGAGGTCAGGCAGCTGCCAACGGAACCCGCGGCCGAAGTACCCGGGCGAGAAGTGATCCGGGTCATCTCCGGCGGAGATCACGGTCGTGTTCGGATTTCCCTGCGTGGCGAAGTTGTGATCTACCCCGATCAAGACAACGGTCTCGAATCCCATGTGATACGCCAGCTGCAAGGCGGCGTAGGTCACCGTCGAGCCTTCGTAGACCCTGCCTGTCACATCGCCCGAGAAGGTCTCCGGCCCGGTGTAGTCGGTATCGAGGAAGACGGCCCGCGAATCCTCCCGCAGCCATTCTCGAGCGCGCCAGGTGATGAATTTTGGCATCGACAGAGTCCGAATGTCGGCGGCGCACTGTTCGACCACGAGTGTATTCACCGCGGCGTAGTAGGTTGTCGGAAAGCCTATCTCTGGGAAGAGCAGGTAGATACGATTCAATCCGAAGCTGGCCTCGCCCTGCAGGCGCTTCAGGTCGGTGCGTCGCAGACTGGGGCCGTTTCCCAGGATGAAGCAGCGTTGCCCCTGATGGCGGTTGCGGTAGGCGCGCAACACGCGAACACTTCGCCTACGCGTCGGGCTGACCAGGGCGGCCAGGCGATGGTTGCCCCGGTTGTGCCACCACCAGTAGGCGTCCGATCCCGCCGACCACACGGCTTGCGGCAGAACCTGCTTGGCTGTTTCTCTGACTGAACTCAATGACCCCTCGCAGTTCCCTTCTACGCACCGAGTGCAAGACGATCTGGCCGACAACCGCCTTGCCCTTGCTGCCCCAGGGCGCGCCCCTGGCATTGTGCCCCATCTCCCCACAACGGCGCGCAGGCGAAGCGGCAAGGGCCCGGGCACGTACCCGGGGGTCAATCCGCCAAGTAGAGAGCGTAGGAGTCTAGGCTGAGGACCCGTTGCGCTCCCCGGACGGATTGGTCTTCCGGCGGGCATCCCTGGCAGACGACGGCGCACGGCGCGAACTCTGGGTCCGCAAATCGCGCCGACGGGGTCCCGGTGACCAGCCACTCGATCTGGAGGTCCTGCCGGGGCGCGCTGAGCCGCATCCAGAATGGATACTCCGCGCCGTCTCCCAGGAGCATGATGCCGACCGCCCGGCACCCTGACTCAAGGATCTTGTCGGTGATGTGTTGGTAGATCGAGGGCAAGCCCGGGCTGTAGTAGAAGACCATCTCGTCCCGAGGCGAGACGAGGATGCTTTGGCTTCGATCGGCGGGGAGAAGGGGCCGCGAACTGATCCGCGAGTACCACGGCCAGGCAAGCAGAAGTGCAGCCACGCAGACTCCGGCGCTGACCCATGGCGGGAACCCTCTTGCGAAGACCGCACCGATCAGGGGGCAGGCCAGCAAGAAGAGCGGCAGATGCAGCCGGTTGCCGAAGACCTGCCACTTGAAGATCAGGGAATACAGCAAGATTGCCATCCCCAGGACGAGGGCATAGAGCACGATCTGGCGGGTCATCTTGCGCCAACGAACGGGGACGAGGACGAAGGTTGC
>CAZBJQ010000057.1:0-16665 GCA_964492235.1 uncultured Anaerolineaceae bacterium | reverse complement strand
GCGTCAGAGGCTGGGCAAGCCCTTACAGGATGATTGGCGAACGACTCGGCTGGCGGCCGAAACGGGAGGGGCACTTGGCCTGCCGTCTCTTCAGCGCGAGAATCGTCCCAAGCGTGAGCCGCCGAGCGGGGTCCCTTACCAAGCCCGCGAGGGCGGGGTCCCCACGGGGTGCTTCCTTACAAGACGCTTCGCGGTCGCGAAGCTCGATGCCGTTGGGCGGCGGCACATCGACACCGGCTCCCACCACATGAGTGGTCCCCCGCGCGGAGGAGGCACTCCAGTGAACTCATGCGGCCGACTCGCAGACAGCCTTGCACACACCTCCGCCCAGTTTGGGCGTGTACGGCGGATCAGGACCAAGCGTCGGGCGGCAGGGACTTCGGAAACCTCAGAGCTGGTGGTGCGACAATCCACCTGGGGGTTGCGCCCCTCGACCATCGGCCCGCCTCCGCGCCGGGAGCGCCTCGTCGGAGGCCGCGACTCCGGTTGCGTACGTTGATGCTTGGCAGACCGGGAAAGGGAGCCCCACAATGTCAAAGCGTGACCCTCGCCTCGTTGCGCTGGCGCTGTCCGCTGCGACCATCTGCGCCTGCACGCTCGCGAGTCTGCTGTCGCCGCAGCCGACAGTAACCAGTCGTGCTGCGACACCATCCGGCCCGGTGATAGGGTCATCGCAGGGTTGGCCGATGAAGGACATGTCGGTCCAGCCGCAGATCTGGTTCGGCCCGCTAGATCCGATCGACTGGAATTCCAACGTCCCCGGCGGCACCGGATACGATTTCTTCTCGCTTTTCTCCGAGGGCGCGCCGTGGGAGCGCTCCGCCGAGGCCACCCACGTCATGGTGCTGTATCCGATCTGGTTGGACTCCGCGGGCCGCGAACAGATTCAACGAGTCGTCGACGACTTGAGGCGGCGCAGCATCGCCATCGCATACGAGTGCGGCCCCCTCACCGAACACGGCCAATGCAATGCCGCCACGATTGAAGGATTCTCGGGCCCGGCCTCCAACCGCAGAATCGCTCAGAATATCAAGAACGCCGGCGGCGTGTTGTACTCGATGGAGATGGAACACGGTTTCGATGCCGGCACGTACTATGATCCTGTCTGCCGCATGACCCCCTTGGAGATTGCCCAGGATGCCTCCCGCACGATTGCCGCGGTGCGCGAAGTCTTTCCGAACGTGAAGGTCGGCAGCATCGAGACCGGCAACCTGAACGTGGAAGACATCGCCGCCTGGGTCAGCGCCTATCGCGAGGTCACCGGGGAAGAGCTGGCGTATCTCCATCTCGACATCCCCTTCTACATTCCCGATTGGGCACAGCGCGCCAAGGCTATCGAGCACTACGTTCGCTCACGTGGAATCGACTTCGGCATCTACTACGTCGGCGACCTGGACGACACCTCCGACGAGCAGTGGGTCGGTCGCGCTGAGCAGCGCTTTGTCGAGTATGAGGTCGTGGCCAGCGGCCAACCCGACCACGCCATCTTCCAGTCGTGGAATCCTCATCCGATGAGCCTGCTGCCCGA
Source organism: uncultured Anaerolineaceae bacterium (assembly GCA_964492235.1). Taxonomy (GTDB): domain Bacteria; phylum Chloroflexota; class Anaerolineae; order Anaerolineales; family E44-bin32; genus PFL42. The sequence continues at coordinate 15,137 of CAZBJQ010000057.1, read as the reverse complement.
GGACCAGCCCGGCACCTTCACCTGGCTGGTCACCCGCTACCTGCGCACGCGGTCCGCGCTCACCCTGGGCCTCTCCGAGGGCGTCGCCAGCGGCTCCCTCACCCTGGCGGACGGGACCCCGCTGGCCAACTCCCCGATCGAACTCTCCATCACGCCGCTTAGCGGGCAGGGTATCTTTGCCGATTTCACAGTCACCGGTGTGGTACCGGAATTCGCGACCACCGCCGACGTCGGCCTGCGGATCAACACCGAGTGCGACTGCTCCGGGCCGGCAGCGCTGGCCCTGGCAAAAGCGAGCTACTCGGAGCAGGGGCAATCGACCAACCAGGTCCCGAACGGGACGTTCGCCAGCGGTCTCAACGGCTGGGGGATATGGGGTGTCGGCAACGCGCAGCTGGGGCCCGGCGAGAACGGTGCAGACCACGCGCTACATATCGAGGCTGCCGGGGGCCAGGACGTCGGGCTGAACTCCGATGTGTTTGTGGTGACCCCCGGCGAGGCGTTTACCCTCACCTTTCGCGCCCGCGTCGATCCCCCTACGGAGAACAGCGGCTACTTTGACATCGTCTTCCTGAATGAGTCCGGGGAGAGCAAGCGCCACACCGTTCCCGTCAAAGTCGCCAGCGCGGCGCTGGGATCAACCCAGACCGGGACTGATGGCAGCTACTTCTTCACCATGAATGGGCTGCCCGCTGGCACAGTTCGGTTGCGTGCCTGGTTCGATGGCAACCAGGACGTCTGGCCGGCGATAGCGCAGCAGGACCTCACCCCCTAGCAGATATCGCGGGAGGGGCGCACAGGGGTTGGAGCCATTCTATCCAGCGCTGGCCGAGTCCTTTGGCAGCGTCAGCGCAGAAGGAGGATGCAATAGCCACCGGATAGGTTTCCGGAGTTGTTCTCTCCATTCTTGCGGCGCTCCATTCGGAGGAGCGCCATCAACGCTGTCATTGCGCCCTGTCTGCTATCTGGGGCCGGCGCGAGAATGGGAGTGAGCCTCAGCCGCCCAGCGGCCCCTTGCCAAGCCCGCAAAGGCGGGTCCGCACGAGGTGTTTCGCGAAACTCGGGGCCGTCAGGCCGCCCAGCGTTGTGTCGAAGCTTCGCCGTGGGAGTAAGCCAATGGACAGCGCACAAGGTTCGCTTACCATCCTAGAAACTGAGCGATTGATATTGAGACGACAACAAGCCTCGGACGTCACACCCCTTGTCGAGCTTTGGGCGGATCCCGAAGTCACTCGCTACATGGGCGGTCCTCGCGACAGGGAACTGCTCCAATCAGTTTTCGAGGAAGCGGCTCGGGACCCCTATGCTGAACGCCACGATCTCTGGCCAGTGGTGGAGAAGGAAACAGGCCAAGTTGTCGGCCAATGCGGGCTGCTCGACAAGGATGTTCAAGGCAGAGACGAGATCGAGCTTGCCTACACTCTGGTGTTGTCCGCTTGGGGAAAGGGATATGCCACAGAGATCGCGCGAGCACTCAAGCGGCATGCGTTTGAGGCAATGGGAATACCTCGGTTGATCGCCTTGATTGAGCCAGAGAACCTGGCCTCGGAACGAGTGGCGGTGAAAATAGGCATGCGCTTCGACAAGGAGGTTCTCCGCCCTGGGGGAGCGCTACGGAGACTGTATGTCATCGAAGCTAGAGATGGCAACGGGGACGCTTGACCAGTCCTCCTGCTGCCTCGGCAGCGGTCCGTAGGCGGCCCAACACCTCGCTGCCTGCCCCCCGGACTGCCGTTCCGGGGCAGGCCGGACGCACATCGTCCCGATGTCCTCTCACCGCACGCCGTTCGGGCCGCGAGCCTCGGTGGCCCGAACGGGGTGCGGCGCAGGTGTCGGGAGGCCAGGGAGGCTGTTACAGGATCCCTCGCGACCGACTCGGCTGGCGGGCGGGTAGGGCGGGGCGCCCTGCCTGCTATCTGGCCGGCGCGAGAATGGGAGTGAGCCTGCCGCTTCGGACGGCTAGGGCGCCGGAATGCCTTCCGACTCGATCAGGCCCGAGGCTGTCTGCCGCCACAGCGCTTCGTAGGCGGCATCCCGTTGATGCGTATCTCCTGACTTCAGGGCACGTTCGATCTCCAGGGAGAACTCGCCCTGGCCGGCCCAGCCGGCGAGCTCGAGGCCGGCGATGCTTTCATCCAGGGCAGACGAGGTGATCGCCCGGCGAAGCATTTCCAACGAGGACTTGCCGGGCGCAACACCAAGACCCTCGCGGGCGGCAAAGGCCACCAGCCATGGGACCTCCGAGAGTTCCTGCGCCGGTGGTTGGATCTTCCAGGGTGGCTTCCGCCTTCGCTCGACCGCCTCCGAGGCGGCACCGCGCACGACCCACTCGTTGTCCTCGACCTGGACCTTCTCTAGCATCTCCAGTGCCCAACTTTCCGGGATACGGGCCAGTCCGAAGACCGCCGCCCGGCGTGTATGGGCGTTGTTTACCGTCATCGCATCCCGCAGCATGTTGAACCCTTCTTCGGGCTGGCAGGCGAGCGCTTCGGCGGCGGCGAGCTGCAGGGCGGCGTCGTTCCCCAGCAGGATGTGTCCGAGGCCTTCCAGCGCCGGGTCGGTCCCGGTTGCCCCCAGAGCCAGACAGGCGGCCTGGCGGACCATCATGCTGCGGTCCTGATTGGCCTGCTTGATCAGTGCTTTGACAGTCTCTTCATCGCCCAGGCCGCCCATGCCAAGTGCGCCCAGCAAACGCGTGCTATCCGGTGCTGCCTCGGCCATTCTCCGGAAGAGGATGGCGACGGAGGGTTCGCGAGAGGCGGCCAGGGCGTGCACGCAGCGCAGTCGAAGGCCGTATGGCTGGGTGTCCTTTTGGGCGATGGCGGCCAGACCGCGCAGGATGTTGGCGCGCCAGGTGGCCTTGGCCGGGGCCTCCGGCAGCCAGCGGGAGCAAGACAGCAGGCCGAGACTGAGCGGATCGCCATCGGCGCTCAGGCGTTCCTCGACGATGGAGGTCATATCGCCACTGGCGGAGAACCAGCGCAAGGCGGCTTCTGCTGGCTGCCATCTGGCGGCTGAAGCCGGAGGGATCCCGGTCTCCACCAATCCCCGGGCGGCAAAATAGGCGCCGAGCGCCGGGAAGGTGAAGGACAGTCGCCCGCCGGGGCGGCGTTCCAACATGCCGGACTCCACCAGCGGAGCGACCGAGGTTCCCCGCCGAAGGTTGCGTTCAGAGAACGCGCCCCTGCCTTCCGCGATCCAGGCCATGCCGCAGGCCTCAGCCGACTGACGATCCTGGGATGACAGCAGGCGGTCCAGGTAGACATCGAACGCGTCCATCGAAGTTGGACCGCGTGTGTCGCCGGCGTAGGCAGCCCAGGCGCGCGCCACGACCTCTGCCGCCGACCGGCCGCGGGCGGCGCCCCCCAGCCAGCCGTTAAGCAGCGCCGGGTCGATATCTCCCATTCCCTTACGTGCCGGCGCCTCTTTGCCGGCCTTCTGCCAGGCGGTGGACCACTTGTGCAAGAAACTGCGGATGTCGTACTCGGTCCAGGGGAGGATCGCCAAAGGTGCCAGCCCGGCCGCAGCCAGGCCGTCGTAGCCGACGACCGGGCCGGCGGCAATCACGCGGTTGCCGGGGTAAGCGCGCAGGAGAGCCGCCACAAACGTGGCATACGGTGTGAGTTGCTCGGCGGGAAACTCGTCCAGACCGTCGAGAAGGAGCACGGCCTTCCCCTGGCGATAGGCCTGGCGGACCAGATTAGGCATCCGTGACACGATGCCGGCCGAGACGGATTGCTGACTGGCCTGGATCAGGGCGTCCAGCGGGTCCTTGCCGGTCAGGTAGTCGGGGCGGAAGTCAGCGGCGTGAACCAGGATGGGGAGGAATCCATCCGCCGTGCGCTGGATTGCCAGGATCGCCGCGTACGCCAGGGCGGTCGACTTGCCCGCGCCCAGCTCGCCGGTGATCAGGACGGATTTCCCGGTCGTGAGCAATTCGCCGATAGACAGGCTGGGGGCGGCATACAGGCCGGAGAGGTAGGTCCAATCCGGCAGGTTGGGCATCACCGCCAGTGAGGTCTCTGGGGTGGGCTCAGACTGCTGGGGGTCGGTCGGGAAGGGTGGCGCCAGAAGCCGCGGGACGACTGCGATCTGCTCGAGCCCGAAGAGGGCGCGGGCCATGTGCATCCGGCCGGCACGTGCCGAGAGCTCGGCGCGGTACTTGTCCGCCGCCCCGCTGGTCAGGCTGTCGAGCGTCTTCTGAATCTGCAGGCGGAGCCATTCGGCTCCCTTAGACAGGTAAGGGGTGGCCCGCAAGAGCAGCCATAGGAACAGCATCCCCAACAGGATGCCCGCGAAGAATTCCGGCAGGTCAAACTCGAAGCCGAATATGCCTGATAGCATGGGCCCCTATCCTGCGTAAAGGATTCGGTTGCATTGGCGGCATCTGACCAGCTCCGGGTTGTTGCGTACCGTCTGCTCGATCGAAGCCGCTAGAGTCAGTCCACACGCCGTGCAGGTCGCTTCCCGAACCTCGGCCACTGCCGTTCCTCCATAGGACTGGCGCAGCGAATCGTAAAGCCGCAAATCAGCCGGGGGCACGCTTGCCATCGTCGCCTCGCGCTCACCCTCGAGCCGCTCCACCTGCTGGGAAAGGGTCGCACGCGAGGCGACCAGTTCTTCCCGGGTCTGTTGCCAGCCCGACTCGGCTCCGCCGAGGGCCGCCCGCGCCGATTCGTGGGCGTTCTCGGCCGACTCGAGGCTGACCATGGCTTCCAGCAGGCGGTCTTCCAAGGTGCCCAGGTGCCGGCGCAGGGAGGCGGACTCCTGCTGAAGGTCAGTCAGTTCTTTCGGATTGCGGACCGACCCCCCATACATCGTGGCATCCGTCACATCGATCTTGGCACGCAAGACGGCGACCTCGTTTTCCGCATAAGCATGGCCCGCCCGAGCTGCCTCAAGCTCGCGGTTTGCGATTTCCAGGTTGACCCGGCTGCCCTGCAAACCTCCGGCGGCGGCGAGTTCTGCCTCGATGGCGGCGAGGCGCGACCGCAGCGAATCGAGCTCCTGATCCTGCCGCTGCAGACGGTGAAGGCTGGATGCACGGCTCATGCCAGCATTATAGATAACTTGACTCCGGTGCCGCAAGCGCGGGTTGGCGCAGCCCTGCGCTCGACGTACAATTCGCTCGATGTCCTCCGCCCGCGAACGAACTCTGGCCGTCGGCCTGGCGCTCAGCGTCTCGCTGCTGACTCTCGCCCCGTACCTGGCCGCACGCCTGCTCGCTCCGCCCGGGTGGGTTTCCTCCGGCTTCCTGGTCAATCCTTATGACGGCTTCAGTTATCTGGCGAAGATGCACCAGGGGCTCGAAGGGGGATGGAAGTTCTTCCTCCCGTATGCCGCCGCCCCCGGCGAGGGATCCCTGCTGTTCCTGTTCTACCTGGCTCTGGGACATCTCGCCAGACTGACAAGCCTGCCACTCCTGACCACCTTTCACGCCGCCAGGCTGCTCAGCGGTACCTGCATGTTTGCCGCCATCTATGTGCTCCTGGAGCATCTGGCCATCGAGCCAAGGGCACGATGGAGCGGGTATGTTCTTGCTTTGGGGATCAGTGGCCTGGGATGGCTGGCGTTGTCGATCGGGCTGGTTGCCAGCGATCTGCTTGTGCCTGAGTCGCTGCCAGTCCTGTCGCTGCTGGTCAATCCGCACTTTCCACTTGCGACGGCGGGGCTGGCCATCGGGCTCACAGCCCCACTGACACGGGGGTCGACAAGGAAGGCGGCGGGCATCGGCTTTGTCATGGGATTCGCTCTTGGGATTGTCCAGCCCTTTGTCCTGGCGACCCTGTGGGCCGTGCTTGGGGCGTGGATCGGGGTAGAGTGGGCACGGCCGGCGCGCCGAGCTCACTGGCCGGGAGAGGGACAACAGAAAGCACTGGCGACGCTGGGAGCATGCCTCCTTGGCGGCCTGCCATGGGTGTTGTACGACCTGAGCCTGGTCGCCGTCCATCCCGCGCTTAGCCAATGGTCTGAGCAGAACCGGACGCCTTCGCCTCCCATGCTGTCCTACCTCGTGGGATTTGCGCCGCTGCTTGCCTGGTCTATCGTGGCGCTGGTCCGGGCACGCCCGCTGCAGGAGTCGTCGCTGCGGCTGATCACAACCTGGGCGGTCCTCGGATTCGTACTGGTCTACCTGCCATTCGGGCTGCAACGGCGGCTGAGCCTTGGTCTTGCCGTGCCATTGCTTGCACTGGCGGGACTGGGAATCGACAGCCTGCCGGCCAGCCCCGCCCGCAAGCGGCTTGCCATAGCGGGGACAATGCTCGTGACGACTCCTTCGCTGTTGATTGTGCTTGCTTCCGGTTTGACCGCCTCTGCTACACCGGGGAGCCCGGTGGTCCTCTCCCAGGCGGAAACCGAATCCTACGCGTGGATGCAGGCGCACCTGCCTGCAGACAGCCTGGTACTGGCTGCAGTGGTCACCGGAAATCGGATCCCGGCCTGGGTGGATGCGCGGGTGATCGCCGGACATCCCTTTGAGACCCCGGAGGCGGAACGGGAGCAGGCGTGGATCGCGCGGGCCTTCACCTGGGAGGACGATCCGCAGGCGGGGCTGGCGATCCTGTCGGAAAGAGGCATCGACTTCGTGTACTACGGCCGCGCCGAGCAGGCATTGGGCTCTCCCTCCTGGCTGGGGTTGCTGACGCCGGTCTACGAATCCCCCTCCATCCGCCTATTCGCCGTGCCGCGATGAAGTTCGGTTCTGTAGCCCGACGCCTCTGGTGGGCCCCGCTTCTGCTGGCGCCGTTCCTGTGGCTGGGAAGCCTGGTGGCGGGGCCAAGGGGGTTCCCATTCCTGCGGGGCGCGCCGTACTCGGATCTGGTGATCTCCCACTGGCCGAGTGCCTGGTTCTTGCACACGGCCCTGGTCACCTGGCATCAGCTGCCCTTGTGGAATCCGAGCATTCTCTCCGGAATGCCGCTGGCAGCGGATCCGTTGACGGGCTTCTGGTATTTGCCCCAATGGCTGGCTATCCTGCTGCCCTCGGCCCTGGGCTTCAACCTTGTCTTCTTCAGTCACCTGGTGTGGGCGGGGATGGGAATGGCGCTTTTCGTCCGACGGCTGGGCCTCGGACGAGCAGCCGCGGTCTTCTGCGGCCTGGCCTATGGAGGCCTGCCCAAGTTGGTGGGGCACGTCGGGATGGGGCATGTCGGGCTGGTCAGCGCTGTTAGCTGGACCCCGTGGTGGCTATTGACTTTGGACAGGGCGAGTACTGCGACAGACGGGCGCACTGCCCGGCGCTGGTTCGCCGTCGCAGGACTGACATTTGCCGGCTCATTCCTGGCCGACCCCCGCTGGGCGCTTCCAATGCTCCTACTCGGCGGGGCATGGCTGATCAGGGTTTGGATCGCGCCGCGCTCGGGCGTTCCGTCGGCCGGCCGTAACCGGATCGCAGGCGTCATCGTTGGCGGCGGAGTCGCGACCTTGGTCTCTGCTGTGCTGCTCATCCCTCTGGCAGAACTCCTGCGCCTCTCCACCCGGATGGACCTGACCGATGCGGATGCCTCCTTCCAGTCACTTCCACCCGTGAGGCTCTTGTCGCTGATGGATTCACACGCGGCAGGGACACCGGAGTGGCAGGCATACGTGGGGCTGCTCGTGATCTTCCTGGCCGGCTCGGCGCTTGTTCTTCGGACGCCAGCGCGCTGGTTCTGGCTGGGGGCGGTAGCGGCCTCGTTGTTATGGTCGCTGGGTGACCATGTGCCGCTCTATCGGCTGCTTGCGTGGATTCTGCCCGGGGCGTTCGTCTTGCGAGTTCCGGCTCGGTTTCTGTACCTGACCGCCTTTGGATGGATCGTGCTGGCAGGTTGGGGATTGAACACGCTGCTTGCCGGGAGCCTGAAGTTCAGACAGGTCCAAGCTATCCGCCTCTGGGGTTTCGGGTTGATGGTCCTCGGGCTCCTGTACTTCGTGGCATTGCAGGTGGGTCTCGGGGCGGACCCGACTCGCTGGGCAGGTGTCGCAGTGGCAATCGCGGTCGGGGCACTCGCGGCCGAGGCAGGGCGCGGGAGCCGGCGGGCCGGATGGCTGACAGCCGCGGCCATCGTCGTACTTGTCGCTGATTTCGCCAGTATCGACTTGCTCCAGTTGGAGAGCCGGCCGCAGGAGGCCGTGCTTGGCCAGCAGGCTGTGGTGACCGAGAAGGTGCGCAGCCTCTCCGGCGAAACGGGCGCGCGGGCATTCTCCCCCTCCTACAGCATTCCGCAGCAGACGGCTGCCGCCTCCGGCCTCGAGCTGGCGGATGGGGTCCATCCGATCCAATTGCGTGCTTACCGTGACTTCATGGCGACGGCGGCCGGATTTTCGCCGGAGGGCTACAGTGTGACTCTCCCGCCGTTTCCCAGCGGAAACCCGGCGGATGACTGGGATCCTGCCATCCAGTTGGACCAGCTTGGCATGCTCGGCGTTGGAACGATCGCGTCCGCGTACGAATTGGAGGGTTTGGTCGCGGCAGGGACCGCGGAAGGCACCTTCCTGTACATCAATCCAGAAGCTCGCCCGCGGGCGTGGATCGAGCCGGAGGGCAGCAGCCAAACATGGGACCCAGTAGATGACTGGCGTTGGACGCCGAACCGGATTGAGGTGGCTGCGCGCGGACCCGGTCGCCTGGTGATCAGCGAGATCGACTACCCTGGGTGGAAAGCGTCGGTCGACGGCTCGCCGGTCGAGGTTGCGGTGGCACATGCAGTGCTGCGGGCAGTGCCTCTTACAGCCGGGGTGCATCAGGTGGTGTTCGCGTATCGTCCGCTGTCTGTGATTCTCGGAACTGCGCTGGGGATTGCCGGGCTGGTGTTGTTCGTTCTCGGCTGGAGACCGTGGTGAGCCGAGACTCCCGCAGGTTCGTGCTTGGCTACTCGCTGTTGCTGGCCGTCTTGCTGGCACTTCCCTACCTGGTGGCATTTGCCCGCGCGGGCGAGCATTGGACGTTTACGGGATTCCTGGTCGGTGTCGAGGATGGCAATTCCTACATCGCCAAGATGCTGCGAGCGGCGGAAGGGGAATGGCTCTTCCGCACCCCATACTCGACCGTCCCCCAGCGAGGCGTTCTGGCCTTCCTCCCATATATTCTGCTCGGCAAGCTGGCAGCTGGAGCGGGGATGCACGTGCAGTTGGTCTCCCTTTTCCACTTGTTCCGGATTCTATGCGTGCCCTTGGAGGTCGTGGCCGTGTACCGGTTCAGTTCGTTGTTCCTCGAGCAAGAGGGCTGGCGCCGCTGGACCACGGTGATGGCGACGATAGGGGGAGGGCTCGGCTGGGCATTGCTCCTCACTGGACGAGAGGTGTGGCTGGGCAGTCTGCCGTTGGATTTCCACTCACCCGAGACATTCGGGTTCCTGTCACTCCTCGCCCTGCCGCATCTTGTCTTGGCGCGGGCGCTGATGCTCTTGGGACTTACAGCCTACGTTCGAACGGGCGAAGCCAAGAGGGCTTCGTGGCTACCCGGGGTATGGCTTGCCCTCTTGGCACTGGTGCACCCTCTCTCGGCAGTAGCTGCCTTCGCCGCCCTGGGGGCACACGTCGCGTTCATCGCCGCGCGCGCACTCGTCCGGCGGGCACCGAGTGATGTGCTGGCGGTCCTGCCGTCGGCGCTGCGAGCGGCACTCCCCATGGCTCCTATCCTGACATACTACGCCTGGTCTTTCAGCGCCGATCCGTTTCTGCGGACGTGGGCGGTGCAGAACCGGATCCTTTCTCCATCGCCCTGGCACTATCTGATTGCGTTCTCGCTTGTGCTGGTCCCGGCGGTTGTAGGGGCGCTCCACACTCTGAGGGAGGGCCATCTCTATAAGATGATTCTTGTGAGTTGGGTCCTGGCCTTGCCCTTGCTGGCGTACGCTCCAACCACTGTGCAACGACGCCTTCCGGACGGCATCTGGGTGGCGCTCGTCATCCTGGCTGCTCTCGGCCTTCCCCTCCTCCCGCGGCTCTCAAGCGCTGGTCGGCGGGGCGCTGCGATCGCAGTCCTAGTCCTGTCCCTGCCGACTACGCTGCTCCTTTGGCTCGGGAGCCTGCAGACCGCGCTTGTGCCCGGGGCGCCGGCCTTCCGACCGGCAGAGGAAGTCCAGGCCTTCGAGTGGATCCAACGGAATCTTCCGAGAAACAGCGGCGTGGCGACGCGTTTTGAAGTCGCCAACGCGCTGCCAGCCTGGGCGCCGGTGCATGTCGTTGCCGGGCATGGGCCCGAGTCGGCCGATCTGGGGAAGATCCTCCCGAGGCTGAATGCATTCCTGAGCGGAGGCATGTCGCCCGAAGCGAGAACGGAGTTCCTGACCGCGAACGGTGTTGACGCCGTGCTCCTGGGACCCGCCGACTCGTCGCTCGCGTCCTGGGCGGACCCCGAAGGCCTCGATCTCCAGCCGCTCTACGCGGAGGATGGGTATGTCATCCTTGCCGTCTCGCGCTGAGCGCAGCCTGCGCTGGCTCCCATGGTTTGTCATCATCTTGGGACCTATCCTCCTGTTCGGCCCACCGCTGATCCGCGGCGAAGTCCTGTTCTGGGGCACACCGATTCTGCAGTTCGTTCCCTGGCACCGCTTCGCCGCTGAGGCGGTGCTGCAAGGACAGATGCCGCTGTGGAACCCACTGGTCGGCATGGGCGCGCCGCTCCTGGCGAACTACCAATCGGGATTGTTGTATCCGCCGAACTGGTTGATGCTGCTCGTGGAAGCCGCGCAGGCGCAGACCATTCTGACGATACTCCATCTGGTCTTGGCTGGCGCAGGGATGGTGCTCCTGTGCCGGCGAATCGGGATCGGCGAGATCGGGCAGGCGGTCGCCGGGCTCGGATATGCCCTTTCGGGGTACATGGTGGCCAGGGCAGGGTTCCAGAGCATCAACAACACCGCAGCCTGGCTGCCGTGGGTTGTCTGGGCGACGGAGGGGCTTGTTCAGGCGCTCGAGGGTGGCGGATCTGGTGCCGCCCGCGGGCGGGCAGCGCTCTGGATCTCTGTCGTGCTTGCCCTGCAGTGGCTGGCCGGCCACGCCCAGACGGCATGGTATGCCCTTGTGCTCGCTGGCGCGTGGCTTGTGTGGCGGCTGGCCGCGGCTCGGCGATCCCTGCGCCCACGCACCGGCGCGGCCTGGTTCGCCTTAGCGTCCTTGCTAGGCTTCGCCCTGGCCGCCGCCCAGCTCGTGCCGACGCTGGAGTATCTTGCGGTCTCCCAGCGTCTGCAATCCGTCGATATCCAGTCCGCGCTCACCTATTCCCTCTGGCCGTGGCGGTTGTTGGGGTTGGTCTTCCCCCATCTGTTTGGCCATCCCGCGTTCGGCGGGTACTGGGGCTACGCCAACTACTGGGAAGACGCTATGTACGTGGGCATGCTAGCCTTGGTACTCGCCTTGGCGGAGACTATTCGGGGAGTGCGAGGGACATCGACGGCCACCGGACGTGCCCGGTTCCTGCTTCTCATCGCAGGCCTGTCGTTGGTCCTGGCGCTCGGCAAGAACACGCCCATCTTTCCCTTTCTGTTCCGCTGGGTTCCCACCTTCGGCCTGTTCCAGGCGCCGACGCGCTGGGCGCTTCTGGCGGCCTTCGCCTTATGCCTGCTGGCGGCGCAATACGCCGATTCATGGCGGAACCCGCAGGGAAGGGCGCTTTACTGGGCGCGCCTGGGGACCGCCGCCGCCGGAGGAATGATCGGATTCTCTCTGCTCGCCGGCGGGCTGATCCCGAACCTTCAACTGAGCTTCGTCCGATCGTTCATGATCGGCGGGGCCAGCCTGCTGGCCGTCGGGGCGCTCTGCCTGACCAAGCGTGAGCCTGTAGGGCCGATCTGGGCCGCCTCGCTGGGGCTCTTCCTGCTTTCGGACCTGCTGCTCGCCTCTATTGGTCTGAACCCGACGACGAAGGCAGAGGTTTACCAGGGGGAGAGCAGGCTGACGGCCCTGGGGAGCGATCACCGGCTGTACATGCCGCAAGAGCTGGAGAGGATGTTGAAATTCGATTCGTTCTTCCGGTTCGATCGATTCAGTCTGGCAGAGGAAGGAAAGGCCGTACGGGATGCGGGGCTACCGAACACCCCGATGTTGGACGGCACCCCCTCCGCCAACAACTTCGATCCACTCTTGCCTTCTCGCTACCTCGCCTGGGTTCAGGGTCTCGAGTCAGCGCAAGGACAGATTCGTCAATCGATGCTGGAGTTCATGGATGTCGGTTGGGTGGCGCAGGCGCCCGGCGTCGGCAGTCTGCTGCCTGAGTATCAGCCTGTGGCTAGGCCACGCCGGGTTCGTATCGTCCCTGTCGCCGATGCAGCATGCAGCCCGAGCCAGGCGCTGGCAGCGATCACGGGCGGTGAGGTCGATCTAGAGATGGAAGTCATGATCGAGCCACAGGATTGTTCCGTTCCCCTGGAGGCCGGCGGTTCAGGGGAGGCGGCGATTGTGCGAGAAGGCAGCAGGTTCGTGGAGATCGAAGCCCGTGGCGAGCGAGGGGGCTGGTTGATCCTCTCCGACACGTACTACCCAGGATGGCGCGCGTTCGCCGATGGGGCGGCGGTCGAGCTCGTTCCCGCCAATGTCGCGTTCAGAGGGCTCTGGCTGCCTCCGGGCGAGCACCTAGTTCGACTGGAATACCGGCCGTTCTCCTTTCTGATTGGGTCCGCGGCCTCGGTGTTCGGCATGCTGAGCGTGGCGCTGCTGAGGTGGATGTGGCGAAAGCCCTGAGGCTTCTCTGGCCGGCCGTGCTCAGCCTGGCCGTGGCGGCGTTCTTCGCCGGCCAGCGTATCGTTCGCAGCCAAGGCGATCCGTTGGCTCTGGCAATGATCGGCGCGCGCTTCGCGCAGGGAGATCCGGCAGGATCCGAAGGCTACGACGGGCAGTTCAACTTCTACATTGCGAGGGACTGGTACCCGAACGATGTCAGTGCGCACCTGGATGTACCGCCGTATCGGTATCAGCGGATCCTTTATCCCGCTCTGGCGCGGCTCCTGGCTCTGGGACGTCCCTCCGGGATTGCCTGGGCCCTGCCGACGGTGAGCATGGTAGCCCACTTCCTCGGGACCCTGGCCGTTACAGCCACGCTGGACCGGCAACGGCTCTGGCCTGGCTACGCGCTAGCCTACGGCCTGTGGGTGGGACTGGTTGGCCCGGCCGGGCTTGACTTGAGCGAGCCTTTAGCCTACGGCCTGGCGGCCGGAGGCTTCTATCTGCTCCTGCGCGACCGGCCTGTCGCCGGAGGCACGGCGCTGGCCCTTGGTCTGTTTGCCAAGGAGACCACCGTCTTCTTCTGGCTTGCCGCCTGGATCGCGGCGTTGGCCCAGCGCTCGCGCAGGAGTGTGGTTGCCCTGTCCGTCGGTGGGCTGGCATTCGCGGCGTGGCAGGCCTGGCTGTGGTTCGAGTTCGGCATGCCCGGCATCGGAAGCGGCGGTGCAGCTGCCACACCATTTGAGTGGCTGCCGTTCCTTGGCCTGCTGCGAATCGGCCAGATCGACCCCAAGGTGTTTCTGCTGTTCCTGGTGATTCTGGGGCCAAGCATCGTGTTGCCGGCAGTTTGGGGGACATTCGTGGCAGCCCGCAAGTTGCTGGCGGGGAACCGGCGGCGGGAGACGCTGGCCCTGCTCTTGAATGCGGCCGTCATCGCCTTTCTGCCCTTCTCTACCTTCCGCGAACCGTTTGCCATGGTGCGCATGGCGGCCGGGTTGGTCCTGGCCGTCACACTCTTTTGCGCTGGGGAAGGGTGGCGTCGGCCACTGAACTACGCCTTGTTGTGGAGCGCCGGACTCGTTCTTCTTGCCCGTACGTAGGAGGCCGAGAGGGATTCGTATGTGTGGTAGTTGGGACTACGCGCCACATAGTCAATTCCCTTATCCGAATAGGGCGTATCTCGTCAACCTGCTAGAGAGCTGCATCGAGGGATGGAAGGGTACAATCACCACTCGGGGGTGGAGGAAGCGGCATGGAGGAGGTCAAGGCGTTTGCCGATCGCCTGATCGAGAACGTCGAGCGGGTGATCGTCGGCAAACGAGAGGCAGTCCAGCAAACTGTCATCGGACTGCTCTGTCAGGGGCATGTCTTGATCGAAGACGTGCCCGGGACAGGCAAGACAATGCTGGCCAAGAGCCTGGCCCGCTCGATTGGCTGCACGTTCAGCCGCATCCAGTTCACGCCGGACATGCTGCCAAGCGATGTCACGGGGGTGTCGATTTTCAATCAGAAGACCGGGGAGTTCGAATTCCGGGCTGGCCCCATCATGACCCAGATCTTGCTGGCCGATGAGGTGAATCGGGCTACGCCCAAGACCCAGGCGGCATTGTTGGAGGCGATGGAAGAGCGGCAGGTGACTGTGGACGGCGTGACCCACCCGTTGCCCGCGCCCTTTCTGGTGCTGGCCACCCAGAATCCGATTGAGTACGAAGGAACCTTCCCGCTGCCAGAGGCACAGCTCGACCGGTTCCTGCTTCGCATCAGCCTTGGGTATCCTACGCTGTCCGACGAGATCCGGATGGTTGAGCGCCAGCAGATAGTGCACCCGCTGGAATCGCTGAAGGAGACGGTGGACGTCACGGAACTGCGCCGCGCCCAGGATGCGATCCGCCAGGTAACGGCGACGACCGAAATCAAGCGCTACATCCTGGACCTGGTGACGGCGACCCGACGCCACGGAGAACTGTATCTGGGTGCCAGCCCCCGCGGCAGCCTGGCTTTGTTCCGCTGCGGCCAGGCGATGGCGGCGCTGCACGCCAGGGCCTTTGTCCTGCCGGATGACGTCAAACAGGTAGCCGTGGCGGCGTTGGCCCATCGCCTGATCCTCGGGTCGTCGGCCAGGGTGCGCGAAGTGGACTCACGCGCCATCGTGCAGGACATTCTGTCGAGCGTTCCGGTGCCGGGAGGGGAGCTGCGCTGATGCGCTCGCGGGCAGGCGTTCTCCTGGCGCTGTTCGTGCTCTCGGCGGCGGCGGCGCTGACCTCCGGCCGGCAGCTGTTTGCCAATCTGGCCTACCTGCTCGGTTTCCTGCTGGCCGCGAGCTATCTGTGGTCACGCATCTCGCTATCGGGCGTCACGCTGCGGCGCAGGGCGCCTTCGAGCAGAAGCCAGGTTGGCGTTCCTTTCGAAGAGCACTTTGCCCTGACGAACACCAGCCGGTTTCCCAAGGTCTGGGTGGAGATCGAAGATCGGTCTGACTTCCCCAACCACCAGGT
>CAZBJQ010000056.1:0-16666 GCA_964492235.1 uncultured Anaerolineaceae bacterium | reverse complement strand
GGTGCGCCGGATGGATGGGCGGCCGAGGGTGGGACCGTACCCATGCGGCAGGGCCGGGCTCAGGGCCAGGGAGTTGGCCGGGCTGTGGTTGCGGATGGTCTTTCCGCCGGCCCGGCCGGCGGCCTGGGCCTCCGGTCGGGGGCCGCGCCGTCTGTGCCATCCGGCTCGGAGGACGAGGCGTGGGCCGAGGTCAGCGGGAGGGTGGTCTCGATCGACGGAAACGAGCTGATGGTAAAGACGGCGCAGGGTGAATCGCTAACGGCCGAGCTGGGGAGGCCAAGCTACTGGGAGAGTCTGGGTCTGCTGCTGGCGGGGGACGAGGTCCAACTCAGCGGCTTCTGGGAAGACGCTGAGTTCGAGGTCCAGAGCCTGACGCGGGTCGCCACCGGAACAACGGTCGTGTTGCGCGATCAAACCGGACGCCCACTGTGGGCGGGAGACGGGCGTTGGGCTTCGACGACCGCCACTGGATCCAGACGGTCCTTCTGGGGAAAGGCGAATTGATGTCACTCCGGCCGAAATGGAATCTGTTGCTGAACTCCGTGATCGCCGCCGCGTTTTTGGTGACCGCGGCGACAGGATTGGTCTTCTTCTTCGGGCTCGCCGGCGCGGGCTTTCAGGGTGGGCGGGCGGCGACGCAGTCCTGGCTGTTGGCGCGCGACGGTTGGCGCAGTCTGCACGAGTGGTTCGGGCTGGCGATGGTCGGTGGTGTAGTTGTTCACCTGATCGTGCACTGGAAGTGGATTGCAGCCACCGTTAAGCGGAATGTGCTGGGCGCGTTCTCTGCGCGGCGTGCCGCCGGCGCGCCGGTCCTGGCCGCTGTGCCCGAGAATCGAACGGCGCATCAGCCGCCGCAGGCAGGTATCCGCTTTCCTGGGTGAGATGCGAAAGCGGCTGCTCGCTGATCAACCTGCGGAGACTTGGGGCGTAGGCGGGAACGGGCGAAGCCCGAATCCCGCCTGTTGCATTGTGCGCCAGGCATGGGGCCGCTGGTGCGATCAGCCCGGTCGGTCTTCCTGTAGGAACGAAGGGGCGTGTGCGGCGATCTGCGCGGCGGTGGGGATCCCTGCCCGAGTTGGCGGCGCGGGCCCGCGCCTCAGACTGGCATTGACCCTCCCCTGGCGCGCCAGCAGCGGCGTGCCGGCATCGACGCCGGCGGGCGGCAACGTGCCGGGAGGTCCCCAGTAGCCGCTGTTGCCCCGAACCCAGGTGTCGAGGGTCGCCCGATCGACGCCGACGGGGGCAAACAAGCTCTCGATGGCCCGCAGCAGCAGCTCGGCATAGGCCGGGCGGTCATAAGGCAGCGGCGCCTCGACCAGTTCCCATGCCCGTGCTTTTTCCGGCCCTGGCACCAGGATCAGGCGGACAGAGGCGCCCGGGCTGAGCTCGATGCCGGCCTGCACCAGCTCGCGCGCCGCCTGGGCCGTGATGGTGTGCGTGACATACTCCACCGGCGGCCGCGACAGGCGCTGCATGATCACGAGATCAGCCAGTGGCACCTCGCCGGCCAACAGCATTCGCAGCCTGTAGCGGGCGTGGTCGACCGCTGCCGGCAGCGCCTGCCGGAACCCTGCCGCGTTGGCGCCCTGCGCCAGGATGTTCAGAATCTCCAGCTGCGTCTGCTTGATGAAGCGCGGGGTATCGTGGCGGCGAGCCTCGATGCCGCGGATCTTCAGACTGCCGTCCTCGAAGGCGCCGAAGTAGCGGTTGGCCACGGTGATGCGCGGCTCGGTGCGCGAGGGCAAAAAGGCCAGCCAGCGGTAGATTCCCTCCAGCCCGATGTGCAGGCCGGTCTGGGTCTGGATTTCCTGGAGCAGGCCCTGGTAGTCCGGTGCGCGGCGCACACCGGGTTTGTGAATCCACAACCCGTCGACGTACACGTGCAGGAGGCGGAAGCCGTGAGCCTCGGCTATCTCCTTGGCCTGCAGCAGCACTTCGCGCCCGTAGGCGGTGACGGCCTCATGGGCCTCGATCCGGCCGAAGCGGGCGTTCTTGTATCCAAGGTAGCCGAAGCAAGTGACCAGCAGCCACTTGTGGGCCGAGTAGCGCCGGCGATAGGTCTCGCGCCGCGGGTCATCCTCGGGGAGTTGGCGGACCAGGGCTTTGTAGTGGGCGCGCTTCTCGAGCAGCGGCGCCAGAGTCTCGGGGACCAGCCCCTGGCGGTGGGTGCAGACGAGCGTGCCCAGTTCGGGCACGGGACGGCCGTCGCAGCAGGCGGCGCCGACGGTTTCCGGGGACAGGTTGAAACGCACCATGATGCTGGGGTACATGGCGGAGAAATCCAGTTCGGCGACGTATTCATGCAGGCCGGGGATTGGCAGGTAGACCAGACCGCCCTTGTCGGCTACCAGCAGGTCGATCCCCGACTTGAGCGACTCGGGCTGACGCTTCTGCCAGGGGACGAGCACGCCGCGCCGCTGGGCGGTGGCGATCTGCATGGCGCTGATGCCAGTGCCGGTCGAGACGCGGGCCACGGTCTGCACCGGCAGGCCGGTCAGGCGGGCGATCTCCAGCGTGCCGTCGAGTCCGTAATCGTCGGCCAGGAAAGCGTTCTGGCGATCGATGTGCCAGCGGCCGAACAGCAGGTGCTGCTGGTCGCGGAAGACAACCCGGCCGTAGGAGAAGTAGGAGCGGGCCGGCTTGTGGACCACGCGCTGGGTGGAATCGCGGTTGAGTGGCAGTGGGACGCGGTAGTGCGCCGCCAGCTGGATCAGGCGCGGCAGGATGTACGAATCGCCGTAGGCGGTGACCAGCAGATCCGGGTCGTGCTGCTCGAGCAGGTGCCGCAAGCCGAGCAGCAGGGCGCGGCTGTCGCGGCGTGGGAAGGTGTGGATGCAGCCGTCGACGTCCACCAGCAGGTCGCCGCGGTGGCCGCGGGCGGGATCGCGCAATTCGCCCGACAGGCGCAGCGCCATCACCCGCAGCGGCGGCAGGCGGTAATCAGTGTCCCAGGGAGTGTCGAGCGCCTCGATCCGGTGCAGGCAGCCGTGGTCGTGCTCGGCGGCGCAGTAGGCCAGCGGGAACAGGCCGCGGGCCAGGACGTAGCGCTGGGGTAGACTGATATCGGCGTCGTAGTATGTCAGGGCCGGAAAGGCATCGGCGACTTGGCGGAAGAGCAAGGGCAGCAGGCCAGGGTTGCGGACCGACACGGCCAGGACCTCCACCTCCCGGTCAAGGAACAAGTCGCGCCGCTCGGTGCGCCGCAGGTCGACCGGAGCACGGCGCAGGCGCAAGTGCTCGCATAGGGCCCGCAGCCCGGCTTGCGGACCGCGGACGTAGAAGGTCGGGGCGAGGGTATCGGTCAGAGTGTGGATCTGGCCTTCGTTGTCGATCAGCCACAGGCACATGCCGTCGCCGGAGGGGTAGACATCGAACAGCCAACCAAAGAGAGTGGACACTTGTGCTCCTGGAAACTGCTTCGCCTTTCGCCGTGCAGGTCCGCCCGGGCCGCTAGCAGGCTACGGAAAAAGGCGGAGCGTATGGCGGGGCCCCCACCCCTGACCCCTCCCCCAGATCTTCCACCCCGCGCGGAGCCGCCCGTAGCGATCGCGAAGCATCCCGTAGCGAAGGCCCGTTGCTGTTCGCGCCGGCTCTCGGCGGAGAGCCCCTCGGCTTCGCCTCACGGAGCACCCTGGAAGAGCGGGGTGCAGGTGTCGCGAGGGGTGGGCGGTGAGGTGGGCGATGTGTCTTTCCGCAATCTCCTAGGCCTCCGGGGCCGGCGGCAGCCGGGGGGCGGGTGTAGGGCTCTCTGTTTGTTCCAGCCGGCGGCGGAGATCGAGCACCAGCTTGTGTTCCTCGACCAGCATCGCCAGCAGCATGGTTTCGAAGGGCAGCAGATGGGAAGCATAGGCTGCGGCGGCCAGGTGATGACGCGAGGCGGCCAGCAGGTCATCGAGGGCGAGCTGATCTTCGCGGCGCAGGGCGCGACGGAAACGCAGCAGCGACTGCTGTTCCTGCAGGAAGGCCTGGGTGATCGAAGGCAGTGTGCGGCCCATCAGAACAGCCTCGGCTGGAGCGGGGCCTCGGCCGGCGGCGGCCGCAGCATCCAAGCGGCGTCGGCGGCAGCCTGCAGACGGTCGAGCAGCGCCCAGCGTTCCTTGACCAGGGATTGCGGCTCGCGCGCTCCGACGATCACCGGCCCGGCAGCCGCCAGCCGTTTGAGATGAACAAGGGTGGTCATCAGCAGGCGCTCGGAGTCCTGCAGCGAAACACTCTCGTCGTAGAACGTGGCCAGCAGGTCGAGGGCGAACAAGGGCTGCGGGTCGGCGGGGGCGTTCTCGATCAACTCGGCGAGCTGAAAGCAGGTGAAGGCGCGCGACAGACGGATACGTTGCAGAGCGGCCTGTGGTGCCGACGTGAGCTGGCGGGCCAGCCGGGCGACGAAGTAGCCATCGAAGCGGTTGCCGCCGTCAAAGACACGCACGGCCTGGCCGCGCGCCGCCAGAGTGGTCAGCACGGCCAACAGCGTGCGGGTCGGGGTGTGTGCGCCCCAGAACAGCGACAGGCGCGGCTGCAGCAGCGTTTCGAGCAGCGCCGGGTCGGCAGCTGGGAGCGGCAGGTCGGAGGCGGCGAGCGGCAGATGTTGTTGGCTCAGCATGGCAGGCGGCTCCACGGCGGACGAGATAGAACGGGTGTTCTATTTCTACGTCACTTGGCAGGTGACGACAATCCCGCCAGGGGTGGAACCAAGCAGGGGAAAGGTCCTTCCCCCGCGCAGGGGACAGGCGGCCGCATCAGCCGAGAACGCCAACCTCAGGAAGAACGTCCATGCCTCTTGGGACTGCAGTCAAGCGTAGAATCAGTGGCGGCAGCCCAAGGGCACCATGCGTCACACAGTCCAGGCACCGCCCCAGCCGCGCCATCGGGACGGGCAAAGGAGGTCGGGATGAGGAGGGACATGCGCTGCCTGCTGGCGGGAGGCCTGGCGGGCATGGTCGTCAGTCTCGCCTGTACCCTGCCGGCTGGCTTGGTGCCACAACCGGCAGTTGGCAACACGGCAGGGACCGCAGCCGCGCACACGGTCGAGTCGGTCATGACCGGCATCGCAGCCGCCGCGACCGGGCCGATCTCCTTGCCTCCCGTTTCGACGGAAGGACCGAGCCTGACACCTCCCATCACAACGGCCACCGCCACGCCGGTGCCGACGCTGTCGCCCACGGTGGCACCGACGGCGATCCCCTGCAACCTGGCAACCTTCGTCAGTGATGTCACCGTCCCCAACGGCTCGGAGTTCAGACCGGGGGCGGATTTTACCAAGACCTGGCGCCTGAGGAACAATGGCTCGTGCACCTGGACGGGCAACTACGATCTGCTCTTTGACTCAGGAGACCGGATGTCGGGAGCCAAGAGTCAACCGCTGCTGGGGGAGGTCAGACCCGGCGAGACGGTCGACATCTCCGTGGACCTGGAAGCGCCCGACGACCAGGGGGAATACCGCGGTTACTGGAAACTGCGGTCGCTCGGCGGACAGCTGTTTGGAATCGGAGACCAGGGGACGAAGCCCTTCTGGGTAGGCATCCGTGTCTCCCTGGCCGACAAAGAGGTCTACAGCCTGGTGGAGGACTACTGCGATGCGGATTGGTCCACCGCCTCAGGTGATCTGCCGTGCCCCGGCGAAGCCGGGTCGCCCGATGGCTTTGTCCTGCGACTGGAGGAAGGCGTGATGGAGGGCGGCCGCAAAGAGGATGAACCCGGGCTATGGACAAATCCACCTGCGATCGAAGACGGCCGCATCCGAGGGGAGTTCCCGGGCTTCGAGGTGAAAGAGGGCGACGTCTTCCGGGCGATCATCAGTTGTCTGGATGATTCCGAGCAGTGCAGCGTGAAGATGAAGCTGGAGTATCGGATCGGCGACGGATCCGTGAAGTCGCTGGATGAGTGGAACGAGGAGTACGACGACGAGTTCCGCTCGGTCGAGACCGACCTGTCAGACCTGGCAGGCAAGAAGGTCAAGTTCATCCTGACCGTGCAGACGCGGGGAGACTATGAGGACGACGCGGCCTTCTGGCTGATGCCGCGCATCATGCGCTGACGCAGGGCAGTGCCCGCCTGCGCCGCGGTATAGGCTTGGCGCATCAGGTATCCCTGGAAGCGAATCGCCATCTAGGCGATGAACGAATCAGCCGGAGTCTTTGTTCCGAGCTTGCACGATTACGCCGGCCACGAACAGCGCGAGCATGACCAGCCCGGACATGGCCGGGCCGATTCCCAGGGTCGCCTCCAGGCCGCCGCCGACGGCCGAGGCGCCCATCAGCGCGGTCAGCAGAATCAAGCCCCACTCCAAGAAGAACATCATCAGCAGCAGGCCGATCACGCCGCCAATCAGCGCCTCCAGCAAGAAGGCGAAGTGGATGCCCACCAACCCGAGCAGGGCCGGCAGGATGAAAGCGCCGGCGGCCAACCCGATGATGTAGGCGGCGATCTTGACAAACTGGACTGCCAGCCAGCCGAGGACGAGGGCCAGGACCAGGCCAAGGATGATCGCCAGCCAGCCGGTTCCGAAGAGGTTGCCGACAATGCTCCAGGCGAAGAGGAAACCGACCAGCCCGGCCATCAGCCAGAAGAAGCGCTTGCCGGCGAACAGCAGGATCAACCCTGCCAGCAATCCGAGGAGTCCAATGAACATGAGCCATGCCTCCTTGTGAGTAAGTGCGGGGTGTGGCTTAGCCTCGAGGACCTATAACCCCGCCGAGTGACGATCGTCGCACCCCAGGCGGAAGGCGGTATTCAAGATCTACATGTCCTTGCGCTCAACTAGTCCGCCTCTCCCTGGGGGTCGAGCGATAGGAGTTGGGACAGGCGCGGGTGTGAGGCATATACGCCGCGGTAGCGGCCGGGCAGCAGGGCGGCGATGCGGCACATCACCTCATCTGCCTGCTCGCGCGTCGATTCGGGCCGCCGGCTGGGATCTAATGGAGGCAGCCGGAAGGGTTCGCCGAATCGCAAGATCGCGTGTTTCCGCTGCAGTGACAGGAGAGCCGGAAGGGCATCCTCGGTGTTGATGCAGGCGACGGGCAGGATGGGCACCTCGGCCTGATGGGCGATGTAGACGATTCCGGCTTTGCCGCGGCTGAGTCGATGATCCTGGCTGCGCGTGCCTTCGGGTGCCATGCCGAAAACCCCGCCCGCCTTGAGCCAGGCCACGGCCGCCTCCAGGGCTCCCCGGTCGACTTCCCCGCGCTGGATGAAGATGCCGTTGGCAGCCCGCATGACCGGCCCGAGGACGGGATGGTGCTCCCACTTCTCGGCCACCCATCCGGCGATGTGATCCCCGCCAACCTCGCCATACACCAGCGGGGCATCAAGCATCCCCAGGTGATTGGCGGCCAGGATGTACGGCCCGGTATCCGGAACGTGCTGGCGACCCTCCACGCTATGGGTGCACAGAACCCAGGTGATGGCCTTCGCCACACGGCGGACGGCGGCAGTCTGCGTCAGCGCGGCCTCCCCACAATTGCTGGCGCAATTGTAGGCCGAAGGAGCGAGTGCTACAATCCGCGGCGCCGTGAGGAGAGGGCACATGCTCACCATTCAAGCGGTAGACGTGCGCGATCGGTCCCACGTCAAGCGCTTCCTGCACCTGCCCTTCCGCCTCTACAAGGATTCGCCACTCTGGGTGCCTCCGATCCTGATGGATGTTGCCACGCAGCTGAATCCGGACAAGCATCCCTTCTACGAGCACTCCGAGGCGGAGTTCTTCCTGGCGGTGCGGGACGGGCAGGATGTCGGGCGAATCGGTGTGCTGGAGAACCGCCCCTACAACCACTACCACCACAAGCAACAAGCACAGTTCTACCTTTTCGAATGCATCGACGATTTCGAGGTTGCGAAGGCGCTGTTCGAGCGAGCCTTCGAGTCGGCGCGCCGCCGGGGTTTGACACAAGTCGTCGGCCCCAAAGGTTTCGGCGCGCTGGATGGCTACGGGATGTTGGTGGACGGGTTCGAATTTCGGCCGGCCATGACGATGATGAACTACAACCCGGCTTACTATCCCGCTTTCGCCGAGAAGCTCGGATTCCGCAAGGAGGTGGACTTCGTCTCGTGCTACCTCAGCGCCGAGAAGTTCCGACTGCCGCAGCGCGTTCACCGGGTGGCGGAGCGGGCGGCTGCCAGGAGCGGACTGCGGGTAGTGCGGTTTACGAAGAAGAAGGAACTGATGGCCCAGGCGCCGAAGATCGGCCAGGCCTACAATCGGACCTTCGTCAACAACTGGGAGTACTACCCGCTCAGTGAGCGAGAGATCAAGTTCCTGACGGACAACCTCCTGGGCTTCGCCAATCCGAGACTGATCAAGATCATCATGCACGAGGACGATATTGTCGGCTTCCTGTTCGCCTTTCCGGATGTCTCGGCCGCGCTGCAACGCAGCAAAGGCAGACTGCTCCCGTTCGGAATCTTCGACCTGCTGCTGGAATCACGCCGCACGCGCTGGGTGTCTCTCAACGGCGCCGGGGTCCTTCCGGAGTTTCACGGCCGCGGCGGGGCGGCTCTGATGTACTCTGAGATGGAGAAAACCATCCGGGAACACAAGTTCCTGCACGCCGATCTCACCCAGGTCGCCGAGACCGCCGTCCAAATGCGCCACGACCTGGAGAACATAGGTGGCGTTCCCTACAAGAATCACCGGGTGTTCATTCGTGATTTGTGAGTGTGCTGCCGGGAACCGGCAGCACGCGCGAAGGGTCCGAGCGGGGGGACAGGTCCAGACCCCGCGCCGCCCTCTCCGGGCGCCGCCGAGCACAGCGGAGGTCTGGAGCCGGGCCGGCTAGGTCCGTGGGATGGGCGGGCCTGCGGAGGCGCCGTCCGGCTGGTGGCGGCGGAACCAATCGCAGGCGAAATTGACACACTCGGGCTGAGAGAACAGGCGGGCGGTAGCCGAACCGACCGGGCCGAGGCGCACCCGGCCGGTGGCTTCTAGCGCCCGACCTATCACTAGGAAATCGTCGGTCGAGTAGTCGATCTCTGAGATCGAAACCAGCTGCCTGCCCTGCCGGCCCAGGATGGGTACCTGCTGGGCGAGTCGGCGGCGGATGCGCGGCGCACGGTGCTCGGCAAGATGGAACGAGGTGTTGCTGTCGAAGTCCACGCCGAGCAGCAGCACATTCCCGTTGAGTTCGAAGATGCGAGCCAGCGGCGAGGCCTCGCCCAATCCATCATCCAATGCGTGGTCCGCGACAACACCTCGGGCGTGCGCGCCCCAGGCGCAGAACGAGTCGAGCGGGTGCTGACTGCGGAGCACGTCGGGCCAGGTGCGAAAACTCTCAGCGATCAGGCCCATACCGCGCGTCGGGGCCGTCGCCGGTTCATAGGCCGGCATCGTGGCGTGGATCACCTCGATCCAGGATCGGGGAACCGGCGGGTTCTCCCAGTAAGTTGGGTCGGAGTAGCCGGTGAAGGCCGGCATCACCAGCGTCCCCCGCGGCGTGACCACGTCCATTAGCGCCTGGATGACTGCCACCGCTCCGCCGCTCACCCAGCCTAGGGACGTCACCGAGGAATGGACCAGCACGGTCATTCCGGGCTGCAAACCCAGGGCGCGCAGGTCGGCCGCCAGGCCGGGGCGAGTGCGAGGTTCGGGGGTGGATCGAATGATCAGTTCTTCGCGCATGCAGTCTACGCCCAAATCGTGAAGTCAGGCGCCAAGTATCCCACAGGCAGACCCTTCCCCGCAGTTTCCGGGGGGCCGGGAGAGAATCAGTCTTGCGCCCGGGCTGTGAGAAGTCTCGCTTGGGACGCCGTGACCGATGGGCGGATCATCCTCAACACGCCCCGGGCGAGCGCAGCTCCCAGGAAAGCTGCCGTCAGGTAGACCCACTGATCAGACCAGGTCCCAGTAAGCACGGCTGGGGCGACCGAGCGTGCGGGGTTCATCGAGGCGCCTTTGACCGGACCGGCGAACAAGGCAGCCATGGCGACCGTGCCCGCGATGGCCGCGCCCGCCAGCAGATCCCGCTCCTGGAACTCGATGGCGATGTGCAAGATCACCGACATCAGCAGTCAGGCCAGTAGCACTTCAAAGGCCAACGTTGGCACGACGCCGAGCGTGGGAACCGTGGCGCCCAACGTCGGATGCTGCGGAAACGACCAGGCAAGGAAGGCGCTGGCTGTCTGGGCTGCAAGGAAGGGTGCCAGCCAGCGCCGTGGAAGACGTCCGGCCAGGCCAAAGGCAATTGTAACGGATTCAGATGCGCCCGAGCCGTCGCCGACGGCGAAGACCATCGTCATGATCACCATCCCGAGTGTCAGGGCGATCCCGACATGGGTGGGCACGCCGCCGTAGAGATCGTTGACGACAATCGCGCCGGAGCCGGCGATGACCAGTGCGAACGTACCGAGGAGCTCCGCCAGGCTTCTTTCCATGCTTGTCAAACCTGCCTGCGCCATTGGATGCGTTGGACCCCTGGTCGGCACGGGGGATGGGGGCGAGCGAGCGCTCTCCCGGCTGGCCGGCTACGTCGGCTGATCCGATGCCAGGGCCTGCTCGACCAGCCAGGACCGGATACGCTGATCGAGGTCGTCTCGGGCGCGGCGGAAGGCCGCAAGCTGGACCTCCGGAGTCCCCACTGCGCCGGCCGGGTCGTCGACCGGCCAGTGCGCGCGGTTGCTGATCCCGGGGAAGGTACTCGGGCACTTCTCCTCGGCGTCGCTGCAGACGGTGATCAGCCAGGTGAAGTTGAGCCTGCCCATGTACTCACCGACGCTCTTCGAGCGCTGGCCGGCCAGGTCCAGACCGATCTCCTGCATCACCCGCCGGGTGAGGGGATGGATCCCCTTGGGCTCCAGCCCGGCGCTGTAGACCTCGAACCGCCCACCGCCGAGTTGGCCCAACAGGGCTTCCGCCATCTGGCTGCGGGCTGAATTGCCCATGCACAGGAAGAGCACTTTGCCGACCATGATGTGCCTCCGCCAGATGGATTCTGCCGCACCGAGGTTAAGAGATCATCATGATCGCGGCCAACCTGCGCCGCTGCCGGCGGCATAGACCAGCACCAGGCTCTGGCCACTGACCTCGCGCCGGCTGCACAATACCGCCCCTGGGCCCAGGCGTGAATGAGGCAGCGACTGGCGGTTGAGCCATCGCACAGCCCGGCGGGTGTGGCGATGGCGCCCACCCAGGGCTTCTGACATCCGAGGCTCTTTGGCGCGCTTGCTGGCGCCAGCCGAACCCTGTCGCTGCCAGCATCGGGCACCTGGCAGGCGGTGGCGGCCGATCTGACCACAGGCACCGCCGAAGGTGGCGTCGTGCACTCCGTCGGAAGTCAGGAACTCATATGGAAGACCGAGCTCCTTGCGGCTGATCTCATCCAGCCGGGAGACGTGCTCCAGCCGAAGAGAGAGCTGCAGGCAGGCGAGATTGTCCTCCAGCTGTGTCAGCGTGCGGGCCCCGGTGACCAGCGCGAAGGGGTGCGCTTCCTTCACCCGAGGACCTTCAGGCGGACCGCCGACCAGTCCTGATCGATGGAGACCTGCGCCACCGCTTGCAGTCCGATGGACGGGGCATAAGCGATGATGACGTCTCGATTGACGTCGGTCGCCAGGTCGGAGCCGCCCTTGGCATAGCTGATCCACAGCAGGCCGTTCGCCGCCAGTCGGCGCCTGAGGCCGGGAAGTCTTCGCTCCATATCCTTGCGAGAGCGGACGAACACCTGGATCCAATCGGCCTGCCCACCTGAGGATGACAGGAGAACGACGCCCTTCGGCAGGCGTCCGAGTTGCCGGCGGTAGCCGGGTGGCTCGGCGACGAGCAGCGCCCGGTAGCCTTCCCTCAGGTACATCTTCTCGATCGGGGACTTGTCGGGCACGGATCGCCTCCTCGGGCGCAGCCACTAGAGAGATGGTTCGGGACGGCGGGGGGGAGGATGCCTCGCGACAGGCCGGCGCCGGTGGACGCCCCGGGGCCTAGCGATCGATGGCGGCGAGCCAGCGCCGTGTCCAGGCCGGGTTGGCTCGGCGCAGACGATTCTTCGTCAGGTTCTGACGCATCAGCCAGCGGATGTCCGGGTCATCGATCCGAAGCCAGTGCTCCATCCTGGGAAGCCCAGCTTCGAGGTTGGCGGCGACGGCCACACTCCAGGCGTAGGCCAGGGCCAGGCGCAGCACGCGGAAGGGTTCGGAACGGCGATCCCCGTACTGCTGCAGGTGCTTCGTCACGCGGTCAAGGAGGGTAAGCACGCCGGAGGTGATACGGCGGCCGTTCAGCAGCCGGGGCTCGCAGACGGCGGCGACCGCGGCTCGCTGTTCGAGGAGAGAGCCCTGGCTCCAGGCTCGCATTTCCCGCAGCAGGGCCGGCATGTCGGCATCACCCCAGGACTGCAGAGCCATCGCCACGGCCTCGCGCACGCGCCAGCGAGAGTCATCGGCCAAGTGGCGCAACCGGGGCAGCAAGCGGATGTTCCCCTCGCCCAGCAGGCGGCCATACCCGAGGACGCCGCACACGGTTAGGAAAACCTCGGGGCTGTTCTCTGGCGCCTGGTCCGGCGGGATGGCGAGGTAGCGGTCAAACCGCGGGCGATCTCCCTCCTCGGCCAGCGCCCGGGCGAGCTCGAGGTTGCCGCGCGGCCCCGGCAGCCCGCTGTGCGCACGCAGGTAGGCATCCCAGTCTTGCGCCCGGCGCAAGGCGCTGCGGTATTCGTCGATCTTGGTCACGGCGCGGAGTCTACCAGAGACCCGCCTGCACCCGAGGCGGGCCCGGATGGTAAGATGGCGCCGTCGCGGACGGAGGCTGGCATGATGAATTTCGCCCCGGCGTTTATCTTTCCCTTCCAGGATCGGCGCTGGCCAGTGAAGTTCGCCGTCGTCGGCCTGTATCTGTTGATCCCGGTCTTTGGGCCGGTCTTCATCACCGGCTGGTTGATCCTGATCGCCCGGCGTGTGATCCGTGACGAGCCGGAGCCGTTGGTTGGCTTTGAGCCGGTTGTGGAGGCTCTGGTTCTGGGCTTGAAGTATCTCCTGGTGAGTGTGGTCTATCTGCTGCCCGTGCTGCTGACCGGCGTTCTTCTGTCGCTGATGGCGGGGAGGATGCAGACGTCCGAGCAACCGAACTTCCTTCTGCTCTGTCTGAGCAGCTGCCTGGGGATCTTCTTTCTGGCCTACTTCGCCGTCTTGATGTATTTCCTGGTAGCTGCGGTGGGCGTGCTGGCGGACAGCGGCAGCCTAGCGGCTGCGTTCCGCTTCCGGCTGCTATGGCGACACATCCGCAACGCGCCGGCGGCCCACGTGCTGGCACTGTTGGGCGCCTTTGTGGCCTCACTCGCCGCAACGCTGGGATTGGTGTTCTGCCTCGTCGGCGGGGTTTTCACCACGGCCTATGCCATGGCTGTTCAGGGGCATCTGTACGGCCAAGTCTACAAGGTCGGGCTACAGGCGCCGCCACCGCCGCTGGTTGCGTAGGACCCCGGCAGGCGGGTTTCGTGTTCGAGGGTGTCGCACGGGGTCGCCTCGCCGGGCTGCTCTCAGGGCGGCCTCTCCTCTTTCCGGGGTGGGATCAACGCGACAGCGTGCGTGCCGGAGGGCGGAACTCACCGCGGGTGGGGATCGATGTTCGCCGAGGCGGTTTCGCCTGGAGGCCGAGGTCGAGCAGCAGCAGGCGCAACTCGGCCTTGCTGCGCAGGCCGAAACGCTCGAGTACGTTGGCCACATGCGTCTTGACGGTCTCCGTTGAGACGACCAGCGCTTCGGCGATCTGCCGGTTGGTGCTGCCGCTGGCCGCCAGCCAGGCGACCTCCTGCTGGCGCGGCGTCAGGGTGGTCAGGGAGCGCTCGGCCCTTGCCCGGCGCGCCTCCTGCTCCAGGCTGCGCGCCAGCAGACGTTGGGCCAAGGCCTGCGGCGATTGACCCTGAGCGAAGGCCAGCGTGCGCAGCTGCGAACTCAGGTCGGCCGCCACTTCGATCGAAAGCGGTTCAACGGGCACCCGGGCCTCCGGGGCAAGAACGGGGCGGACCAGGCTGGGTCGGCGGGTCAGCATAGCAACTGCATCATATAGCACATTTGTTCTAATGTCAAACCACTGGGGTAAGGTTACACTCGCTCCGCCCGGGAGGTGTCCATGACCCAAGTTGCACTCGCCGGAAGCTTGGCGCTGCTGCTCGCTGCCTGCACACCCCCCAGCGTCAGCCTTGTGCTGCCGAGCGAAACGCCGGCGCCCGTGCCCGGGCCGGCCGTGCCGACGGCCACCCAGCAGCCGGTCAGCACCCCCACGGTGACGCCCCCCCCAACCCCGGAACTGCCGGACGAAGCCATTCTGATCCTCGAGCCCGGCGCCGTCTCTCGGGTCACCAGCCCGGTGCGGGTCTCCGGGATTGCCGATCCGGCCTTTGAGCAAACGCTCGTTGTGCGGGTGGTGCTGGACGACGGGGTAGAAATTGCGGTGCAGCCGGTTATGATCCAGGCGGAGTTGGGCCAGCGCGGTCCGTTCAGCACCGAAATCCCCTTCGTAGTGCCCGCCGAGCGCAAGGCCACCATCCAGGTCCTGCAACAGAGCGCCCGCGACGGGGGCACTGTCCATCTGGCCTCCGTGCCGGTCGTGCTGACCCCCCTCGGGCCGGTTGAGATCCGTAATCGGGTGGTGCATTCGGAGCGCATTGCCATTCTCGAGCCGGCACCTGGTGCCGTGGTCTCGGGTGGTGTGGTGCGGGTCGAGGGCGTCGGAGTGGCCAGCTTCGAGCAAACGCTTCTGGTGGAAGTCCTCGATGCGCAGGGCAACCGTCTGGGTGCGCAGGCAGTGATCCTGCAGGGAATCGAGCTTGGCGTGGCGGGCCCCTTCCAGACCGATGTCACCTACAGCCTGACCACCGCCGGTCCGGGGCGTATCCTTGTCCGGGACATCAGCCCGGCCTTCGGGGGAGACGTCCATCTGTCAAGCGTCGAGGTGGATCTTCAGCCCTAGCGCGACGAAAGCCGCATGCAGGCGGTAATACTGCAATGGGCTGACGCATCGGGCGCCCCATGCCATGACAAGCCACGGGCAACAACCTTCGTCTGACGCCGCCAGAGCCACGCGGGTGCTGGCCGGGATCGTGCTCATCCCGACCGTGCCGTTGCTCTGCCTGTCGATCGCTGCGCTGGGGCTGTTCTACGCTGCGCCCACTCGGCTGGACCGGCTGCTGGAGTTGCTCCCGGGCGACCAGTTCGTGCGCCTGGCGCTGTTCTTCGCCCCGGCGACGCTGTTTGCGATCGTGGTCATGGCCCTGTTGTACGCCCTCGAGCCAGCCCGGCCGGCGCCGGCCGCCGTCCCCGCCCAGCCGATGCGCCGGCGGGAAGGGCCGCGCCCGCGTCTGCTCCCCGGGCTGTTTGCGGTTACGCTGGCTGCCTTGCTGTTCTCGGTCGCCCTGTTGCTGATGTCCTTCGTAGCCCCGGGAAGGTTTGGCCTGCTGCTCGAGCCGCTGCCGGGCGATCGCTTCCTGCGGCCGCTGGTCCGCTTGGCACCGTTCGTGTTCTCGGCGGCGCTGGTGCTGCTGACCTCCTTGGCGGCACGCCGGCCGGCCGAGGCAGAGGCGGACGGCAGATCGAACCCGGCCTGGCGCGCCGCCGTGTGGTCGGTGAGGCTGCTGTTGATCCCGACCATTCCTCTGTTGCTGTTCTCCCTCGGGGCGCTGCTCCTCTACTACGGCGCGCCGGCTCGCTTCGACACACTGATGGCCACGCTGGGGAGTGAGGCCTTTATTCGGCTGGTGCTGTTCTTCGCGCCGTTCCTGTTGTTCGCCGTCCTGGCTCTGGCCTCGCTGTACCTGGGCCGTCCTGCTCAACCCACGGGGATGGTGGCCTCGCCTGCCACCGCCTGGGAGGCCGTCGCCGTCTCCCCGGGACGCTCGCTGTGGGCGGTTGCCCTGCTGTCCGCCGGGCTGACCGCCACCGCCATGCTAGGCCTGGCCGGCATAGGTGTTGTCGGCTACCTGCTGCTGCGGTAAGGTTCTGAGGGAATCGATGTCCAAGCGATGACGCTCCTGCCTCGGCTGATCGCCGATTTTCCCTTTGTGTTGGCTCTTCTGGCATCCATGATGGCCGGCCTGAGCGCGGTGCTGTTGCGGCGTGCGGCGCCGGCTGTGGGAACATGGGCGGCTCAAGCGGGCGCTGCCCTTTGGGCGATCGCCCTGGCCTTCAGCGCCTGGTCCTTCCTGTGGGCGTTCAGCCTGCGCATCGGCCCCGGCTCCCCCGGCGTGGTGACCTCCTTCGGGACCCACGGCCTGACCGGCCCCGGTGATATGAACCCCAAGCTACCGCTGCCTCAGCTCCTGAGCGGTCTAGCCACGCTGGCTGCAGGCGCGGCGCTGTTGGGATGGTCGGTGCGGGCGCGGGCACAGACCGGCCTGCTGATCAGCACGCTGCCCAGCCTGGTCGAGCGCTTGCCGTACAGGCGGATGCGCCGCCCGGGGATGGCCGGTGTGATTCTGGTGGCTCTCGGTGTGGCTGTTCTGAGTGAGAGCCTGCCGGTCTGGGTGTGGTTTGCGCTTTGGCTGCTATCGGTGCTGCTGATGGCGGAGATGGCGGACTGGGAACTGAGGACCCGCTACCCGGGCCTCGCCGACTACTTCCGCCGCACGCCGCGTTTCCTCCCCCACCGCCGGTCGCGCTAGAAGCACGCTGCAACAAGCGAAGTAGGCGGCTGACGGGGCAGGGGCGTCAGCCAAACCTCGCAGGTCGCCCTTTCCCTTTTCCGACGGATCAGGCC
>CAZBJQ010000055.1:0-17053 GCA_964492235.1 uncultured Anaerolineaceae bacterium | reverse complement strand
ACCTCGACCAGGTTCTTGTGGGGATCGGCGCCGGCCGTCCGGCCCTGCCGCTCGGCCACGCTCTCTCGATTCTCCCTATCCCCGCTTCAGGGGCGCGAGGTGCCCCTCGCCATCTTCATACAGCCAACACCGCACATCGTGATCCGCCCGGATGGTCATCAGGCTCGGTTCCTGGCGGGTGCAGATGTCGAGATGATACTCCATTCGGGCCCGACAGCGAGCGGCGAAACGGCAGCCTGGCGGCAGGTTGATCAGGTTCGGCACCGAGCCCGGGATCACCTCCAGTCGGTCGGTGACTTTTCCCAGCACCGGGATGGAAGCGATCAGCCCCTGTGTGTAGGGGTGCAGCGGCTCGTCGAACAGCGTTCTGACGTTGGCCTGCTCGACGATTCGTCCGGCATACATCACCGCCACTCGCTGAGCCATCTCCGCCACGACCCCCAGATCGTGCGTGATCAGGATGATCGCCATCCCCAGGTTCTCCCGCAACGCGCGCATCAGATCCAGGATTTGCGCCTGGATGGTGACATCCAGCGCCGTCGTCGGCTCGTCGGCGATGAGAAGGGCCGGCGAACAGGCCAGGGCCATAGCGATCATCACCCGCTGCGCCTGTCCGCCCGACAGCTCATGCGGGTAAGTGCGCAGGCGCGACTCGGCATCGGGGATCCCGACCGAGGTCAGCAGCTCGCCGGCCCGCTGCCAGGCCTGCTCGCGGTTCATCCCTATGTGGATACGCAGCACTTCGCTGATTTGCTCGCCGACGCTGAAGACCGGGTTCAAGCTCGACTGCGGCTGCTGGAAGATCATCGAGATCTGGCTGCCGCGCACATCGGTCATTTGTCTCTCGGACAGCGTGGCGAGCTGCTGGCCGCGGAACGTGACGCTCCCCCCGACGATCCGGCCCGGCGAGTCGATCAGGCGGAGCAGGCTAAGGGCCGATACACTCTTGCCGCACCCCGACTCGCCGACCAGGCCGAAGACCTCGCCCATCCGCACTTCAAAGCTCACCCCGTCGACAGCTTTGACGACCCCGTCGTCGGTGAAGAAGTAGGTCTTCAGATCCTGTACTTCCAGCAGCAGGCCGTTCGATTCGGGCAGCGCCCTCATGCTCGCCTCCTTAATGTCCAGCCGATCCCGAAGACGCCCCATCATTTCCTCCCCTGGATCTTCATCGGCTAGGGCCCATCCGTCGCTCCAAGAGCCAAGCACCGGTCACGAGGACCAACAGGGCGATAGCAGCCGCAACCGCCCCGGCCCAGGCAAATCTGCCGCTTTCAGCCTCAGCGGCAGGCTGCGGCGTGGCAGGGGCTGGCTGCCGGGTTGGGGGGAGGCTGGCCGTCGGCGCCGCAAGAGGCACATTCTGCGGAACCAGCGCAACCTGCTGTGCGTTGCCCGGGCCCAGCTCACCACCGCCCCAGTCGATGCCATTCTCGCGCAGGATGTGGGCGGTGACCCTCCAGTACGTCTCGTCGTCCAGGATGCCCGGCGTCTGGAAGGGCATCGCCACTCGGATGAAGGCGTACAACCCGGCGGCATTGGCGAACTTCTCCAAGCCTGTCTCCCCCACTAACGGCGGGATGGACATGGGCAGTGTGAATCCTTTCTCATACGGGCGCTGCCCATGGCAGCCGGAGTCCCAGCAATAGCTCTCTTCGGGAGGGTAGACCGCACGGAATTCATTCGTCAACCCCTGGCCTCTGTCTCCGTGACAAGGCATGCAGTACAGCCAATACGTCTGGGCCCCGTAGTCAGCCTGAACCGGCGAAGCCGGGAGGGTTGGCTCGGCAAGCCTTGCCGCATCCGGTGTGGGAGTGGGATCGGCGGCGTAGGCCGGCGCCATCCAACCCGGGACGGGCGGGGCGGCCAACAGCAACAGCAACATCATCGTTCCGGCCAGAAAGAAGGAAGCCCGCCACACCGCACGGGCTAGGAGGGGCCGCTTCTTCCTTCCAGGATTCAACACATGCTAGCCCATGCAGGCCGTCGACTCAGCGACGGGCAGGAGGCGCAAGCACGCTCACCCGTCGACCGCTTTCAAACATTCACGCTCCGCCGCGGCCGCGCATTCTTGGATCGAGCACGTCCCGCAAGGCATCGCCGACCAGGTTCCAGCCCATCACAAATAGGACCAGGGTCAGGCCGGGCCAAACGACGATGTACCAGTAGGTCGACAGGTTGGTGATCCAGTTTCGGGCAAAGGACAGGGTCTGTCCCCAATCGGCGTAGCCGATCGGGGTGCCGATCCCTAAGAAACTCAGCGCGGCAAAGGAGAGCACGACGTCGCCGATGGCCAGCGAGGCCAGCACCAGCGTCGGGAAGATGGCATTGGGGATGATGTGCGGCATCAAGATACGGCTGTCCTTGACGCCGATGACGCGCGCCGCCATGACATAGTCCCGTTGCTTTACCGAGAGGATGTCGCCGCGGATGATGCGCGAGTAGCTCATCCACCCGAAAGCGATCAAGGCGATCGTCGCCGGAAGCAGGCTTCGGCCGATCTTCGGCGTCAGCACGGCCGCCAGGATCAGCGCCGCCAGGATGAAAGGCAGGGTCAGCATGATGTCGACGAAGCGCATAATGATATTGTCGGCAACGCCGCCATAGTAGGCCGAGACTGAGCCGACCACGACCCCGATGATCAGCGTCATAAAGGTCACGATCAGGCCGGTCTTGAAGGCCGTGCGAGTGCCCCAGATGATTCCGTAGAAAAGATCGTACTGGCCCTCCGACGTCCCCAGCAGGTGCGCCCACTTGTCGGTCCTCATGATCGGCTTCCACCAGGCCGGCAGAGGCGGCACCTCTTTTGTCCACTCCGACATCATCGGCCGCGGCTCGGCTTTGAAGCCATCGCGCGGGATGTCATAAGGGTTGTTCGGATGGAGCGGAGGCGCAATCCACGGCGCGGCCAGGGCGACCACGATGAAGAAGGCAATCAGCGTGAACCCGAGGATGGACACGGGCGTCTTGAGCAGCGCTACAACGATCCGGTACGTCTCGGGGCCGAGAAGACGTTCCAGCCGTCCGATCTTGCGCAGCGGAATCACCTCGGTGACACCGATGCCTCCCTTGGGGACGACAATCTCAGCCATGGGCAGCCTCGCTACTCCAAGCGAATGCGCGGGTCGATGAACCCGTAGGCGACATCGACGACCAGATTGGAGACGATCAGGATGAGTCCGATAAACAAGGCCAGACCGAGGACGGTCAGCACGTCCAATTGCGCCGCGGCTTGGGCTGCCGCCGAGCCGATCCCCGGATAGTTGAAGACGGTCTCGGTGATGACCACCCCGCCGAGCAGGGCAACGACGGTGAAACCAGCCAGGGTGACGACCGGGATCAGCGCATTCGGCCGGGCGTGCTTGTTGACGACGTCGTTCTCGGACACACCCTTGGCCCGCGCCGTGGTGACGTAATCCTGGCGCAGCGTCTCGAGCATGGAAGATCGCGTGACTCGCAGGAACACGGCCCAGTTGAGGTAGGACAGGGTAAGGATCGGCAGCACCATGTGCCGCAAGGTGTCGACGAAGATGTCGAACCGGAGATTCAGCAGGCTGTCGATGGTCAGGAGACGGGTGTAGGTGCGCCACTGGTCGGAAAGGATGACCTGGCTCGCCCAATCGGAGGATCGGCCTGGAGGGAACCATCTGAGGTTGGCATAGAAGATCATGAGCACAAGCAAGCCGAAGACGAACGTCGGGAAGGAGGTTCCGATGACGCTGAACACCCGCCCCCCCTGGTCGGCGAAGCCATTGTGATGCACCGCCGCCTGGATTCCCATCCAGATCCCGACCGAAATCACCGGCACGATGGCCCACAGGGTGAGGTCCAGCGTATTGGGGAAGCGGTTCCGGATCAGGTCGGCCACGGGCTGGGAGGCCGTGCGGGACCAGCCGAAGTCGCCATAGAGGATTCCGCCTCGGTGCTCGCCGGTTTGCGGATCGGCCCTGCCGACAAGCCAGTGCCAGTACTGCACGTAGATCGGATCGTTCAGTCCATACGCCTTGATGGCCGCCTGCAACTGGAGCTCGTTGCGAGGGATGTCGCGGATATAGAGCGCCGAGCGTTCGACCGGGCTCAGGAACGACACCATACCAAAGATGAGGATCGTCACACCGAAGAGAAGCACGGGGACAAGCAACAAGCGGCGGATGATGAAGGTTGTCATGCTGAGGCTACCCCCGCGCTGATCGCGCTCCTCGGCGGCGGTCCGTTCTCATGCTCGTCGGCGGGATGCGGGGGCCTGTTGCCAGGCCCCCGCATTGTCTACCCAGCCCACGAAATTACTGCTCGTGGATTCCGTACCAGTATCCTCCCGGATCCCCTGGGAAGATGGCGTTCATCGTGATTCCCTGAACCCATCGCTGCCAGAAGTTGTGGCTGGTGCCGATGGCCAGGATGATGTACGGCGGGTTGTCGTAAATGAGCTGGTTGATCTGCTCGTAGGTCGCCGTCCGGGCGGCCGGGTCGGCCTCGGAGGCGCCCTGCGTCACCAGCTCGTCGAACTGGGCCTTGAGGTCCGCCGGAAGGCGCAGGTAGCTGCCGAAGTCGCCCACTGTATAGGGCTGGTACCAGTTGTGCGGGTCGTGGTAGTCCTCGAGCCACCCCAGGACGAAGATCGGCAGTGTGCGCGCGCTGCGGGCGGCCAGGAACGACGGCCACGGAAGACCGATCGTCTCGACCAGGAACTTCTCGTTGACCGTGGTCAGGCCCGAGGCCAGGATTTCGGCCACGGCCTGGCGGGTGGTATTGCCCTGGTTGTACCCGACCTGCATCCGGAAGCCCGTGTCCCAGACATCATCCGGGTCCTCGCCGGCGGCGATCGCATCCTTGTCGACATCCGCCAGCTTGAACTCCTCCTCGCACTTGGCCACATCGAAGCTGTAGTGCGCGGCCGCTAGGTCGTAGCCCGGCATCCCAGCCAGCGCCAGCGTATAGGACTGAGTCGCTTCGCCCCGGTAGATGTCGTTGACGAACGTATCCCAGTCGAAGCAGTAGTTCATCGCCTTGCGGATGTGCGGGTCCGAGAAGAAGTCCGACGGGACCCCATTGCCATCCAACTTGCCCGACCCCAGATAGGGATTGGTGCCGTCGGGGTTGGCGACGTCGAAGTTGAAGAACACGTCGGTTCGGTCGATCCCCGGTTTGCCGATGTAGAGCTTGAACGGCTGCGACGAATCCGTGACCTCGCAGGGGGCGTACGCATTCGCCGCCAGGTCGAACTCGCAGCGTTCGCCGACCAGCGGGTCGACCTGCGGTCGTGCCTCGGGGTTGACTTCCACGTAGTCGGCATCACCCGCCTGCAGCATGGAGAAGCGGGTCCCCCACTCCGTCACGATCTTGATGACCACGCGTTCTATTGCCGGCACCCCGGACGGGCCGCCTTCGTACGCCGGCTCGGTCCGCCAGTAGCCATCGTTGCGCACGGCCACGACCTCTTCACCCTTAGTCCAGTGGTCGAGCTTGAAGGGCCCGGTTCCGTTGGCGATAGACGTGAACGGGTCATTCTCAGGGAGCGTGCCATACCACTTCTGCCAGGTATCGCACGAGCCGTCCCAACCCCCGTTCTCCATCACCCATTCCTTGTCCATCACCGAGCCCCAGGTCTGGGCGATGATGGACTGGAACGGCGCGAAGGGCTGGGCCAGCGTGACCGTGAAGGTTCCAGCGGCGTCATCGGCAACGATGGCGGACGTCACAGCTTCGCAGGCGGCCTTCAGGGCGGCCGGGTCGGCGGCTTGCAGGCCGGCCGGGTCGTCCGCCAAGGCGCCTGAGGGATCGACCACCTCACTGATGTCGTGGGTGGCCAGTCCCAGGATCGACGAGACCATCATCCACTGCGGCGAGGCGCCACCGCCCTGGAGGATGCCACGCTGCCAGGAGTAGGCGGCGTCCGAGGCGGTCATGTCGCCGCCTTCATGGAACTTGACACCATCCCGCATGGTGAAGGTGTAGGTCATCCCGTCATCCGAAACGGTCCACTCGGTGGCAAGTTGCGGGACGAACTCATCGACCGCTTCACCCTTGTAGAAGATGAGCGTCTCGTAGACGTTCTGGAGCACCTCGGCGCCCCCCGTTTCATAGTCCAGGGCGGGATCGAGAGTCTGCGGGTCGCCGTAGGTTACCTTGACGAACGTGGTCGGATCCGGCGAGGTGATGGTCAGGACCTCGGGGGTGGCGGTGACGACCATCGGAGTCCCCTCGACGATGACCGTCTGCACCGCCCCCGGGGGAGGCGTGCACGCCGCGAAGACAACGCTTGCCAGGGCGGCGAGTGTGATCAGAACATACAATTTCGTGCGCATTTCCTTCCCCTCCTTAGTGGAAAGCTGGTTTTCAAACCGGAGCTTGCGGGTATAGTTGCATGGCAAGAACAGACGCGCGCCCCACCTCCCTTCTGCTAGTCCATCGCTGTGGATATCGGGATTATACTCTCGCCTTCGGCGTAGTGACAGGCGGCCCAGTGGCCGGGCTGCCATTCTTTCCATTCAGGGACTTCCTGGCTGCAGCGCTCCTTGGCAACCGGGCACCGGGTGCGGAAGCGGCAGCCAGAAGGCGGATTGACCGGGCTTGGGACGTCGCCTTCAAGGATGATCCGCCGCCGCTTCTCCTCCACTACCGGGTCGGGCACGGGAACAGCTGAGAGCAACGCCTTGGTGTACGGGTGAAGCGGGTTGGTGTACAACTCCTCCCGTTGCGCCAGTTCGACGAGGATGCCCAGGTACATCACCGCCACTCGATCGCTGATGTGCCGGACCATGGACAGGTCATGGGCGATGAAGATGTAAGTCAGGTTGAAACGTTTCTGCAGATCCTCGAGCAGGTTGACCACCTGGGCCTGAATCGACACATCCAGCGCCGAGATCGGTTCATCGCAGATGATCAGCCGGGGTTGCAGCGCCACCGCCCGCGCCACGCCGATGCGCTGCCTTTGGCCACCGGAGAACTCGTGCGGATAGCGGTTCGCCAGAGTCGGGTTGAGCCCCACCAGGCGCAGCAACTCGCGCACTCGCCCGGCGATCTCTGGGCGCGGTAGAACCCCGTGGACCAGGAGCGGTTCCCCGACGATGTCGGCGATCGTCATGCGCGGATTCAGGCTCGCATACGGGTCCTGGAAGATCATCTGCATGTCGCGCCGCCTGGCCCGCAGCCGTTCTCCCTTGAGGCTTGCCAGGTCGGTCCCGTCAAACCATACGTGTCCCGCCGTCGGCCGGTACAGCTGAAGGATGGTTCGGCCGGTAGTCGATTTTCCGCAACCCGATTCGCCCACCAGGCCGAAGGTTTCTCCCGTCAAGACATCGAAGCTGACCCCGTCGACGGCCCGTACTGCGCCCACCGCGCGCTGGATGACGCCGCGCATGATCGGGAAGTGTTTGACCAGGCCCTCGACTTTCAGCAGGACCTTGCCATTGGCGGCGGCCGAGGTCTGGGAGTCAACCCGAGCGACGATGTCCGTCATGACCGCAGGTTCCCCGTGCGCACATCGACCCAGCAGGCGACCTCATGCTGGGGTGCGACGCTGATCAGGGGGGGATTCTCTTGCCGGCAACGGTCCTTGACGAAGGTGCAGCGCACGGCGAATGGACAATACTTCGGTTCTTCGAGCAGGATCGGGGGCATGCCCTCAATCGAGGTCAGACGGTCGCGGCGATGGTCGAGACGAGGCAGACTGCCCAGGAGGCCGATGGTATAAGGGTGCGAAGGATCGGCATAGAGCTCTTTCACCGGGGCATGCTCGACGATGTACCCGCCGTACATCACAACCACTCGGTCGGCCAGTCCGGCGATGATCCCCAGGTCGTGGGTGATCCAGATGATCGCCATGCCGATCTCGTCGCGCAAGCGTTTCACGAGTTCAATGATCTGGGCCTGGATCGTAACGTCGAGAGCGGTTGTCGGTTCGTCGGCGATCAGGATTTGCGGCGTGCACGAGAGACCCATGGCGATCATCACCCGCTGGCGCATCCCGCCGGAGAACTGATGGGGATAGTCCTTGAGCCTGTCGGCGGCATTGGGAATGCCGACCATGTCCAGCAGCTCGGCGGCGCGCACCTCGGCCTGTTTCTTGTTCATGCCCAAATGGATCTCGAGGGGTTCGGTCAGCTGCCTGCCCATCGTCAACACGGGGTTGAAGGAGGTCATCGGGTCCTGAAAGATCATGGCGATCTGCCCACCGCGCACCTGACGAATTTCGTCGGGCGTCATCTTCAGCAGATCGTTTCCAAGGAAGCGTGCCTGGCCGCGCACAACCCTGCCCGGCGGTTCAGGAATCAGGCGCAGCAACGACAGCGCCGTAACGCTCTTGCCGCAACCGCTCTCTCCCACGAGCCCAAGCGTTTCCCCGCCGCGCAGGAAGAAAGACACACCATTGACGGCGTGTACGGTGCCCTCCTGGGTGTGGAACCTCGTCGCAAGGTCCTCGACCTCCAGGACGTTGGACTCATTGGGTTGCAGGATCAGCATCCGATGGCTGTTCTCCCTATGCGCGCAGGCCGGAGCGTGCGGCGGTTTCCTCTGGACAAGGGGACGAGAATGGGTGTCCGCGCGAGTCAAACCCTGGATGTACCGGCGCCATGAGCGGGGAACCGGGGAGTTTCCCGCTCTCCCACACCTGCACCGTCTGCATCGAACCGGCTTGTAGGAAGGATTATACCCCAGAGGGGGGGACCGTCCATTTCCCTGACCCGAATCACGGGCAACCCTCCCCCCGGACAACGGCCTCCAGGTTCCACAGGGCCGTCAGGGCCGAGGGGTTTGGCTCCAGCCCACACAGGTCCGGCGCGTGGGCAACCACGCGGGGGGGAACGGCGATCGCCAACCCGGGCCGTTCAGCGGCCAGGATTTGCTGGAGAGCCTGCACGGCCTCCGCCCGGCGCTGCCCCTCGGGCCGCGCCACCAACAGCGACCGGCACTCGCTGTCATAGTTCGAGTTCGTGAAACCGGTGGCATTGATGCCCAGCGGCTGCTGCCGGCCCGGGATCTCCCACGTGGCGTACGATTCGCACAGCGGCGTCAGCAGTGTCGGCCAGGACCAGGCCACGGCCTCAAACGTCCGCCCGAGAACCGGGCCGTCCGGCCAGGGCTGGACCAGGGCGTTGGCCTGTGTCTTCTCCGCAACCAGCCCGATGCCGCACGGGGCGAGCTGGGCCTGCAACTCATTGGCGAGAGCATCTCCTGCCTCACCCTGGGCGAGGGTCAGCTCGAACGAGAGCGGCGTTCCGGCCGGGATGCCCAAGCCCCCGGACCACACTCTGGGTGTGGCCGGGTTGCTGTCCGAATCGACCCATCCGGCAGCGGTCAGCGCTTCCTTGGCCCGCTCCGGATCAAAGGACGAGGCCTCGGCGGCGCCTGCCAATGGATGCCCCGGGGGCAAGCCGCCACGCGGGATCCCACCCAGACCAAGGAGCAGGGCTGCATTGAGTGCCTCGCGGTCGATGCAGGCATCTACCGCATCCCGAACCCGCCGATCGGTGGCGGGCACCCGGCCTTGCGCTCCGAGCGGCGCCAGGTTGAAATCCAGCCGAGTCACGAGGCTGCCCGGCGTCGCCACCAGCGCAACCCTGCCCTCATCCGACAGCGAAGCTAGGGTTTGCAGGATGGAGGGAGACGGCGCGGGTTGGCCGCGCCCTTCGAGCAGCACGGCTTCGTCAAGGACATCGCACTCCTTCGTGAGCAGCTGCTGAACCGCGGCTTCTGGGCCACCCTCCGGAAAGCGGAACAGCAGCCGGTCAAACGCCGGCAGTCCCTCTCCGGCACGAAAGTACTTGGGATTCCTCTCAAGCAAGATGTGCAACCCCGGCGTCCATTCCTTGACGACGTAGGGCCCCCACCCGACCGGCGTCCGGTTGGCAGCCTCGAGGGCCAGCACCTGCTCGGCGCTCAAGTCCCCCAGCAGATGTTCCGGCAACGGCGACCAGAAGTTCCCCGGATACTCGGGATCCAGGAAACCGGGAATCCCGGTCCAGCGAACCGTCCGATCGTCGACCACTTCGTAGCTCTGGGTTCGGTCAAAGACGTACTTCAGCGATGGTGTCGCTGGATCGCCGTCCAGCATGTAAGAGAACACCGAATCGTTCGCCGAGAGCGGCCTCCCATCGGACCACAGCACCCCTTCCCGAAGGCGGAAGTCCGCTTGGAGCTGGTCCATTTGGATTTCGCCGCCCTGGAAGGTCCGCAGACAGGTTTCGCTCTCGCACCCGGCGGGAACGTAGGGCTTGCCGGGCCGAAGGTTCTCGGGCAGCTGAGTAATGGGGTTCCAATAGATGTCGCTGGAGACCAGCGTTACTTCCGTGATCACCGCGTCTCCCTCCGCCAAGCTGGGCACCTTCTCCAGGATCACAGGTTGGTGGGCGAAGTCCAGCAGGTCGATAGGCCCGTCATAGACGGCCTGCAGCACGATGTCGGAAGCGACATTCGTATCGGCGTACAGATATAAGGAGGACGGTTCTTCGGCCAGGCACACCACCAGCGTCTCGGGTGGAGGCGGCTCAGGCGTGAAGGTGGCGGGAACGCCAGGCGTCGGGGAGGCGCCCGCCGTCAGCGGAAAATCAGCCCCCGACGGACCCTGGCAGGCGCTCCATGCCAGGCTGGCGGCCATCATCACTGGCAGTGCTACAACTCGCCGCGGGCTCGTCATGGCTCCTCCCCTGTTTTTGGGGTGGTCGTGCCATCCGCCGGCACTTCCCCGGATGCTTTCCATCGCTGAACCAGACTGCGGTCGACATCGGATAGGCGTGCTCGCTCGAGCAGGTCCGGCCGGCGCTGCAGTGTCCGCCGCAGCGTCTCCGCCCGGCGCCAGCCGGCAATTCGCGCATGGTCCCCTGAGAGCAACACCTCTGGGACAGACCAACTGCGGAACTCGGCCGGCCGCGTGTAGTGCGGGTATTCCAACAGTCCCTGCGCATGCGAGTCATCCTCGGCGGCGTCCTCGTCTCCCAGTGCGCCAGGGAGCAGGCGCGTGACGGCGTCAATCACGACCAACGCCGGCAACTCGCCCCCCGTGACGACGTAGTCGCCGATCGAAATCTCGTCGGTCGCCAGGTACAGGCGCACCCGTTCATCGACTCCCTCGTAGCGGCCGCAGATCAGTGCCACACGCTCGCAGGTGGCCAGCGCCCGCGCCAGGCCGTGCTCGAACGGCCTGCCCTGCGGCGTGAGCAGGATGACCGGGACCCGCCCGAGGTCCGGTCCGAGCTCGGTCTCCACGCCGCGGAAGATCGGCTCGGGCTTCATCACCATTCCACCGCCGCCGCCGTAGGGAACATCGTCCGTCGTGTGGTGTCGGTCGTCCGTGTACTCACGCAGGTTGTGGAGCCGGACGTCCAAACGTCCCGAGGCTTGCGCTCGGCCAAGCATGCTCGCCTGCAGGTAGGCCTGCATGACTTCCGGCAGGATTGTGAAGACGTCGAATCGCATCCGCGCGTCCTGGGTTCGATCGATCCGTAGCGGGGATGGCACAGGGTTGACCCCGCCATCGTGTGGGCGGTCGTCCCATACCCGACGGCTCGGGCATTATAGTGCCGACGGATCGCCCTGTCTCAGCCGATCCAGAACCGACCGGGTCGATCGGAATCCCAGACGGGGGAGATTCTCGAGGGCGAAGAAACCGGCCTGCGCCGCATCGTCGCCCGCCCGCAGCGCACCGCCGACGACCTCCGCCTGATAGACAATCACGATCGTGGAAGGACGCTCTGCCTCCACCGGCTCGAACAACACATCGAGCAAGCCGGCGAGGCGAACTTGTAGACCCGTCTCCTCCGCTACTTCTCGGATGGCCGCTTCTCGGGGGTCTTCTCCGGCATCCACATACCCGGCGGGGAGGGTCCAGGTTCCTTTCTCAGGAGAATTGCTGCGCTGGACGAGCAGAACCTTCCCTTCTTCCTGAATGACCGCCGCCGCGGCCACCTTCGGATCTCGAAAGTGAATGCGACCACAACCGGTGCAGACAGGGCGGGCAATGCCATCCACCAACTGCGTTGCGGTCTGCGACCCGCATTCGGAGCAATAGCGGTCAGTCGCCATCGAAGCTCAGGTGCGTCTTCGGGCGCGAAACGCCAGCAGCGCAAGAACCAGGATCAGTGCGCCTAACGCCGCTTCCAGGAACCGCAAGGGACGCACCTGCCAGCCCTGCATCAAAGCTAGGAGCGGAGCCGAACGCTCCTCATCTGCCGAGGACGCGAAATTGGCAACCTCGTCCTGCTCCCGAACTTCGGCCAGCGGGGGGGCAGGGGCCGGAGCTGCGGTTGCCGTCCCCAGCGGCGCTGACTCCATTCCCAGGGCGCCACCCTTCAGCAGCGGATCGACCGTCGCGGTTGGGATGGGCGTGCCCGCCAGGTCGCCGGCGGCACGTTCCGCCGACGCCTCGGCCGGCGCCTCCTGGGGCAGAGCCGCCGGCGCCT
Organism: uncultured Anaerolineaceae bacterium; assembly: GCA_964492235.1. Lineage (GTDB taxonomy): Bacteria > Chloroflexota > Anaerolineae > Anaerolineales > E44-bin32 > PFL42. The sequence continues at coordinate 4,658 of CAZBJQ010000055.1, read as the reverse complement.
GCGCAGCGTCGAGCAGCGTTTCGGCGGCGGCCTGCTGGGGCGCCTGGGCCTCGCCCTCGACCAACGGGGCCGTGGCCAGCCGGGCAACCGAGAGGCCAGCGAGCCGCACGGCGTACGTATCCACCCCTAGCGTGAACAGGAAGGCCAGCGTGGCCACGACCGTCGCCAGGCGCAGCCTCGGGTACCCCCACCTTGCCGGGCGAACCCCTGCCATCTCCGGCGTCAGGGTGAAGTTGCGGGGTACCCGCAGGCGGGGCAGCATGCCAAGACCAGCCCGGGCTTGGCGCATCTCGTCCAGCGAGCGGCGGAGACCATCGTCGGCTTCCAGGCGTGCCTCGAGGGCAGCCGTTTCGGAGGCGGACAGACCGCGATCCAGGTAGGCCGACAGCTTATCGAGCAGTTCGGGGGGCAAGTCGCTCAGAGGGCTCATCCAGAAGCCTCAGAGGACAGACGCAGCGTGGCCGGGAGAAGTTCCCCATATCGGCGCAAGCAGTCCCTGAGGCGGGCGCGCGCCCGGGCAACCCGGCTCTTGACGGTGCCCACGGGCTTGCCAATGGCCTCAGCCGCCTGCTGGTAGTCGTATCCCTCGACGTCGACCAGGACGGCTGCGATCCTGAACTCAACCGGCAGCCGGCGAAGGCAGTCTTCGATGGCGCGGTGCAGCTCGGCCTGCATCGCCTCCGCCTCGGGCCCGGGGTCCGATGTGGCCAGCCGTTCCCAGAGATTGGGGCGGTCTTCGTCATCTTCATCGTTGTCGTCGATGGACGCGGCCGGACGGCGGCGTTCGCGTCGCAGGCTGTCATAGCAGGCATTGGTGGCGATCCGGACCAGCCAGGCGCGCAGAGATCCGCCGCGGTGGTCCCTGAGGTGCTTGTAGGCAGAGATGAAGGTCTCCTGGGTCGCATCCGAGGCGGCCGCCGGATCCCCGAGGATGCGGCAGGCGACGTTGAAAACCACCGTCTGGTGAGCAAGCACCAGGCGGTTGAAGGCGTCGAGGTCCCCACTCCGGGCATCTGCCAGCAGGCTGACTTCGTCAAGCATACGAGTCATCATATCGTCTCCGGGATTCACAGGCAAGCGGCGTGGGCCGCCGCCCCGCGTGCCCGCATCCTCGGTCACGACTGGGACGAGCCTTCCTGCTCTTGCGTGGCCTGCGAAGGCACTCCTTGCATTGGGTTGACCCCGGTCTCAGCGCGAGGATTTCGCTGACACGGCGAAGTCGGGCCGCTCATCTCCCTTGCCATGCAGCCCCACCCGCTGTTACCCCAGGCGCGACGCAGGGGCATAAGGAACGAAGGCGGGCTCCACCTCGGAGAGCATTGGACAGAGGTTCCACAGCGGCCACGCCGGGCAGCCTGCTCGCTGCGTACACCCTGCCGCCGAACACACAAGCCGACGAGAAAAGGCAAGGATCGCCGATCCGGACCCGGCGGGCCTGCAGCAAGATCTGCCAAGACATCTGCCTGCCGGCTCCTCCAACCCAGCCGCGGCGAGATGGCGTATACTCCGCGAGATGAGTCCACTCCAACGGCAGGTGCGCGGGCGCCCTACCCCACGTGCTGCGGCCTGCGCTCCGTCGCGACATCCATGTCGTGCTTGCAGGCCGATCGTCTGGCTTGCAGGGATTGCACTGGCGGCAGCGGGCTGTGCCCAAGCATCCCCTCCTGCATCGGGCCCAGCATCGACGGCCACGTCCCCCGTCGTGGCGCTCGCAACCCCGCAGGTGCGCCGGGTCACTCCCCGAGCGGCAACGCTCACCCCCGCTCACCCGACCGCAACCCTCCTGACCGGCTCTCCGGCGCCGACGCCGACCGCCAGTCCAACCTCCGCCCCCGGGCAGCAACTGTCGGCGATCGATGGCGCCCGACTGCTTCTCATTGCGGCCGGAGAATCGTGGATGGGGTCGGCCGAGGCCGAAGTCCCCAGCGAGCCCGATGAGCATCCGCAGCACCGGGTACGGCTGGCGGCATTCTGGATAGACCAGGCGGAGATTACCAACGGTCAGTATGCCCGGTGTGTCGCGGCCGGCGCCTGTGAGGCGCCCCCAGCTGAGTTCGAGCCCGGCGACGGCGCCACGTACTACGGCAATCCGGAGTTCGCCACTTTCCCGGTGGTCAACGTCTCCTGGTATCAGGCAGAAGCCTACTGTACATGGGCCGGCCGACGCCTCCCGTCCGAAGCCGAGTGGGAGCGGGCGGCACGTAGCCGTGATGCTCGAACCTATCCATGGGGATGGTTCGGACTGCTGATGGATGACCGCCTCAACTTCTGCGAACGAGAATGCCCGTACCCCTGGCGAGACGACCGGGTGAGCGATGGATTCGCCCGAACCTCACCGGTCGGGTCATTCCCCAAGGGGGCCAGCGCGTACGGCGCGCTGGACATGGCGGGGAACGTTTGGGAGTGGGTCAGTGATTGGTACGACAGCGGAGGTTATGGTCTTGAACTCGCTGTCGACCCATCCGGTCCTGTCGAGGGGCACTACAAGGTTGTGCGCGGGGGATCTTGGCTGGACGGAACGCTGAGTGACCGGCTGGCCTTCGCCCGGGCCGCCAACCGCCACTGGCAACTGCCCGATGCCGCCCAGAGCTACATCGGCATTCGCTGCGCGGTCTCGGCAGATGCCCCTGAGTAGTCAGCGCCCCAGGTAGGGGTTGATCGCCAGCAGCAACTCGCGCCAGGTGAAGGGTTTGGGGAGAAACCCATCAGCGCCCGCCAGCAGGGCGGCTTCCTTGTCTTCGGGCCGGACGCGGGCGCTGACCACGATCGTGGGAATGGAAGCCAGGCTCGGGTCCGCCCGCACATGGCGGACGAAGGACAGCCCGTCCATTCCCGGCATCATGACATCGGTCAGGATGAGATCCGGGGTGGCCTCGTCGAGCAGGATCATCGCCTCGGCCGCGTCGTGGGCCTGTTGAACCTGGACGCTCGAAATGCGGAGCAGTTCGGAGACGACCGCACAGAAGTCCGGTTCATCGTCGACCACCATGACGCAAGGCGAGGGCAAGGCCTCGGCGCACACGGAGTCCGCTTGGCTGGCTGTGCAGGATTCCAAGGTTGATGTTCCCCACCGGCCGCCGGCGCGGCCCAGCGGGAGGGTTGCAGGATTGGTGCCGCCCCCGGCAGGGGCCTGAACCCAAGCGGAGCGCCGGGAGGCGCTCCGCACGTCGTTCGGCGCTGTGGACGGGGGCCGTCTACCGCAGGCCGGCCAATTCCTCCTTCATCGCCCTGCCCAACCGGAAGATGCCTTCGTTAATGCTGTCGAGGCTGGCGTTGGAGAAGTTCAGGCGCATGGAATGCTCGCCGCCCTGCTCGCCGGGATAGAAGGCAAAGCCCGGCACGTAGGCGACTTTGGCCTCAACGGCCTTGGTCAGGAAATCCCGAGTGTTGATCGCCTCCGGCGTCCTGGCCCACAGAAACAGCCCCCCGAGAGGCTTGGTGAAGGACACTTCCTGCGGGAAGTGTTCGGCGATGGCGTCTATCATGGCGTCGCGCCGAAGACGATACACCTGGCGCAGGCGCCGCACGTGCTGGCGCAGGATACCCCGCTGACAGATATCGTTGGCCACCATTTGGACGAAGGTGCCGGTGTGCAGATCTGCGCCTTGTTTGGCCTGGACCAGGCGCTGGATGATCGGCTTCGGAGCCGTAATCCAAGCCAGGCGAATGCCGGGGGCGAGGGTCTTGGAAAAGGTACTGAGGTAGAGCGTGCGCTCGGGCGCCAGACGAAAGAGGGGCGTGATGTCCTCGCCCTCGAAACGGAGCTCGCCATAGGGATCGTCCTCGATGATCACCAGGTCATACTCGCGAGCCAGGCGCGCTAGATGCTGGCGGCGTTCGAGGATGAGCGTGTTGCCGGCCGGGTTGTGGAAGTTCGGCAGTTCATAAACGAACTTGGGGCGGGTGCCCTGCTTGAGCATCGCCTCCAGCTCGTCGATCAGGGTCCCATTCTCATCCATCGGCACGGTGCAATACTGGGCCTGGTAGGCATTCCAGGCCTGCAGCGCGCCCAGGTAGGTCGGTCGGCTGCAGACCACGCAGGCATCGGGATCGACGAACAGCTTGCCGACCAGATCCAGGCCCTGCTGGGAGCCGTTGACCATCAGGATGTTCTCGACCTCGACCATGATCCCGTAGCGGCACATGCTTTCGGCCAGGTACTGCTTGAGGGGCAGGTAGCCTTCCGTCGGGCTGTACTGCAGCGAGGCGGGGCCGTCGGTTTCCAGAATGTGCCGGCAGGCCTCCTGGAACTCCCGCAGGGGGAACAGTTCGGGGGCTGGCAGGCCCCCGGCGAACGAGATGATATCGGGTTGGGTGGTGAACTTGAGCAGTTCCCGGATGACCGAGCTTTCCATCCGGCGGGTGCGCTCGGCCAGGCGGGACTCCCAGTCGATGTTCACCACGCTTCGGACGATGGGCTCCTCGGAGTGCATTCTCACCTCCATCGGCTGTGACTGGATTCTCCGTCCTCCGAGGGCGGAACGCAACCCGAACAGGTCACCCCGAGCCGAGGAGCATCTTCCCTTCGCCTGGTGAGGGTCCACGGCCCAGCGGAAAGCACGGCGCGCCCTTCCAGGCGCGCCCACGAAAAGCCCCTTGGAGACGACTTCCGAGCGCCCTCCCAACAGGAACCCCCAGCCTGAGGGGGACAGGCAGGG
>CAZBJQ010000054.1:0-17509 GCA_964492235.1 uncultured Anaerolineaceae bacterium | reverse complement strand
GCACCTCTCACCGACGTTCGACATGTCGGACACCAGCCTGTTCGGTGGCACCGGGACGCCGTCGACGAGGTGGGCCCCCGGAGACCCGCTGGAGCCCGCCACGCAGTACTGGTGGGAGGTCGCAGCGGGCGTGGACACCGATTTCGGACCGTATAGTGTGAAACGCTCGTTCTTCACCGGCCCAGAATGCTCACTGCTGGTCGGCCTTCCGGCGCCGGAGCTGATCCTCCCCGAGAATGGGGAGTACATCTCAGAGCTGACGGCCACGCTGCACTACAAGCCCGGCGATCCGGGCTGCATCCCGGATGGCTACCTGGTGGATCTGCAGACCGACCCATCGTTTGACGGCACGAACCTGCTTGCGGAGTACGAGATTCCGGCCACGAATGTGGTCACCGACCCGCTGGAAGACTGCACGACCTACTATTGGCGTATGGCAGCGGTCCAGGGTGGCTCGTATAGCCCGTACTCCGAGACGCGATGGTTCCGCACCAACCACTCGGGGGCCTGTCTGTTCGCCTTCCATCCGGCGTTGGTGCTGGAGAATGTGAATTGCCGGCTGTGCGGCGCGACGAGCTGTCTGATACGCTACATCTTTGAGAAGGGCACGTTGGCAGATGTGCTCGGACGCAGCGCCGACAGCTTCTTCTTCAAGCTGCGCAACCCGAATGGCGGCGAGTGCTACGCTCCCAGCGACTCCTTCGATCTGCCGGTGGCCCGGGAGCTGGTCGAGATAGTGCGCATGCCGCCCACGCCTACCCCCGTGCCGACGCCGACGCCGACGCCCCCTCCACCGGCATGTCACCCCAAGCTGGACCTGAGGCAGTGCATGGCGGCGGGTGGGAAATGGGACACCGGTCAAGAGATCTGCATTTGCCCGTGATGACAGAAATGCATGACCGCAGGGGCTGCCCCGGGAGGGGCAGCCCCGTTCGCGTTTACGGGGAAACTCACTGCATCCTCCAACCTGAGGAACCGATTGGGGTGCCCAGGGTGCGGGGCCTGAAGCGGCTCGCTGCTCGCGCTCACCGCCGACGATAGAGCCCGTGGGGCTCGGGCAAGGCCCAAGCCCCACATGAGTTCGTGAATCGGATGGTGTCGAGCTGACGCCTCCCCCGATCAGTAGCGCAGCAGGCCGGCAATCCTCCCCGCTTTGTCGAGCTGCTGGCTGCCGTGAATCACTTCGACCTCGCCACCATCGGCCATCACCCGGCGCACGGCCAACTCGACGGCGTCCTCAATCTCCTCGAACTCGGAACCGCAAAAAGGGCAGCGCGGAAGACGCCGGGCGGTAATGTAGGCACAACCCTGGCAGCGGTAGCCGGGGGCGCGGAATCCCTCACTGATGATCAGCGTCTGCACCCGGCCGTCGTGCACAGCGTGCAGCGTGTCGTCGAGCCGCACGACCCCTTCGCGCCCTTTGGCGGCGGCCGTGATGGCGGTCTCAATCAGGCTGACTTCCCGTTTGTGCATTGCCTGGTTGCCGACGGCCAGCGCCTTCACCAGGACCTGGTCGTGAGTGGCGGTCATTTCGATGGGGAACACACCAACAACCAGGCTCTGCCATCGCTTGGGAAGGTGCGAGACGAAGCCTGCTGCCACCTGCTCGGTGCCGCCGACGGCCACTCGCCGGACGTGCTTGTCCTCGAAGAAGTCCGAGGCGAATTTCGCCGCCTGCTTCAGATTGCGTTCGGTCAACTCCTCGGTGTGGGCGGTGCGGCCCGCCACGCCCCCGCGACGGCCCGGGAAGGTTGAGGCCGCGCCGCGTTTCGTATGCCGGACGGTCTCTCCCAACGTACCTTCTTGCTCTCGCAACTCCCCCAGGTGGAAGTGGAAGAGGCGGGCACCTTGCTTGTCGACAAGCACCACGCCGTAATCGCCGTAGCCGGCGAGCAGGTCGGCCAGGGGTTTGAGGTACGGTCGGTCCATGTGGCGGGCGCGGCTGCGCATCGGGATCGGGAACGAGAAGGCCCGGAAGAAGTCGTGGGCTTGGCATGAGAAGAGCGCCAGGCTTCGTCCTGACCAGTCGTACTCATGTTCTACGAACCTCTGGACGCGCTCAACGTCTGGGCTGGCGTCTCCTGTGAACTCCTTCAGAAGCTGTCGCAGGCGAAGGCGGTATGCATCTGCCGACCCGGCCGAGGGATCCACGTTCAAGTACACACTCAGCACCGGGTCTGTCGGTCGGAAGGCGAGCAACTCCCGCAGGTCGTGCTCGGTCAGCATGACACCCTCCTGTCGTCGATCACGCGGACATCAGCGGAGCCTCGGGGGCGAAAAGTGTGATGAAGAAGCCATCTACCCGGAGAGGAGGCCACACCAGTGGTGGTTGCGGCGAAGTCCCGAGATTCCACACAGGCAGGCACTTCCAGTGGGAAGATCGCTTCCACATCACTCTGCTACGGCCGGGGTCCGAGTGTCACTGATACATCCACCTCCTTCCCGTCGCGAAGTACAGTCACGATCACCTGCTGGCCGACGGCGGTGTGGTCAACCAGGTAGGAAATCAGGTCGTCGAAATCCGTGATGGGGTGCTGGTCGATGGCGATCAGAAGGTCTCCCCCCGGGGCCAGACTGTCGCTGCTACAGTCACTGGCGCCGTGAAGCCCGGCCTTCTCGGCCGGTCCGCCTGACGTGACACAAGTCACGTAGGCGCCCACGGTATCCGGCGGCAAGGCCAACTGCTCCACAATCGGCAGTGTCCAGCGATCACTGCTGAGGCTGGAAACTCCCAGGTACGGGTACTGGTAGCTGCCGTCCTGGATCAGCGCCGGCATGACACGCTTGACGATATTGATCGGGATGGCGAAGCCCACGCCCGAGTTGGCGGCGTCACCGCTGACTGTGAAGGCCTCCGTGCGGATGGCGCGATTGACGCCGATCACTTCACCGTGGTCGTTAAGCAGGGGGCCGCCGGAGTTGCCCGGATTGATGGCGGCGTCGGTCTGGATGATCCCGCCGGCGGAGAAGGCCGTCCCGCCGGGTGTCAGGCGCTCGGATTCAAGGGTACGACCCAGCGCAGAGACGATGCCCACGGTCATCGTTCCCGTCAGGCCGAATGGATTGCCGATGGCGGCCACCGGATCCCCGACGCGTACCTCGTCCGAGTCGCCGAGGGGAAGTGGCACAAGCGAGGATGCCGGGAGGTCCACATGCAGCACGGCCAGATCCGAGTCGGGATCCTTCCCCAGCAGTTCGGCCCAGGCCTTCATGCCCTGTGGAAAGTCCACCTCAATCTCTTCTGCGCCTTCAATCACGTGCTGATTGGTGATGATATGTCCATCGCTGTCGATGACGAATCCAGTGCCCTGACCGGTTGGCACGGTCCCATCATGCGGCGCCCCAACATCGGCATAGGTCAGGATGGCGACTACTCCCGGGCTCAAACGGTGATAGTGGGAAGCGAAGCCCTCCCGCGGCGGCAGTTGGATACCTTCGACGGCATCCGCCGCCCAGGTGGGAATGGCATCGACCTGGAGCGGCGCGAGCTCTTCCACCTGCGGTAGGTCGGAAAACGGCAGGCTGGCGGGGTTCAAGGAGGAGCAGGAAAGCACCGATAGCGAGAGCGCTGCAACAGCAAGGATTGATTGGCCGTGTCTCATCTTCTACCTCGGGTTCGCCGTTGAGGATACTGCTACAGACATCAGGGCTTGCGGTGTGCATTGGCGAGTTTCTCGAACAGTTCTCGATCGCCGGGAGCGAGCTTGGTCGGCAGAACGATCTTGAGGCGAGCGTACAGGTCGCCGTGCTGGGATGGGGCGCGCAGATTGGGCATACCGCGGCTCTTGAGGCGGAACGTCTGCCCGGGCTGGCTGCCGGCGGGAACCATCAGGTGGACCGGTCCGCCCGGCGTCGGCACCTCAACCTGACCCCCAAGCACGGCGGTGTACAGGTCGGTCGAGACGTCAATGTGAAGATCATCCAGTTTGCGCTCGAACGGAGCCGGGTCGACCTGCACGACGAGGTAAAGATCGCCTGACTGCCCGCTCGATCGTTCTCCGTGCCCGGCAAGCCGGATACGTGTCCCGGTGGCAGCACCGGCAGGGATCTTGACCTCCAGCCGCTTGCCGTTTCGCTGAATGGCGCGGGTCGTCCCCTTGAAGGCTTCGGCCAGAGTGAGCCGAATGGGCTGATCGAAATCCCGGCCCCGCGCCGTCTGCCGCGCGGAGGCGGCGCCCTGGTCCATCATCCCGCCGAAAATGGTGTTGAAGAAATCCGAGAAGCCTCCGGCAAACAAGTCTCCCAGATCCCCCATCTCGACGCGCACGCGCCCAGGCCCGCTGCCGGTCCACTGTGACCAGTCGAAGCCGCCGGGCGCACCCCCCATGCGCTCCCAGGCGCGATATGAGGAGCCCAGCTGGTCAAAGCGCGCCCGCTTGCCGGCGTCGCCGAGGACCTCGTAAGCCTCGTTGATCTCCTTGAATCGCTCTTCCGCTTGCTTGTCGCCTGGGTTCTTGTCTGGGTGGTACTTCAGGGCCAGTTTGCGGTAGGCGCGCTTGATGTCACTCTCGCTGGCGTTCCGCGCCACGCCCAGGAGTTGGTAGTAGTCCTTGTATTCCATCGAAGGCCTGACCCCATTCTAAGGTCCGGCGGAAGGACAAGTCAAGCCGTACCGTAGGGATTAAGCCGATTCTAACGGGAGCGCCGGATTCGCGGGTCTGGAGTGCGCCTGTTACTCTCCCGGGTTGAGATCGACGGGCGGGTCCGACGTCCTCTGTCTGTGGTTCGCGGCTGCGGAGGGCGCGGCGGGCAGACGGATCGCCTTACGCGGCCAGCGGGGGGGCTGCCAGCGGCGCCGAGCCGGAAGGCGGTGCGTCGAGCCCGGGAGCACAGCGCGGTCGAGACGCCGAGCACCCCGGCGGGGGCGCGGCTGTCGCTCTGCGCTCGCATCCATGCTATAGTATTCGCATGGGGACGAACGCCAGCCGCGGGCGCGTTTTGGTCGTCGATGAAGATCCGGATGTTCTGGATCTGCTAGATCGCCAGGTTCTGCAGCCGCTCGGTTGCACGGTTGCCACCGCGGATGACAGCGGCGGAGCCATTCAGCACGCACTGAACTTCGTCCCCGACCTGATCATCGCCAGCCTGACGCTGCCTGGATTGAGCGGAAAGGACCTCTTGGTCGCCCTGCGCTCTCAAGGGATGGAGGTGCCGATGCTGGTTACGGCACCGGAGGGCATGGAGGCCGACGCCGTCCAGGCGTTTCGATTGGGGGCGCGGGACTACCTGGTGAAGCCGCTGCGGGAAGCGGAGGTCGTCACAGCGGTTGAGCGGGCCCTGAGTGATGTCCGCCTGCGCAACGAGCGCCATCAGCTGGCCGAGCAGCTGGCGGAGAGCAACCGGGAGCTGGAGCGCCGGGTGCGCGAGTTGACCACACTGTATGGGATTGGCAAGGCGGTCACCTCGACCACGAACCAGGGGCAGTTGTTCTCCAAGCTGATGGAGAGCAGTTTGTATGTGACCGAGGCCGGTATGGGCTGGGTTCTGCTAAAGGAAGAGAAAAGCGACCAGCTCGTCCTGCGAGCCCAGCGCAACCTGCCGCCAGCCCTGGCCTCCAAGCTTCATCAGCCGTGGGACGACGGTGTCAGCTCACTGGTGATGCTGTCCGGTGAGGCGCTCAATGTCTACGGTGAAGGACTGGCGCAGTTCAAGCTCTCCCGGCTGGGCAAGGCTGCCCTGGTGGTGCCGATCAAGGTGCGTGACCAGGCGATTGGGATTATCTGCGTCGCCCGCCAGGAACATCGGCCATTCACCGAACGCAATCAGGCCATGCTGGAGGCGGTCGCCGATTACGCCTCGATTTCGCTGGTCAATGCACGGTTGTTCATGGCCATCGAGTCCCGCGCTCAACGCCTGCAGCGAATGGTTGACCAGGGAAGCGCGCACATCCAGCTGGAGTGGCGCGAGCGGCTGAGTCAGAGCGTGCGCAACGTCCAGGCCGAACTGGGACGCTTGCTGTCCGACCCGCGCGCCGAGGGGCTTCGCCCCGAATTGACGCACCTGGGCACGGAGCTGGACAGCTTGGTCCAGGAGCTGGGGGAGCTCCCAGCGATGGCGGCCACGGGTGGAGGCGAGCCCGCTCCGGTTTCGAACGAACCCTCCCACTGAGTCGCCACGGAAGTACCATACTCCGCTCTCCCTGGCTGTGCTAGGATGGTCCTCGCACGGTAGACGATGGACGCGCCGTTGATCCTGGTTGCGGACGACAGCCGCGAAATCCTGGCATTCCTGACCGACACAGTCCTCAGACCGGCCGGCTATGTTGTCCAGGCGGTGGCCGATGGCCTGTCGGCGCTGACCCTGGCCCGCGAACTCCAGCCAGACCTGCTGATCACCGACCAGAACATGCCCAACCTGACCGGCGTGGAACTGATCCAGCGGATCCGCGCCGATCGCCCGCATTTCCCGGCGATCTTGATCAGCGCCGAGGGCTCCGAGTCGCTGGCCGTCGAAGCTTTGCGCACCGGGGCCAGCGACTACCTGGTCAAGCCGTTTGAGGCGGAACAACTGCTGGCAGCCGTCCGCCGGGCGCTGGCCAATGGCCGGCAGTGGCAGTCCATGTGCGATGCCCAGGCCCACTCGGATGCGCAGGCTCAGGCCGTGAACCACCGGCTCCAGGAGCTGGAGGTGCTGGCGCACATCGGGCGCACTGTCACCGCCATGCTCGATCTGGATGCGATCCTCAAGACCGTGGTGGAGGCGGCCGTCAAGCTAACACAGGCTGAAGAAGGAAGTCTTCTCTTGCTGGATGAGGACTCAGGCGACCTGTACATGCGCTCCTCCAAGAATTTCGACGAGGAGTTTGCCAGCACCTTCCGGTTGCGCGCGCAGGATTCGCTTGCGGGCCAGGTACTGGCGTCGGGGAGTCCTATCCTACTGGACGAGGGCTCGCCGCAAAAGATCAAGACCTCCTACCTGGTTCACTCACTGCTCTACGTCCCATTGCGCGTGCGCGGCCGCACGATCGGTGTGCTTGGGGTGGACAATCGCAAGGCGGGCCGGACCTTGACCCCGGAAGACATGACGGCGATGTCCGCCATAGCCGACTACGCCGCGATTGCCATCGACAACGCCCGCCTTTATCAGAAGACCGAGGCCGATCTGCGGAAGCTGGAAACGGTGTTGACGCAGACCGAAGATGCCGTCCTGCTCGTGGATCTGGAGAACAGGCTGTTGATGGCGAACGCATCGGCCTGCCAGGCATTTGGCGTGGATGGCGTGCTGATCGGTCGTTCCCTGGTCGAATCCTTCGACGACCCGAGTCTGCTGCAGCTAGTGCGCGCTCCGGGGCACCTGCCGCGGCGCAGCGAGATCGAAGTTGCGGATGGGCGCGTTTTCAACGCCCAGCGCACGCCCATTCCCGGGGTGGGCCAGGCAGTGGTGATGCAGGACATCACTCACCTGAAGGATCTGGACCGTATCAAGTCCGAGTTTGTGACCACGGTCTCGCATGACCTGCGGTCGCCTTTGACGGCGATTCTGGGATACGTTGAGCTGATCAACCGGGCCGGGCCGGTCAACGAGCAGCAACAGGAATTCATCCGCAGGGTGAGGGTGAGCGTCGAGCACATCACAGCGCTGATCAGCGACCTGCTGGACCTGGGACGAATCGAAGCCGGGTTGGACGCGGCCAAGGAACAGGTGCGCTTGGGGGTGCTCGCCCGCTACGCCTTCGAGGGGCTGCGCGGCGCGGCCGAGACACGCGGCCTGCAACTCGAGGCTGACCTGCCAGACGAGCTACCGATGATCCTGGGCGATCCGATTCGGCTGCGGCAAATGATCGGAAACCTGGTCGAGAATGGTCTGAAGTACACGCCCAGCGGTGGCAAGGTCCGGGTCGAAGCCTACTCCGACCAGGACCAGGTCATCCTCCGTGTGTGCGACACTGGGCGGGGAATCCCTCCGGCCGACCAGCCCTATCTGTTCGACAAGTTCTTCCGCGCCGGGAATGTCTCGGGAGACACCACTGGGACCGGCCTCGGGCTTTCGATTGTGAAGTCGATTGTCGACCATCATGACGGGCGGGTGTGGGTGGAGTCTTCGCTTGGGAAGGGTAGCTGCTTCACGGTGGTGCTTCCAGCTGCCGCCGACTGAGCTGGCCTGGACTCAATGGCCAATCCGCCCCCGGGCGCCCTGAGGACGCCGGGGATGTCTAAGAAGCCCGTTGCAGCCGAAAGAAAACGTGAGATGTGGGGTTGGGACGCAGACCTGACACCCGCCTCGGATCGTTTCCCTGGCCCGACCGATCTTCGGGACAACCAACTGTCTTACCGCAGGCGTGCACTGCCCGGTCCGATAAAGCAGCCTCCGCTGGGGCGGTGAGGGGGTAACCCAGCGGAGGCTTTCGCCAAAGGAGGAGACAGCGATGAGCAGCGGGATGTCCCGTCTCACGTCTCCGAACGCTATAATACGCCGCGGACCTGGCGGGTGACATGGTTGAAGGTCATCGGGGCCCGATGACATTCTTCGGTGGGACCTGCAAACCCGCCCAGCGGGAGTGTGGGAATTGGCAGATTCCTTCCTTCTTGGGTATGCATCGGTGGGATGAGGCATGGACGCAGAGGCACGGGCGGCGCTGCAGCGGCGCCTGAATCGACTCGGGTCAGGCAGACCCGCTGCCCAACAGGAGTCGGCGGGTTCAGCCGAGGTCGGCCAACCGCCTGGAAGGGCTCCGGATGGGGTTTCGCTGCTGGCAACCGGTTCGGCCTGGGAGACGCCTTTTGGCACAGCGTGGGTGATCGAACAGCGGTTCCCGCTCGAACACAACCATGGCCACGGTCCGCTGCGGGAGATCCTGACGGTGGAGCCATCCGACGCGGCCAGCGTCGCCGGCAGCCCCGGCTTGGCCGATGCTCCCGTCGAGAACTGGCTGTTCCTCGACACCGAAACCACCGGCCTGGCAGGAGGCGCCGGAACGCTGGTGTTCCTGGTCGGCGTGGGGGCCATCGATGGAGGAACATTCCGCCTCAAGCAGTTCTTCCTGCGCGCCCCGGTGGAGGAGGCGGCAATGCTGCAGGCGCTCCGGCAGGATCTCGGGCGCGGCGCTGGCTTGGTGACGTTCAATGGCGGAGCGTTCGACCTGCCCCTGCTGGAAACGCGATACCGCATCTCCCACCGGGCTGGCGTCCGACTGACCGATCAGCCACACCTCGACCTGTTGCATCCGTCACGGCGCCTGTGGCGGCGCCTCCTCCCCGACTGCAGCCTGAACACACTAGAGCGCCTGGTCCTGGGGGTGGAACGCACGGTGGCCGACGTCCCGGGCGCCCTGATCCCAGAGATGTACCTGGGATACCTGCGGACCGGCGACGCCTCTGCCATGGAACGGGTCCTGTACCACAACACAAGCGACATCCTCTCGCTGGTGCGACTTGCTTGTGAGGTTGTGACGCGATTCACCGGACAGCATCCCCAGGGCCTGTCCGCCGCGGAAGCGCTGGGGGTGGCTGGCTGGCATCGCGCGGCGGGACGCCGCGAAGCGGCCGCTGCCGCTTTCCAGATCGCCGCCGCCTCGAACGATGATCAGATTCGGCTGGCTGCCCTCCGCAGCTTCAGCCACGAACTCCGGCGAGAGCAGCGGTATCAGGAAGCCACATCCTTCTGGCAGGCCTGGCATGACTTGGCGCCGGACGAGCCTCAGCCCTGCATCGAGCTGGCGAAGCACTTCGAATGGCGGGTGCAGGACTATGCCGAGGCTGGCCGCTGGGCACAAGAGGCGATGATCGCCCTCAGTCACTGGCCCGACGATTGGCGGCGGCGCCAGGCTTGGGACACGCTGGAACACCGCCTGTCACGACTTGCCAGGAAACAGCGGTCACAGTTCCCCACCTCGATCGACTAAGCCGCCAGGCTCGAACCCAACACGGCTGGGGTTGTGGTGCACCTTCTGGTGACTGAGCCGGAGCATTCGGTGTCACAATCCAGCCTCCGGCACTTGGTGATCGATCTGGTGTTGGCCGAGTTGCCTGCACTGACCGAGTTCGTCGCTTCATGTGGCAACAGCTGGCGGCGGCCAGGAATCGCGGTGGTGATCGGTGAACAAGGGGATCTCATCTCGGAGCGTGCGGCCGGAACGCAGGTCCGAGCACGGATCGCCTCCCGGGCGACGTGGGTAGCTCTCCTCAATGAGTCGGTCCCTGGCAGCATTTGCGTGCCAATCCTCCTCCCTAACGTCCGTCTTCTGTTCCTGCATGCTGATTGCCATGCTGGTTTTGGGACAGGGCGCTCTGCTTGGCGACGGGAGAGAAGGACCACGCCGATGGCAGCGATCCGGAAGCGCATTCGTCGATTACGCTTCGAGCGCGATGAGATGGCCCAGCAGGAGCTTGCAGAACGGGGAGGGTGTCCGCGGCAAACCAAACCTCGCCCCGGAGCCGGCGAAGACCGTGCCAGCTCCAGCTCTGGCCATTCAGATCGTTCTGGGGTTCGACCTCGGCGTGCAGGACATGTTTGAACTTGTCGTGGGATGAGCGAGGGTCCAGCAGGCTCAAGCCGACTGTCCGTCGAGTTCCAGGCGCACGGCGCGATACAAGTGCTCGGCCTTCAGTTCATGTAGGGTGTAGCAGGGGCCTCCCAGGCAGTCGGCCAGGGCCTGCGCCAGGCCCTGGTCGAAGGCGGCGTGCTCCATATTGATGACGACGGTACGGATGCCTGACTGGCGGATCTGCTCGGCGACCTGATGGGCCTCTTCCTGTGGCGGCAGGGCTCCGAACGAGACGTTCCCTGCGCCATCGGTCAGCAGAATCATCAACGGCAGCACGTCCGGGTGCGTGACCTTCTCCTGTTGAAAGATGTCGTGGGCCAGCATCAGACCGGCGGAGAGGGGGGTCTTGCCGCCCACCGGGATGTCCGCCAGTGCGCGCTGGGCCAGCATCACCGAACTCGTCGGTGGGAGCACGGTGAGGGCCCGGTCCTTCTGAAAGACTACCAGGCCGACCCGGTCTCTGCGCTGGTAGGCGTCGGTCAGCAGAGACAGGATGGCGCCCTTGGTGGCCGACATGCGCTCGGCGACAGCCATCGACCAAGAGGCGTCGACGACGAACAAGATGAGATTGGCGGCCTTGCGTACCCGAACCTTGGCCTTCAAGTCGGCGGGCTGGATGGCGAAGGCCACGTCCTGCCGCTGTGCCTGACGGTCGACCTGGTGAGGCGCGGCGGCTCGCAGCGTGGCGTCGAAGGCGATGTCTGTTTCTTTTGGAAGGGCCTGGCGGGCTCGGATGTAGCGGCCCCGCTTGCGGTTGGTGTGAGTCTGGGTGCGGCGGCCGCCTGTCCGCCGTGTCAGGCGGTCCAGCTCGCCGGTCAGGCGGCGAGGTGCGAAGGTCGAGCCGATCTCCACCGGCGTACCGCCGTCCCACCAGCGAGCCTGGGTGGTATCGAAGGGGGACTGCCGGCTAGGCTCTGGCTGCCCCACCATGGGCAATTCGTCACGCGACCTCGGGGCTATGGCCGGAGGGGACTGACTTTTTTTTTAGCCTCGGCGGGCTCGTCCTTTGGAGGCTTGCTCTCCCCGGAAAGGTCAACCTGGGCCTGCGCTTGTTCCAACCGGGACTGCAGGTCTTCGATGTCGAGTTCGCCCTGGTGGAAGGGACCACGGCGCATGCGGTGGGGAAGCGCCAGCTCTGCCGCCAGAAGGATGTCGTTCTCCGAGATGGCGGTCCGGCCGTCCAGGGCGGCTTGAGCCCGGGCCGCCTTAAGGATCACCAGGTCCGCCCGGTGGCCGTCGACCTGCAAGGACGAGGTCAAGGCAGCGATCGAGAGCAGGTCGCGGCGGGTGTAGCTGACGACATCTATCAGCCGGCGGGCGGTGTCGATCTGTTGCGACAGCGCCCGCTCCGGCTCCAGCCACGTGCTGCGGAATCCTTCGGCATCAGCCTCGAAGGCCAGGTTGCGCTCCATGATCGCCACACGGTCCCGCGGGTCGGGCAGGCCTCGGATATCGACCGAGAGTGCGAAGCGGTCGAGCAATTGCGGGCGAAGGTCGCCCTCCTCCGGATTCATGGTGCCCACCAGGATGTAGCGCGCCGGATGGGCGAAGGAGATGCCCTCGCGCTCGACGATGTTCATCCCAAGGGCTGCCGAGTCCAGCAGCAGGTCGACAACATGATCGTCCAGCAGGTTGACCTCGTCGATATACAGCAGTCCGCGGTTAGCGGAGGCCAGGACGCCGGGCTCGAAGCGTCGCTCGCCGCGCTGGATGGCGGCCTCGATATCCAGGGTGCCGACGACCCGGTCTTCGGTGGCCGAGACTGGCAGGTCGACAAATGATGTGCGGCGCATTTCGACGGGAAGCTGCTCGCCGCCTGCTCTGCGTTCCTTGCACTCGGTGCACCAGGTGGTCGGGCGCTCGGGATCGCAGCCAAAGCGGCAGCCGCTCACGACCTGGACGTCCGGCAGCAGCGCGGCCAGCGCCCGGGCGGCGGTGGACTTGGCCGTGCCGCGCTCGCCGCGGATCAGGATGCCTCCGATGCGCGGGTTGACGGCGTTCAGTACCAGGCCGCGGCGCATCCGTTCCTGTCCGACGATCGAGGTGAAGGGGAAAACGACGGCCAAAGCGGGTCTCCAGAGGCATTATACCGCGAGCACATTCACCGAAACCGGGTAAGGTTGTCAGGACATGTGAACGCCTTTATAATGATTATCCATTCTTTCGTGGAGTAATCCGTCTTGAGCGATCTGACTGAGCAGAGCGCGGAAGGTGAGCACAACGCCGAGAAGCCGTCGGACCAGACTTCCGCCATGGATGCGCTGCTGGGAGGCGATGCTTTCGATCTCGAAACGCCTCGCCGCGGCGAGATTCGCACTGGCACGATAGCCCGGGTGTCCGGCGGGGACATTCTGGTCGATATCGGCGCTAAGTCCGAAGGCCTGATCCAGGCGCGGGAGCTCGAGCAGATGCCCGAGGAGCGCCGGGCTGAGCTTACGGTAGGCAAGGAAGTGAGCGTCTACGTCTTGCGCACCGGAGGCCAGGACGGCGAAGTCCTGCTCTCGCTGGCTAAGGCCGAGGAGGAGCGCGACTGGGGCGAGGCCGAGCGACTGCTCAACACCCAGGATCCGCTCTACGCCAATGTGGGGGGCTACAACAAGGGGGGGCTGATCGTCAAGCTCGGCAACCTGCGTGGCTTCGTGCCGGCGTCCCAGGTCAGCCTGTCGCGGCGCCGGCGGGCGGATGGCGAATCACCGGACAAGCGCTGGGGCAAGATGGTTGGGGAGCCAATCGTCGTCAAGGTTGTCGAAGTGGATCGGCGGCGCAACCGCCTGATCCTGTCGGAACGGGCCGCTGCCAAGGAGGCCCGCAAGCTGCTCAAGGAGCAGTTGATCGTCGAGCTCAAGCCCGGGGATGTTCGAGATGGGCATGTGATCAGCCTGGCTGACTTCGGGGCGTTCGTCGACATCGGCGGGGCTGACGGCCTGGTCCACCTTTCCGAGATCTCGTGGAAACGGATCGGCCACCCCAAAGAGGCACTCAAGGTCGGGCAAGAGGTCCAGGTCAAGGTGCTGAGCATCGACCCGGAGCGCAAGCGCATCAGCCTGTCGATGCGTGAGCTTGAGCTCGACCCCTGGCAGACGGTGACCTCGAAGCTTGTCGAAGGACAGCTGGTCGAGGGCACGATCACCAAGCTGACCAAGTTCGGCGCTTTTGCCAGCCTGAAGGGATTCGAAGGCTATGACATCGAGGGCCTGATCCACATCTCCGAGTTGTCAGATCGGCGGATCGAACACCCGCGCGAGGCGGTCAACGAAGGCGATACATTGGCGATGCGGGTGATCAAGATCGACGGCGAGCGGCGCCGCATTGGACTGAGCCTGAAGCGGGTGGATTCACCCGACTACGCTGAGATCGATTGGCAGGCTGCCACGCGCGAGCGGGAGCCCATCCCCGAGGAAGAACCGAGTGTGGAGGGCGATGAGGATTTCGACGCCGAGCTCGAGGAGGTCGAGTCCCTGGAGATCCCCGGCGAGTCGCAGGCCGAACCGTCGACCGAGCTGCCGCTTGAGCCACCGCTTGATACGGATCAAGACCGCTGACCATCGGTGAGCCACGTCGCAGGCGGCCGGTGTTCTCCCGGCCGCCTGATTGCTTAAGCGGTGATCTGCGCCCAGCCGGCCTCGACATCTTTGGTAGAATAAGAGTGGACTTAGCCGATTTCGAGTCTGCACGGAGGAACCCGCTGTGTCCGACAAGTTAGAGCGGTTCACGCAGCGTGCCCGGCGTGTGCTGAGTTTGGCCCACGAAGAAGCCGAGCGTATGCATCACAACTACATCGGGACTGAGCACCTGCTCCTCGGACTGATCCGAGAAGAAGGAGGCGTCGCCGGCCGCGTCCTGCGCGAGCTCGGCCTGGAGCCAGCGCGGGTCAAGGAGATGGTGGAACGGCTGACCGGCATCGGGCGACACAGCGGCGGGCGGATCGAGCTCGCTCCCGGAACCGAGCAGGTCCTGCAACTGGCGATCGAGGAAGCCCGCCGGATGGGCCACCACTACATCGGCACTGAGCATCTGCTGCTCGGCCTCGTTCGTCAGCCGGAAGGCGTGGGTGTGGATGTCCTTCGCCGGCTGGGCGTCACGCCCGAGCAGGTGCGGCGGCAGACGCGCCGGGTCCTGCAAGAGTCGCCAAGCCGCCGGCAACCGCAGGCCTCGCCGCCTGGCGCCAAACCAAAGGAGCAGTCGGCCAAGACTCCCCTGGTGGACCAGCTG
Source organism: uncultured Anaerolineaceae bacterium (assembly GCA_964492235.1). Taxonomy (GTDB): domain Bacteria; phylum Chloroflexota; class Anaerolineae; order Anaerolineales; family E44-bin32; genus PFL42. The sequence continues at coordinate 2,814 of CAZBJQ010000054.1, read as the reverse complement.
GCGACCGACCTGACATCGCTGGCGGAGGAAGGCAAGCTCGACCCGGTGGTCGGACGCCAGACCGAGATCGAACGCGTGATCCAGATCCTGGCGCGGCGCACCAAGAACAATCCCGCCCTGATCGGAGAGCCGGGCGTAGGCAAGACGGCGATCGTGGAGGGTTTGGCGCAGCGGATTGTGGCGGGCGAGACGCCAGAGCCGCTGCTCGGCAAGCGGGTGCTCCAGCTGGATGTGGGCTCGCTCGTGGCGGGAACGATGTACCGCGGCCAGTTCGAAGAACGCCTGAAGCGGGTGATCGACGAACTGAAATCCTCCGGCGCCATTCTGTTTATCGATGAAGTCCATATGCTGGTAGGCGCGGGCTCGGCCGGCTCTTCGGTGGATGCCGCCAATATTCTCAAGCCGGCCCTGTCGCGCGGCGAGCTGCAGGTGATTGGCGCCACGACATTGGATGAGTACCGCAAGCACATCGAAAGCGACGCGGCGCTGGAGCGCCGCTTCCAGCCGGTGACGGTGGAAGAGCCGAGCGTGGCTGAAACTATTGATATTCTGCGCGGGGTCCGCCGCCCGTACGAAGAGCATCACAAGCTCGTCATCACCGACGAGGCCCTCGAGGCAGCGGCCAACCTGTCGGCACGCTATGTGACCGAACGCTTCCTTCCAGACAAGGCGATCGACCTGATTGACGAGGCTGCTTCCCGGGTGCGCATGTACAAGAACCCCGCCGCTCAGACGATCAAGCTGGCAATGGACGAACTTAAGGCGGCCAAGCAGGCCCACGCCAGGGCGGTGGACGAAGCCCGCTTCGATGATGCACAAGAGCTGATGCAGCGCCAGGCGGACCTGGAGGAGAAGCTTGGGCAGCTGCGGGCCGGATGGCAGCCGAGTGAGGAGTCCCCGAGGGTCACGGCCGACGATATTGCCGAGATGGTCTCGATGTGGACCGGCGTGCCGGTGATGCAGATCGCCCAGGAGGAATCCGAGCGGCTGCTGCTGATGGAGTCGGCGCTGCATCAACGGATCATCGGGCAGGATGAGGCGGTTGAGGCGATCGCCCGGGCCGTGCGCCGGGCGCGGGCCGGATTGAAGGACCCGAATCGCCCGGTGGGCTCGTTCATCTTCCTGGGGCCGACCGGTGTCGGCAAGACCGAGCTGACCAAAGCCCTGGCTGAGTTCATCTTCGGAAGCGAAGAAGCCACGATCCAGATCGACATGTCGGAGTTCATGGAGCGCCATTCCGTCAGCCGTTTGGTGGGCGCGCCGCCGGGATATGTGGGCTACGATGACGCTGGACAGCTGACAGAAGCCATCCGGCGCAAGCCGTACTCTATCGTTGTCTTCGACGAAGTCGAGAAAGCCCACCCTGAAGCCCACAACATGCTCTTGCAGATCATGGAAGAAGGGCGCCTGACCGATGCGCGTGGCCGCAAGGTCGACTTCAGCCATGCGATCATCGTGATGACGTCCAACGTCGGGGCGGAAATGATCCGCCGCCAGACGCAGTTCGGCTTCTCCACCAACCGGGATGAGCATGTGGCTGAGAAGCAGGCCTACGAGGAGATGCGCAAGAAGCTGACCGAGGCGCTGCGCAAGATCTTTCGCCCCGAGTTCCTCAACCGGGTGGATTCCGTCGTCGTATTTCATGCCCTGACCAAGGAGCAGATCCGTCAGATCGTGGACCTGGAGGTGGCCAAGGTGGCGGCGCGGCTTTCGGCCTATCACGTCGTGCTGACATTGACCGAGGCCGGGCGCGACCTGCTGGCTGACCTCGGCTACGACCCGGACATGGGAGCTCGGCCGCTGCGTCGAGTCATCCAATCCAACATTGAAGACCGTCTGTCGGACGGCCTGTTGGCCGGCGAGTTCAAAGACGGCGACAAGATCGTGCTCGATGCCGAGGATGAGAAGGTGACACTGCGCCGCTCGCCCGAGAAGGTGGATGAGCCGGCCCTGACCACCGGGTGAGCTGTCGCCGAGCTCGTCGCATGAAACGGGCAGGCCGGACACGGCCTGCCCGTTGCCATTACCCCGGATTACGGCGTTGGGAGTGGGTGTGCGCCCGGCCGGGGTCCGGATGAGAGAGCACCGCCATCAGGCTGACGATTGCTGCCACCGGCGAAGTTGCGGCCCTCTCGAGAAGAGCATCGAGGTCAGGGGGCGGGCTGTATAATCACTCGATAGGATGAGCAAGACGCGCACGCAGTACGTCTGCCAGCAGTGTGGTCGAACGGCGCCGCGACCGCTGGGACGCTGCCCGCAATGCGGCGCCTGGAACAGCATGCTGGCCGAGACTGCACCCTCCCCGGCCCGCCGCAGGCCGGCTTCAGCTTTGTCTTCAACCCCCCATCGGCTGGACGAGGTCGAGGGGGACGCAACGCAGCGAATCCCTGTGCCGATCGAGGAGTTCTCGCGAGTCCTGGGGGGCGGCATCGTGCCGGGCTCGGTGGTCTTGATCGGGGGAGACCCGGGGATCGGGAAATCCACCCTCCTGCTGCAGGTCGGGCTTGGGTTGGCCCGCCGCGACCGGGTGCTGTATGTGTCGGCCGAGGAGGCCGAGCGTCAGATCAAAGCCCGGGCGTTGCGGCTGCTGCCTGCGGGCGGCGAGGCGCAGCAGCTGTACCTGCTGGCCGAAACGGACATCGAAGCCATCCTGAATCACGTCGATCGACTGGCACCGCAGGTGGTCATCGTTGACTCCATCCAGGCGGTGTCTGTGTCGGAACTCGAGGGCGGCGCGGGGTCAATCACCCAGGTGCGGGAGTGTGCTGCCCGGTTCGTGGCGGCCGCCAAACTCTCGGGGGCGGCGGTGTTCCT